>NZ_JBIVUE010000004.1:0-509475 GCF_044757045.1 Streptomyces sp. NPDC091377 | reverse complement strand
CGCCCTCGCCCACCACCGCCACCACCACGGCCAACCCGCCACCAGCCTCGCCTGGGGCTACTGGAAACACACCACCAAACTGACCGGCCACCTCAGCCACACCGAAGTCCGCAAGGTCACCCACGGCGCACAAGCCCTGGAGACCAGCCACGCACTCCACCTCCTCGACACCTCACTCACCACCGGCCAACCCCACCACCTCTGCCTCCCCCTCACCCCCCACACACTCCGCACCACCCAAACCACCCAAACCACCCCTTCACTCCTACGCGACCTCACACCACACCCCACCCGACGACGCACCGCCGCCACCGGTACCGGCCACGGCTCCGCACTCGTGGAGCGGCTGAGCGCGCTGCCGGACCCGGCTGACAGGCACCGCCTGGTCCTCGATCTGGTCCGCACACACGTCGCGGCCGTCCTCGGCCACGGCAGGGCCGACAGCGTGGATCCCCAGCAGCCCTTCAAGGACTTGGGGTTCGACTCCCTCACCGCCGTCGAGCTGCGCAACCGGCTCACCCATGCAACCGCCCAGCGCCTCCCTGCCACCCTCATCTTCGATCACCCCACCCCGGAGGCCCTCGCCGGTCGGATCCTTCAGGATCTGGTGCCGGCGTCCGGGAGTTCCTCACTGCGGGTGATCGAGGAACTGAACACGCTGGAGGCGGAGTTGCAGCAGCTGACTCCCGACCACGAGGAGCGGGCCAGGATCACCCTGCGGCTTCAGACGCTGTTGTCGAACTGGAACGACGCGCGGCCGGCCGAGACCGAGGCCGCGGACGTGGGCGACCGGATCCAGGAGTCTTCGACCGAGGAGATCTTCGACTTCATCGACCGTCGGCTGGGTCGGGCCGACGGTGTGGACAGCGCCCCGTCCGGCGGTCGCTGAACCGGCGTCCCTCCCCCAAGACGAACCGCCCCGGTGCCGAGAGGGCACCGGGGCGGTTCGTCTTGGGCGCTGTCGATGGAAACTTGGGCGCTGTCGATGGAATGAGGGGGCTGTGGGCGGCGGGCAGGAGGGAGGGGGGAAGGCTCGCTACTGCGTCTTTCGCAGTACCGCTGCCTCTTCCGCGCTCAGTGGCGGCCCGCTCAGCGGCGGCCGTGCGGGGCCCTGGCGCAGGGCGGTGAGGAATTCGGCGGTTTCCAGGTGGGCGAGGGGTGCGGTCAGGGTGGTGACGGCGGTGAGGGCGTCGCACACCCGCTGGTTCACCAGTGACGCGCTGGTCACGAGGTCGGCGAAGCCCTGGCGTCGGGCGGCCTGGGTGGTCAGGCGCGGGTCGCTGACGTCGGCCCGGTTGTCGGGGTAGCACAGGTCCTGGGAGGCGGAGAGCAGCCATGGTGCGTCGGTGGCGGCGGCGATGGCCTGCTGGGCGGTTCGGGCCAGTCCCGGTTTGAGGCCGCCGGCGCGGCGCAGTGTGGTCTCCAGGGCGTGGGCGGAGCGGGCCGCGACGCTCATGCCGTGTCCGTGGATGGGGTTGAGGGAGACCACGCAGTCGCCAAGTGCCACGAGTCCCTCGGGGTGGCGGGTCAGCCGGTCGAGGTGGAGTCGGCGGTTGAGGGTGCTGCGGGTCGTGCGGACGGGGGTGAGGGGTTCGGCGGCGTCGATCAGGTCGGCGATCAGGGGGTGCCGCAGGGTGCGCGCGAACTCGCTGAAGCGGTTCTCGTCCGTGGTGGGTTCGCCGCCTCGGGTGCCGGAGAGTGTGATGATCCACCGGCCGTCCTCGATGGGGAGGAGCAGGCCGTTGCGGCCTGGGCGGCCGGTGCGGTGGTCGGCGTAGACGCTGACGACGGGGAAGGGCCTCGGGGCGTCGGCGGGGGCGCGGAACACGCGGGTGGCGTAGGTGAGTCCCGTGTCGACGCTTTCCTCGGTGACGGGTGGCAGGCCCAGCCCGCTCAGCCAGTGCTTGAGGCGTGAGCCGCGGCCGGTGGCGTCCACGACGAGGTCGGCGGGGAGTTCGCGGGTGGTGCCGTCCTGGGTGCGGACGCGGGCGCCGGTGACGCGTTCGCGGTCGCCGGTCAGGTCGTGTGCCTCGGTGCCCTGCATGACGTCGACACGTGGGTCGCTCAGTACGGCGTCCCGTACGGTCCGGTCGAGCAGGGGGCGGCTACAGGTGAGGGCGTAGTGGGAGGCGGGGAAGCGGTGCTGCCAGCCGTAGGCGCTGTAGAGGAGCATGTCCTGTTTGACGCCGATGCGGTGGGTCCCCGCGTCACGCAGGCCGTCGAGGGTGCCGGGGAGCAGGGCTTCGATGGCTTCGGCTCCGCCGGACCAGAGGATGTGTGCGTGATGGCTCTGGGGGACGCCTTTGCGGGGTTCCGGTCGGTCGGGGTAGGTGTCGCGTTCGACGACGGTCACCTTGTCGACGTGGTGGCGCAGGGCGCCGGCGGCCAGAGTGCCGGCGAGGCCGCCGCCGAGCACTACGGCGTGCACTGCCTCTCGCGCGTGTGGTGTTGCTTCGGCCATCCCCGATCCGCCCTTTCTCATGGTCCGGTACCGGGCGGTCGACGTATGCCGCCCGGCTCACCTTGCGGGGCGCGGCTTGGGGGTGACTTGCCGGTTTCTAAAGTCTTTCGCGGCTTCGTGGGGGATGGTCGAAGGGCTTACGCTACGGGCCTGTTCGGCAGGTCCGAGTCCGGAAGGGTGCTCTCGTGCGGGATTCGTCCATGCAGGTCGGAGTCGATGTGAGCCGGTGTGTGGCGTCGGGCATGTGTGCGCTGCTGGCGCCCGGTGTCTTCGACCAGGAGGAGCGTACGGGTCAGGTGGTGGTGCTGGAGCGGCATCCGTCGGTGGAGGACTGGGACGCGGTGGAGGAGGCGGAGCGTTCGTGTCCGGGGCAGGTCATCCGCTTCGGTGCGGGGGCTGCCCGGGGTGAGGGCCGGTAGGTGGGCGGGCCGCGGGCGCGTTAAGTGGAGGCAAGGGCGGCTTAAGCGGGCTGTCGGAGGCTGGGCGAAAAGGCGTGGACCGGTGTGGTCGGCGCCGCCGTCGCACAGCGGTTCTCTCCGGGCGCGGCGTGGGCGTACGAGGGTGCGCCGACGTGTGTGGGTCGGGCGTGGCGGGGTTGGGCGGGGCGTTGTGTTCCGTGCTTCACCGTCGTGGTGCGGGGCGGTCCGGCGTGCCCTGGTGTTGTGTCACCTGCCGGTTCCGTCCGCCCGCCGTGCCGGATTCGCCGGTCGCGGGGGCAGGCCGAGAGGGGAACGCGAGATGTCGGAGACGCTGTCCACGCCGCCGCGGCGGTTGCCGACCGAGCGCACGCGCCCGCTGGATCCGCCCGAGGAGCTGGGTCGGCTGCGGGAGGAGGAGCCGGTGAGTCCGCTGCTGTATCCGGACGGGCATGTGGGCTGGCTGGTGACCAGTCATGCCGCGGCCCGGAAGGTGCTCAGCGATCAGCGGTTCAGTGCGCGCGGTGACTTGAAGAAGGTGCCGTTCGAGTTGCCGTCGGGGGGTCGGCCGTGGGAGACGGTGCCGCCGGGTTTCTTCATGCACATGGACCCGCCGGATCACACGAAGTACCGGCGGTTGCTGACCGGGCAGTTCACGGTGCGGCAGATGAAGGCGCTGGAGCCGCGGATCGCGCAGGTCACGGAGGAGCATCTGGACGCGATGGAGCGGCAGGGGCCGCCGACGGATCTGGTGCCGTCGTTCGCGCTACCGATTCCTTCGCTGGTGATCTGTGAGTTGCTGGGTGTTCCGTACAGTGAGCGGCCTCGGTTCCAGGATCATTCGACGACGGTGATGCGGATCGGGTCGTCCCACGAGGAGGTGGCGGCGGCTTTCGGGGCGATCTACGGGTTGATCCATGAGTTGGTGCAGCTCAAGCACAAGGAGCCCGCGGATGATCTGCTGAGTGGTCTGATCGCCAGTGGTGAGCTGGACGACGCCGAGCTGACCGGGGTCGGGATGCTGCTGCTGATGGCGGGGCACGAGACGACGGCGAGCATGCTGTCGCTGGGTACGTACGCGCTGTTGCGGCATCCCGATGAGCTGGCGCGGCTGCGGGAGGATCCGGAGCTGTTCGGCAATGCCGTGGAGGAGTTGATGCGGTATCTGACGATCGCTCAGTTCGGGGTACCGCGTACGGCGTTGGAGGATGTGGAGCTGGAGGGCAGGCTGATCAAGGCCGGTGACGGGGTGACGGTGTCGCTCGCGGCGGTCAACCGTGATCCGGAGCGGTTCGAGGATCCGGACCGGCTGGATGTGGGGCGTTCCACCTCCGGGCACATGGCGTTCAGTTTTGGTATTCATCAGTGCATCGGGCAGCAGTTGGCGCGGGTGGAGATGCGGATCGCGTATGCGGCGCTGTTCCGGAGGTTCCCGGGGCTGCGGCTGGCGGTGGACGCGGATGAGGTGCCGCTGCGTTCGCAGGCGACGATGTATGCCGCGCAGCGGCTTCCGGTGACGTGGTGAGGGGGCCGGTGGTGGCTGGGTGCCGGGCGGTCGCGGTGCGGTCGGGGTGCGGGCCGGTGGCGGTCGTCGCGGTTGTCGTCGGGCGGGGAGGTGGGGCGCGGTGCTGGTTCTGAACGGGTCTTCGGTGCTGCGGGTCGCGGCGGTGGGTACGGCGGTGCCGGGCCCGCGGATCGACAACGCGACGCTGGGGCGCAGGATGGGTCTGGGTCCGGCGTGGGAGCAGTGGGCGGAGGCGTTCATCGGTACGCGGTTCCGGCATCTCGCGGTGGATCTGGAGTCGGGTGAGCCGCGGTTCTCGCTGGCGGATCTGGGGGAGACGGCGGGGCGGCGGGCGTTGGCCGCGGCGGGTCTGGAGCCGTCGGACGTCGATGTGATGGTGATGGGCACGGCCATGCCGGACATGCTGATGCCGACGACGGTGAATGTGATCGCGGACCGGTTGGGTATCGATCAGGTGCCCACGTACCAGTTGCAGTCGGGGTGTTCGGGCGCGGTGCAGGCGCTGTCGCTTGCGGCGTCGCTGTTGTTGTCCGGGGGGCATCGTACGGCGCTGGTGCTGGGCGGTGATGTGTCTGCGAAGCTGGTGGACCCGGACATGGACGCGGCGGCGCTGCCGCCGGCGCAGTTGGTGAATCTGGTGCTGTTCGGGGACGGGGCGGGTGCGCTGGTGCTCACCACGGAGCCGTCGCCGGGTCCGGTGTTGCGGGCGGTGTTCACGCGGCTGGTCGGTCTGGGGCGGGAGCCGGGGCAGACGCTGGACTGGTACGGGGCGAGCCGGCGTTTCGACGGTCCTCCGGTGAGTGAGGACTACAAGGCGATCGAGGAGGCGGTTCCCGTGCTGGCCGCCGAGTCGGCGGAGGAGTTGCTGGACGGACTGGAGTGGAAGCCCGCCGATCTGTCGTATGTGCTGCCGCCGCAGTTGTCGGGTCGGATGACGGCGCGGATCCGGGAGCGGATGGGGGTGCCGGAGGCGCGGGAGGTGTCCTGCGTGGAGGAGACCGGCAACAACGGGAACGCGCTGGTGTTCTTCCAGTTGGAGCGGCTGTTGTCGCGGCTGGCTCCGGGGGATCGGGCTGTCGGGGTCGCGATCGAGTCCAGTAAGTGGATCAAGTCGGGTTTCGCTCTGGAGGCGGACTGACCGGTCCTGGTACGGCTGTACCGTTCCGCCCCGTGTGTGTCGGCGCCGCGGCCCTGTTCTGGGGTCGGGGCGCCGACGCGTGTGTGGGGGAAACCGCTTTCGACGCCCGGTGATATATGGTTTTCATGAAACAGTGAACAGCAGTCCCGGTGCGTTCGGCCATCTCGCAGGCGTACGGCACATCGGTACACATGACGCGGAGGGATGCGCGGATGGCGGTCGCCCCGGACGACGCTCAGCAGGACACCGGCCAGGACCTGGCGGTGAGCCGCTTCATCGAGCAGTTCGCCCTCAGCATGGCGGGGCTGGGCTTTCCACGGATGGCGGCGCGGGTGTTCGTGGCCGTTCTCATCTCCAAGGACGGGCTGACCGCCGTGGAGCTGGCGGGGCAGCTGAGGATCAGCCGGGCCGCGGTGTCGCAGGCGGTGCGTTATCTGATGCAGCTGGGGCTGGTGGAGCGGCAGCGTGAGCCGGGGCAGCGGCATGATCACTACCGGGTCGTGGACGGTATGTGGTACGAGATGTTCGCCCGTCGCGACGAGGTGTTCCTGCGGCTGGAGGACAATCTCGCCGACGGGATCTCCGCGCTCGGCGGTGAGAGCCCGGGGGCCGCGCGGCTGGACGAGACGCGGCGGTTCTTCGAGTTCATCCGGGGCGAGGTGCCCAAGCTCATGGTCCGCTGGCGCGAGTCACAGGGTGCGGCTCCGGACGACGGGTCCTGAGCAGGCGGGGGGGCCGTGGGCGGGGCGGCTGCTTTAGGCGGGGGGCCGTGGGCGGGGCGACTGCTTTAGGCGGGGGGGGGGCGAGGGCGGGGCGGCTGCTTTAGGCGGCGGCAAGGTGGCGCCAAGCGGGCGCGGTGAGGCTGGGGCGCCCGCCCGGGTGTGCGGTGTCGCGCCCCCGGGCGGATGCCCGCGAAGCCTCGCCTGGAGGGTGTGATCCGTGTCCACCGCCCCCGCTCCCCCGCCCGCCGCCGACCCCGTGGCCGACCTGCACCGGTCCGGCCGGCTGCTCGCCGAGTACCGGCGGCTGCCGGCCCTGCTGCGTGGGCTCGGTGATGACGAACTACAGCGTGCGGGACGGTTGTTGACGCGGCTGTCCGTGGACGAGGTGCTCGCCCGGCACCCGGAGCAGCCGGTCGTGTCGGTCGCGGTCACCGGGCACGGGACGGTGGCGGGTCTCGTCCCGCCGCTGACGGCGCAGTTGGCCCGGCACGGGCTGCTGCTGCGCCCGCACGTCGCCGATTTCGGCGGCTGGCTGTTCGACCTGGCCGACCCGGCGAGCGAGGTGTACGCGGCGGGCGGCGATCTGGTCGTGTGTGTGCTGGACGCCGACGTGGTGTTCGACGAGGTTCCCCGGCCGTGGCGCCCCGAGGACGTGGCGCGGGTGCTCGCCGAGAAGGTGCGGCTGCTGGACAGACTCGCCGCCACCCATGCCTCCGCGGGATCGGGCACGCTCGTGTACACCACG
Organism: Streptomyces sp. NPDC091377; assembly: GCF_044757045.1. Classification (NCBI taxonomy): domain Bacteria; kingdom Bacillati; phylum Actinomycetota; class Actinomycetes; order Kitasatosporales; family Streptomycetaceae; genus Streptomyces; species Streptomyces sp. NPDC091377. The sequence goes on along the minus strand of NZ_JBIVUE010000004.1, from coordinate 502,468 downwards.
CTGCCGCTGCCCCGTGAGTTTCCCGCGCAGTTGGCGGACCACCGCTCGCGAGCCCGGCTGGGCGCGCTGTGGCGGGAGGGGAACGCCCGCCTGCTGGGGCTGATGGAGGAGCATCCGGGGCTTGTCGTGCTCGACCTGGACCAGTTGCTCACCGGTCCGGCCGCGCTGGGCGACGCCCGTCTGGCGGCGTACACGGGGACGCCGTACACCCCCGAGCTCACCGCCGCTCTCGCCCGGGAGCTGGGGCATCTGGTGCGCGGCCGGTCCGGCCGGGCGAAGAAGGTGCTGGCCGTTGACCTGGACGGCACGTTGTGGGGCGGGGTGCTGGGCGACGACGGCCCGGAGGGCATCGAGGTCGCCGGTGGTCGCCGGGGCCGGGCCTTCCGGCGTCTGCAACGCGCGCTGGCACAACTCGCCTCGCGGGGTGTGCTGCTGGCCGCGGTCAGCAAGAACGATCTGGAGCCGGTACGGCAGGTGCTGCGCGAGCACCCGGAGATGACGCTGCGCGAGGACGACTTCGTGCGGGTGGTGGCCAACTGGGAGCCCAAGCACGGGAATCTGCGGGCCCTCGCCGAAGACCTCAATCTCGGCCTGGACAGTCTGGTGTTCGTGGACGACAGCGCCTACGAGTGCGGTCTGGTCGCCCGGGAGCTGCCCGAGGTGACCGTGCTGCACCTGGACGGCGATCCGGCGCTGCACACCGAACGGGTGCTCGCCGACGGCTGGTTCGACGTGCGGGACGTCACCGAGGACGACGTACGGCGCCCGGCGCGCTACCGCGAGGAGTTGGTCCGCAAGGACTTCCTCGACTCCTTCGCCTCGCTGGACGACTACCTGCGCGAGCTGGAGGTGCGCGTCGAACTGAGCGCGGCGGGCGCGCCCGACACCGCCCGCCTCGCCCAGCTCACCCAGCGCACCAACCAGTTCAACCTGACGACCCGCAGGCTCCAGCAGGACGAGATCCGCGCCCTGGCCGGCTCGCCGGAGCACCTGGTCCTCGCCCTCCGCTGCGGTGACCGCTTCGGGGACAACGGGCTGGTGGGGGCGGTGTTCGTACGGACCGGCGGACCGGTGTGGCACATCGAGAACTTCCTGCTCAGCTGCCGGGTCTTCGCCCGGGGCATCGAGCAGGGCTGTCTGGCCGCGCTGCTGGAGCACGCCCGCGCCGCCGGCGCCGAAGCGGTCGAGGCGCGCTATACGCCGTCCGCCAAGAACGGCAAGGTCAAGGACTTCTATCCACGCAACGGCTTCGCACCGTCCGGCCACGCCGAGGACGGGTCCGTCGTGTTCCGTCACACGCTGCGGCGGATCACGGCGGTGCCCGGTCATCTGGACCTGACGGCGCACTGGAAGCGGGAGGGAACACCATGAACGACGTCTCCGAACTGAAGGAGTTCACGCTCGTCCACGCCCGGGCACTGCACCTGCCGCCCGCGTTGTACGAGGGGGTGCTGGAGCGCGTCACCAACGACGAGGACGGCGCGCCGGGGTCGTGGGCGGTGGAGTGGTCGGCGACGGCCGCCGCGCTGGCCGCGTCCGGTGAGCTGCTGCCGGCCTTCCTGTGCTCGGCCATGGCCCGCTTCCCGTTCGTCGACGGTCCGGCGCGGCATGCGGCGTACGAGCAGGCCCGGTCGGTGTTCGACCGGTGGCGGGCGCCGCACCCGGACATCGAGCGGGTGCGGGTGAAGCTGCCCGGTGGTGAACTGGCCTGCTGGGCGGGCGGTCTGTCGGCCGCGGAGCCGAAGCCGCTGCTGCTGGTGACGGGTGGGATCGTCAGCGTGAAGGAGCAGTGGGCCCCGGTGGTGCTGCAAGCGGCCCAGCTGGGGATGGCGGTGGTGGTGACGGAGCTGCCGGGTGTGGGTGAGAACACCCTCGTGTACGACCGGGAGAGCTGGCGGATGCTGCCGGCCGTGCTGGACGCGGTCGCGGACCGCGCGGACGTCTCCCGCACCTACGCCCTCGCGAACAGCTTCGGGGGCCATCTGGCGCTGCGTTGGGCCGGGCAGGACCCGCGGTTGTGCGGGATCGTGACGTCCGGGGCGCCGGTCGGGGTCTTCTTCACGGACGGCGACTGGCAGCGTCGGCTGCCGCGTGTCACCCGGGACACGCTGGCTCGTCTGACGGGCGTCGGGCCGGGCGACGGCACGGCACTGGGTACGGTGCTGGCCGACTGGGCGCTGACGCCGCAGGAGCTGTCCGCCCTGGACATTCCGGTCTGCTACTCGGCCAGTTCGCGCGACGAGATCGTCCCTCCGGGCGATACGGCGCTCCTGCGCCGGCATGTACGGCGGCTGAGCTTCAACGAGTTCGACGACGTGCACGGGGCTCCGGCACATGTCCAGGAGACCGTGCGGTGGACGTTCGGATCACTGCTGGCGATGCGGGACGGCGCTGCGCCGTCCTGAGCGGGTCCGCGCGCGGTGCGCTGGCGTAGGTGGGCGGTGTGCTGCCGTGGGTGGGCGGTTCGCCGCGCGGGTGGGCGGTGCGCTGCCGTGGGTGGGCGGTGCGCTGGCGTGCGTGGGCGGTGCGCTGGCGTGCGTGGGCGGTGCGCCGCGCGAGTGGGCGGTGCGCCGCGCATGAAGAGCCGTCACCGGGACCGCGTCGGGGGAATGCCGTGGTCCCGGTGACGGCTGGTGCCGTCGCGGCCGGCCCTCAGTCGGGGGATGTCACTGAAGGGCCACATCGCGGCGGCGGAACAGGGCGGTGCCCGCGGCGGTGAACACCGCCGTGATCACCAGCAGGACCAGCAGGGGAGTGAGGGTGAACTCGCCGCCCGGCAGCCCGGGCACATGGCTGAACGGTGAGAGGTCGAGCACCGCCTGCGGCAGGTCCAGGGTCGAGCCGATCTGGCTGATCAGCAGGCACACCGCGAACACCGCCCAGGGCAGACTGACCGCGAGCCGGGGCAGGGAGCCGAAGGCGAGGACCGCGAACGACGCGAGGACCAGCACGGCCGGCAGACGTACCAGCGCGGCCCCGACGAGGGAGCCGAACTCCGCTCCCATGTCGCCGGTGGCGAGGCCGTAGCCGACGGCGGCGCTGATCCCGGTGAGCAGCATGAGTACGGTGACTCCGGCGAGCGTGACGACCAGATGGCCCGTCATCCAGCCGAACCGGCTGGTCGCCGTGGACAGCACCGTTTCCATTCCGCCGCTGGTCTCCTCGTTGCGCATCCGGTTCAGGGACTGGACGGCGAAGCCGGCGACCGCGAGGCCCATCAGGCCGATGGTGGCGGAGAGGTAGGCGTCCAGCAGGGAGCCGGTGCCGCCGAGTTGCTGGATGATCTCGGCGGTGCGCTCGCTGTCGCCGATCAAGTCGTTGATCTCGTCGCCGACGATTCCGAAGGCGAAGCTCATGACGGACACGCCGACGGCCCAGCCGGCCAGCGAGCCGCGGTGCAGGAACCAGGCGAGACCGGTCGGGCTGAGCAGGGCGGGGGTGGCCTCGGGCGGGCGGGGCTGGACCGCGCGCATGCCCATGCCGACATCGCGGATGCGGGTCAGGCCGAACGCCACACCGACCTGGACGACGAACGCGGCCAGGGGCAGGGCGAGCACCCACCACTGGTCCTCGTCGAAGGGGCGCAGTTGCTGGCCCCAGCCGATCGGGGAGAGCCAGGAGGGCCAGGCGCTCTCGACGCGCAGTCCGCCGTCGGTGGTGCGCCCGGCCACATCGCCGACGGCGCGCAGCATGAACGCCACACCGAGCGCGGCTGCCGCGGCGCCGTTGGCGGCGCGGGCGCTCTCCCAGATCTGGGCGGTGATCGCGGCGACGCCGGCGAAGGAGACCCCGACCGCGCCGATCGCGGCGCCGGCCGCGAAGGAGGAGCCCAGGGGGAGCCCCGCCGAGGACAGTCCGAGGGCGCTCACGACGGCGAGCGCCACGTTGGCCAGGACGGCGAGCAGCAGGGCCGCGGTGAGGGCCGCGTGCCGGCCCACGGCGGTGGAGCCGATCAGCTCGGAGCGGCCCAGCTCCTCGTTCTGGCGGGTGTGGCGGATGACGGCGAGGATACTCATCAGACCGGCGGCCACGAGTACGAGCAGCAACGACTGTGTCATCGCGGTGGCGCCCTCGCTGGCGCCCGAGACCAGGCCGCTGAACACCAGCGAGGCCGGGTTGTCGGCGGCGCTGATCTGGGCGGCGATCCGGTCCTTGTCGGTCTCGTACAGGCCACTGATGCTCGACGCGGTGGCCGTCTGGACAAGGGTCAGGCCGAGGATCCACAGGGGCAGCTGGATCCGGTCCCTGCGCAGGGCGAGCCGCAGGAGATCGCCGGTGCCGGCGAAGTAGCGGCTCATCGCCGTGCTCCGGCCGGTTCGCGCTGGGCGTGCACCTCGTCGCCGTAGTGCCGCATGAACAGCTCTTCCAGGGTGGGCGGGGTGCTGGTGAGTGACACGATGCCGAAGTCGGCCGCGTGGCTGATCACGGCACCGACCTTGCCGCTGTCCACGGTGAAGCTGAGCCCGTCGGCGCCGGAGTGCACGTCGTGGACTCCTTCGAACCGGTCCAGGCCGGTCAATTCGCGCTCGGTCTGGACGGTGACCGAGACACGGGTGAGGTGGCGCAGTTCCTTCATGGAGCCGGACTCGACGGTCCGGCCCTCGCGGATGATGCTGACGCGGTCGCACAGGGCCTCTGCCTCGGCGAGGATGTGGCTGGACAGCAGCACGGTCGCGCCGGCCCGCTTCAGGTCGAGCACACAGCTCTGGAAGACCGACTCCATGAGCGGGTCGAGGCCGGAGGTGGGCTCGTCGAAGATGAACAGCTCCACGTCCGACGCGAGCGCGGCGACGAGGGCGACCTTCTGCCGGTTTCCCTTGGAGTAGGTGCGGAACCGTTTCGACGGGTCGAGTTTGAAGCGCTCCAGCAACTCGTCGCGGCGCTGCTTGTCGATGCCGCCGCGCAGCCTGCCGATCAGGTCGATCGACTCGCCGCCGGAGAGATTCGGCCAGAGGTTCACGTCGCCCGGGACGTAGGCGAGCCGGCGGTGCAGGTCCACTGCCTCCTGCCAGGGGTCGCCGTCCAGCAGCCGCACCTCACCGGCGTCGGCCCGCAGCAGGCCGAGCAGCACCCGGATGGTCGTGGACTTGCCGGCGCCGTTGGGCCCCAGGAGGCCATGCACCTGACCCTGCTCGACCGTCAGGTCCAGGCCGTCGAGGGCCCGAACCTGGCCGAACGTCTTCACTAAGCCTGCTACGGCAATAGAGTTCGTCACTGTCACAACATATCAAACTTCCATGATGTTGTGAAATCTGCGAAAACTCGTGGCCGGGAGGAGCCCCGCTCCGCTCCTCGACGGGACCCGGCGTCACCGACGGCCCGGTCGCCCCCTCGCGCCGCACCCCCCGCGACCGCCCCGCAGAACCGAGGACTCCGGTAGCCCGATCAGCCCGCCCAACAATGCCATTCCCCTGCCCGTGACCAGCGGTTTTGAAGCTATTCTTAGGGGATTTTTAGGGGGGTTAGGGGCTTTCGAGGGCCCTCTGATTCCTCATAACCTGCACGCGCAACGGAACAACAGCCGGCCCACCACTCGGAGGTCGCCAGCAGTAGCACATGAACATGGTTCCGGTAAAGGAACAGCAGCGGACACAGCATATTTTTCACGGGGGTTGAGTTCGTGCGATACGACATTCTCGGACCGGTTCGAGTGACCGACAGCCGGGGCAGCAAGTTCGTCAGTGCCAGGAAAATGCAGGTGCTCCTGGTCCTTCTGCTCATCCGCGCCCGACAGGTGGTCTCCATCGACGAGGCGATCGCCGAAATCTGGGGGGACAACCCTCCACGCCGGGCCACCGCGGGCATTCACGTGTACATCTCCCAGCTCCGCAAGTTCCTCGCGCAGCCCGGCAGTCGGCACAATCCGATACTGACCAGGCCGCCGGGGTACCTCTTCCACCTGGGCGACGACCAGTTCGACGTCGCCCGGTTCCAGGAGCTGCTCCATCAGGGGCGCCGGCACCTCAAGGACGGCCGGCCGGAGAGTGCTGTGGCGGCCTTCGAGACGGGGCTGTCCCTGTGGCGCGGCCCGGCTCTGGGCGATCTGTGCGACGGGCCGGTCATCGAGGGTTTCGCCACCTGGCTGGAGGAGACCCGGCTGGAGTGCGTCGAGTTGCTCATCGAGGCTCAGCTCAGTCTCGGGCTGCACCGCGAACTCGTGGGCCGGCTGGCCTCCCTGACGTCCGAGCACCCGCTGCGCGAGACGTTCTACCGTCAGCTCATGCTCGCCCTGCTCCGCTCGGAACGGCAGGCCGACGCGCTGCGCACCTACCAGCAGGCCAGGAGCCGGCTCAACAAGGAACTGGGCCTGGAACCGTGCCGGGCGCTGCGCGATCTGCAGCAGGCCATCCTGATCGCCGACGAACGGCTGGAACTCCCGCACACGGCATGACGCGTCTCCCCGACGTCACTCGGGCGGGCGGAGCCACCACGGCTCCGCCCGCCCGAGCGGCGTCTCGGCCTGGTCAGCTCGGCGTCGGCCCGTGTGACCCGTGCGGCCCGTGTGACCCGTGCGGCCCGTGTGACCCGTGCGGGAGGCGCAGCCGCTGCGTCAGTTCCGCCAGGACCCTGGGGCCGCTCTGGTCGCCGTGGACGAAGTAGTGGTCGCCGGGCAGGACCAGCAGTTCGAAAGCCCCGCCGGTCAGCGTCTGCCAGGCCCTCGCCTCCGCCTCGGACACCACCGGGTCGGCGGCGCCGTGGAAGGCCGTCACCGGCACGTCCAGCAAGGGCTCCGTCAGGTCGTGGCGGTAGCTCTCGACGATGCGGAGGTCCGCGTACCCGGCGCCGTCCAGGGCGACCTCCGCCATACCGGCCAGATCGTCGCCCAGTTCCTCGCGCAGCGCGTCGAGATAGCGTTCCGGCTCCGCGCGGCGCAGCCGCATCAGGTCCTCGTGGTCGGGCATGCCGGTGAAGCCCAGACTGCGGGTGGCCGACCGCAGCCGCGCGCCGAGCGGGTTCTCCCGCCCCGTCGGCGCGCTGAACGCGCTGACGAAGAGGTGACGCAGCGACTCCCCGTACTTGGGGCCGAGCCGGTGCGCCAGCCGGTAGGCGAGCAGGGCGCCCATGCTGTGTCCGTACAGGGCGAAGGGCCGGTCCGCGTAGGGCTCGACGGCCTGCGCGACGGCCTCCACCGCCTCCTCCACGGCATCGAGGGGGCGTTCGTCGCCTCGTTCCTCGCGGCCGGGCAGCTGTATCGGGCACACGTCGAGCCCGGAGTCCGCGGCGACCGCCCAGTCCCGGTACAGCGAGGCACCACGGCCGCCGTAGGGGAGGCAGAAGAGCCGTACGGCGCGGTCGTCGCGCGGGGTGGCCGGGAGCCACCGGGCGCTGTCCGTGTCGTAGGCGCGCCGGGGCGCGGTCGCGGTGTGCCCCTCGACGGACGCGGTGACCCGGTCCAGGATCTCGCCGAGGGTGGGTCCGGCGATGAGCAGGTCGGCCGGGAGATCGACCGCGGCCTCCGTCTGGACCAGCCGACGCAGCTCCAGGGCGGCGAGCGAGTCGAGACCGGCGTCCGCGAGGGATTCACCGAACGGGACGTCGTCGGGCGGCAGATGCAGCAGTTCCCCCACCATCCGCGCGAGCCGGGACCGCAGGGCGGCGTGACCGGCCGGGCCACGCCAGCGCGCACGGGTCGCGTCGGCCGCCGCGTCGGTGAGCGGGGCGTCCGGGGTGGGGCCACCGGCGCCGATGACCCGGATCTCGGTGGCGCGGGCCCAGCCGACCGTGCGGCCGTCCTCCGCGCACAGCACATGGTCGCCGACCAGGGTGTCGCGGGTGGCGGGTGCGGTCAGCCGTACGTGGCACCACAGGGGGCCGTCGGCGGGAGCGTCGAAACCGGCCTCGCCGAAGCCGGCCACCATGTAGAGGTCACGCTCGTGCAGGTCCCCCTCCGCGGCGAGCGCGTAGAGCGGGGCGCAGGCGTCCAGGACGCCCGGCGGCACCGGCAGTTCGGGAGCGGGCCGGCCGGGCCCGCCCTGCGTCTCGGCGGGTGACGGGGCGCGGAGCCGGGCCAGGACCTCGCCGTCGCCGAGCCACACCTCGGTGACCCACTCGACCGATGGGCCGTACGGGACTCCGCGCTCGCTGAGGCGGCGGTAGAACTCGGCGCCGTCGATGCGTACGGCGCAGCGCCTCATGATGTCCGCGCGCGTCTGCTCGGTGAGCGGCTCGGGGCCGAGCGGCTCGGGGCCGGTGGCAGGGTCCTGGCCGGTCGGCCCGGACCGCACCCGGCCTCCGGCGTGCCGACGCCAGAGGGCCGGTTCGCCGGCGGCGGAGGCAGGGTCGCCGGTGGCGGAGGCGGGGTCGCCGGTGGCGGAGGCGGGGTCGCCGGTGGCGGAGGCGGTGGTGGCGGTGGCGGTGGTCGGGTCCGGTGGGTCGACGGCCAGGCTGTGTACCGAGAACGTCGACCAGCCGTCGCCTTCGGGTGGGCCGACGACGAGGTGCAGGGCGCGTTCGCGGCTGCCGGAGAGCGTGAGCGCCTGCTCGAAGGTGACGCCGGACAGCCGCAGTCCGTCCCCGGCACGTGTCGCCGACGCGAGCATGTCCTGGTAGTAGCCGATGTGGACGACGCCCGCGGTGTCGGCGACCTCGGGCAGCAGCGCGCGGCTCACCAGGGCGGTGAACTGCCGCTGCTCCAGCGGCGAGGGCACCGTCCGCAGCCCCAGGGTGCCGACCGGTGCGCCGGTGCCGGGTGCCGCCGGGGTGTCCGGCCCGGCGGGTGTGGTGCCGTACGCGCGGCGCCGGAAGGTCTGGCCGGGGAGGTCGAGCCGGGCCCGGTCGTAGCCGTCGTCGAAGGCGGCCCAGTCGACGTCGTCGCCCGCCAGGTGGCGCTGGGCCAGGCTGTCGAGGAGTTCCCGCCAGATGTCGTGGCCGGGCAGTCGCCGTATGCCGTCCGAGTCGTCCTGTGCCGGTGTGCCGCCGATGTGGACCAGGGTGTCGTAGCCGTGCGGGGCGAGCGCTCCGGCCGCCGCCCGCGGGGAGGTGCCGGTCCCGGGCCGGGACCAGAACGCCGGGTCGGCGGCCTGGTCGGCGGTCACCTCGCCGGCCTGCGGGCCGTGCAGCAGACGCAGGGCCGGGGCCCGCCGGGGCAGGGTCGCGGCGGTGGGCGCGGCGGTGTACCGGGCGCCGAGCAGCAGGCCCGCGTCACGGCCGCCGAGGGCGTCGGCCAGCAGGCCGGCCGCGAGGTCGCCGGGAGCGTTCCCGCCGGCCACGGCGCCGGGTACGACGCCCCAGTCCGTGAGCGTACGCACCAGGGCGACCTGGCAGGCGACGGTCCGCACGTCGGCGGCGAGGCCGGTGCCGGGGCACCCGGGGGCGTCCGGTGCGGCGCCCGCCGCGGTGGCCAGCTCGGCGGCGCACGCGTCGTAGTGGGCACGGAAGCCGGGGTGGGTGGGGTGCAGGGCCGCGACGATGCGGTCCGCCCGGTCCGCGGTGGCGTCGAGCAGGAAGGCGACCGGTCGCGCGGGGGCTCGGTCGCGGGCGCCGACCGCGTCGGAGGCGGAGAGCCGCCTGCCGCCGCCGGACGCCTCACGGACCTCGCCCGCGGCGAGGCCGGCCAGCCGGGCGGTGAGGTCGCCGCGCGAGGCGGTCACGAAGGCGGCGCGGTGCGCGAAGTGCGCGCGGCGGGCGGTGGTGGTGTGGCAGACGTCCGCCAGCGGTGCGTCGGGGTGGCGGGCCAGCCAGTCGCCGAGGCGGGCGGCGGCGGCGCGCAGGCCCTCGGGGTCGCGGGCCGACAGGGCCAGCACGTGGGCGGGGCGCTCGGGGCCGCTCTCGCGGGCGGGCGTGGCCGGGGGTTCGGCGACGACGACGTGCACGTTGGTGCCGCTGAAGCCGAAGGAGCTGACGCCCGCGGTGCGCGGCCGGCCGTCGGGATGATCGGGCCAGGACGTCGTCCGGTCGTTGAGGACCACCGGCAGCCGCTCGACGCCGAGCCGCGGATTGGGGGTGCGCAGGTGCAGGTTGCCCGGGATCTCGCCGTGCCGCAGGGCGAGGACCGTTTTGATCAGGCCCGCCACTCCGGCCGCCGCCTCCAGGTGCCCGACATTGGACTTGACGGCACCGATGCGCAGCGGGGCCCCGGCCGGCCGGCCGGCGCACAGGACGTCGGCGGCGGCCCGCACCTCGATGGGGTCGCCCAGCGGGGTGCCCGTGCCGTGCGCCTCCAGGTAGTCGACGTCGTGCGGTGCGGTCCGGGCCGTCTTCAGGGCCTGGGTGATCAGTTCGCGCTGCGCCCTGCCGTTGGGGACGGTCAGACCGCTGGTGCGTCCGTCGTGGTTCACGGCCGATCCCCTGATGAGGGCGAGGACGGGGGCACGTACGGCCGCGGCGTCCCCGGCGCGCATGAGCGCGACCATGCCGCAGCCCTCCGCCCGCGCGTAGCCGTCGGCCGCGGCGTCGAAGACCTTGCAGTGCCCGTCCTCGGCCAGGGCCTCCATCCGGCTGAGGGCGACCATGACGGCGGGTGACATCATCGCGCTGACCCCGCCGGCCACGGCCGCCGTGCACTCGCCGCGGCGCAGGCTCTCGACCGCGAGGTGCACGGCGAGCAGCGACGAGGAGCACGCCGTGTCCACCGCGAGGGTGGGGCCGCGCAGCCCGAGGGTGTGCGCGACCCGGCCCGCGGCGACGCTGATCGCGGAGCCGGTGGCGGTGTACGGTCCGGTGTCCCGCAGGGGGCGGGGCCGCAGGGCGTTCTCGGAGCCGGAGATGCCGACGAAGACGCCGACCCGTTGTTCTGCCCGGGTGCCGGAGAGCAGGCCGGCGTGTTCGAGGGCCTGCCAGCTCGCCTCCAGCAGCAACCGGTGCTGCGGGTCCATCTCGTGGGCCTCGGCGTCCGTGACGCCGAAGAACGACGCGTCGAAGGCGTGCACGCCCTCGGCGAGGAAGCCGCCGCGTCGGGTGGAGGAGGTGCCGGGGGTGCTGCGGTTCGGCGAGTACCAGTGGTCGGCGGGCCAGCGGTCGGCGGGGACGTCCATGGTGCCGTCGCGGCCCGCGCGCAGCAGGTCCCAGAATCGGTCGGGGCTGTCCGCGCCGCCGGGGAAGCGGCAGCCCATGCCGACCACCGCGATGGGCTCCTCGGTCCGGGCGCGCAACTGCCCGACCTGCTCCCGCAGTGCGCGCACGGCGTCCAGGGAACGCCTCAGCAGGGCGTCATCGGTCATGGTGGTTCCTCTCCCCCAGTGTTGCGCCGGACGCCCCCGCGGCCGGCTCCGTCGCGGACGTCCGGCACAGGTGCTCGCACCGCACGTCTACAGCTCCAGTTCGGCCAGGAGGTGCTCCAGTTCGGCCGCCACCGCCGAGGCACCGTCCGCCGCCGGGACACCGTCCACCGCCGAGGCACCGTCCGCCTTCGGTTCCGGCCGGTCGGTGCGCGCCGAAGGTTCGCCCTGCTCGGGCGGTTCGGTGTGCTCGGGCGGTTCGATGCGCAACAGCCGTTCCAGCTTGGCCCGTTCGGCGTGTACGACCCCGAACTCGGGCCTCGCGTGCCGCAGTGCCGCGTCGAACGCGGCGACACCGACGGCGTTGTCCAGCGGGGTCAGGCCCAGCCTGCGGCGTACGAAGCCCTCGGTCGCCGCGTCGACCCGCATGCCGCCCTCGCGCCAGAACGGCCACACCAGGGCGATGCTCGCGCCGGACCGCTCCCCCGCGGCCCGCTTCTCCTCGCGGGCGCGGCTGAAGGCGTTCAGGAAACGGCTGGCGAAGGCGTAGTCGGCCTGGCCGGGATTGCCGGCGAGCGCGGCGAGTGAGGAGAACACCATGAAGACGTCGAGGTCGTCGTCGCGGGTCGCCTCGTCCAGGTGGACGGCTCCGTCGACCTTGCCCGCGAGCACGGTGTCGATCTCGTCGGCGGTCTTGTTCGGCAGCAGCCCGTCGCGCAGCACACCGGCGGAGTGGATGACGCCGTGCACGGCGCCCCACCGCTCCCGGGCGAGGGCGAGCAGCCGGTCCACGTCGGCCCGGTCGGCGACGTCGGCGCGTTCGTACCGGACGTCGCTGCCGAGCGCCCGGAGGTCCTCCAGGGCTGTCCTGCGGTCGTCGGTCAGCTCGGAGCGGCCGACGAGGAGCAGGTTGACGCGGGCCCGGCGGGCCAGGTGCCCGGCGAAGAGCAGGCCGAGTCCACCGGCTCCGCCCGTGATCACCCAGGTCGTGCCGGGGCGGACGGTGTCGGCGGCGGGTGCGAGCGGGTGGGCGGGCACCTCCCGGAGCCTGCGCGCCCAGCGCCCTTGGTCGTTGTGCCGGACCTCGGCCTCGGAGCGGGTCCCGGCGGCCAGTTCGGCGAGGCAGGCGGCGAGAAGCGCGTCCGCCGGATGGCCCCCCGCAGTGTCCGCAGTGTGCGCGGAGTGCACGGTCACGGCCTGCTGGACGAGGCGCGGGTTCTCGTGCTCGACGGAGCGGGCGAAGCCGCCGAAGGCTTCCGCGAGCGCGTCGGCCGGTCCACCGGTGGCGGTGTGCAGGCGGAGCAGGCGTACCGGCTGGTGCAGACCGCCCCGCAGCAGGGCCTGGCTGAGGTGGAACACCGACGTCAGCGCGGTGCGCGGATCGGTCCAGGCGTGCAGGACGGTGGCGGGAGGTGTGTCCAGGCCGGTGAGCAGGTCCGCGTGGTCATCGGGGGATCCGGCCCGGACCGTCCGCTCGGTGCCGGACGCCGTGTACCGCCCGCCGGGACGTACGCCGATCACCTCGGCGGCATTGCGGTGGTGCCGTCGGACGCGTTCGGTGAGGGATCCGTCGGTGTCGAAGACCAGGACCGGGCGGGTGAGCCAGTCGCCGGGCCCGAGGGGCGCGTCGGCCCGTTCCCAGCCGGCGGTGTAGTGGACGACCTGCGGTGCCGTGGCGCCGTCCGGGAGGGCGGTGGAAGTGGGTACGGCGGAAGTGGGTGCGGCCGGGTGGGGCTGGTCGAGTTCGAGCTGGTCCAGCAGATGGCCGGCGAGATCGTCGATGCAGGGGTAGTCGAAGACGACGCCGGCGTAGAGGACCAGCCCCAGCGACTCCTCCAGGAGGTTGCCGAGCCGGACGGCCATCACGGAGTCCAGGCCCAGTTCGAAGAAGCCGCGTTGCCGGTCCGGGGGGCTGTCCGGCGGGAACTGGAGCAGGACACCGAGTTCCCGCTGCATGTGGGTGGCCAGGGTGGTGTGCCGTTCGCTGCGGGGCACGGCGCCGAGCACGGCTCGCAGGTCCGTGTCGTCGGAGGCGTCGGCGCGCGGTTCGCTTACGGGGCCGGGATGTGCCGGGCCGGTGCCGCCGGTCGGCTCCAGCCAGTACCGCTCGGGGGAGAACGGGTACGTCGGCAGGGACGTCCGTCGTCCGCCGGTGGGCGTGGCCGCCCAGTCGGTGTCGGCGCCCTCGGCCCACCGGGCGGCGGTCTCCTCGGGCGTGGCGTCGGCAGGTACGGCCGGTACGGCCGGTGCGCTGCCCGAGCGGCCGGGACGGCGGCCGATGTGGACGCCTGCGGGAAGGTTCTGACCGTCGGCCACCCGCTCGAAGCCGTCGATCGCCTCGGCGAGGGTGCGGGCCGTGAACGCTGCCCGGTGCTCCATGGCCTCCCTGCCCCGCTGGAGCGTGTGCGCGACGTCGACCGGGCGGGCCGCGTCCTCGTCCCGCTCCACCGGGGTGCGTTGCTGGGAGCGCAGGAAGGTGGCCATGCGGGACGCGTAGGAGCGCAGGGTCTCGGGTGTGCGGGCGGACAGCGGGAACACCAGCGGACGGCCGGGGTCCACGGCGGCCGGTCGGGGCCTGGCCGGGGCTTCCTCCAGGACGAGGTGGACGTTGACGCCTCCCGCGCCGAACGAGCTGATCCCCGCCCGGCGCGGTGACTCCTCGCCACCGGGGGCGGACGGCCGGAGCCGGTCCCACGCGGCGGTCTCGCGCTGCACGCGGAACGGGGTGCTGTCGAGGTCGAGATGGGGGTTCAGGCCCGGCGAGTGGAGCAGCGAGGGCACGAGTGTGCCGTGCCGCATCTGGAGGACGACCTTCGTGACCTGGGCGATTCCGGCCGCCGCCTCGGCGTGGCCGATGAGCGACTTCACCGAGCCGATGGCGCACGGCGGACGTCCGCCGTGCCGGTGCGGGGCCGCGGCGTCCGCGTACGCCTCGGTGAGGCCCCGTACCTCGATGGGGTCGCCGAGGCTGGTGCCGGTGCCGTGTGCCTCGACGTAGCCGATGGTGCCGGCGTCCACGCGGGCGTCGCGCAGGGCGGCACGCACGAGTTCGGCCTGTGCGACCGGGTTGGGCACGCCGTAGCCGTAGGTGCGGCCGTCGCTGTTGACCGCCGAGCCCTTGATGACGGCGTGGATCCGGTCGCCGTCCGCCAAGGCCCGGTCGAGCGGCTTGAGCAGGACGGCGCCGACCGCTTCGGCGGGGACATAGCCGGTGCCTCCCTCGCCGAAGGCCCGGCAGCGGCCGTCCTCGGCGAGGAACCCGGCCTCGGCGAGCATGACGTACTTGCTGGGGTGCAGCGACAGGTTCACGCCGCCCGCGAGGGCGGTGGCGCACTCGCCGCGGCGGATCGCGGCGCAGGCCAGGTGGATCGCGTAGAGGGAGGAGGAGCAGGCGGTGTCGAGGGCGAGGCTGGGGCCGCCCAGGTTGAGCAGATGCGAGATCCGGTTGGCGACGGAGAAGGTCTGGGAGGTGACCATGCGCCAGACGCCCTGGTCCAGGTCGTTCCCGGCGAACATCTGGTAGTTGTTGTAGGTCACTCCCGCGAACACGCCCACGGAGGCGCGCCGGTCGCCGAGCCGGGGGTCCGCCAGGGAGGCCGGGGTGTATCCGGCGTCCTCCAGGGTCTCCCAGGCCGTGGTGAGGAAGAGCCGCTCCTGAGGGTCGAGGAGGCGGGCGTCGCGCGGCGAGATGTGGAAGAACTGCGCGTCGAACGCGTCGATGTCGTCCAGGAATCCGCCCCAGCGTGGCCACGCCTCGCCGAAGCGCTCCTGGGCCAGTTCCGCGTATCGCCGGTAGCCGGGCCGGTCGAGCGGTATCTCACCGACGCAGTCCCTGCCCTGGCGCAGGTTCTCCCAGAAGTCGGCCAGGGTCGGGGCGTGGGGGTAGCGGCCTCCGATCCCGATGACGGCGATGTCGGCGGGGCCGTCGTATGCCTCACCGGAGGCGGCGCGAAGGAGGGCCGGAGCCGGAGTCGGCGTGGGCGTCGGCGTCGGCGTCGGCGTCGGCGTCGGAGCGGGAGCGGGAGCGGCCGGTTCCGGCGGTGCGAGGGCCACGGCGGGCGATGGCGCCTCGGGCGACGTGGGGACCGTCGGAGGTGCGGACGTGCGGCGGACCCGTTCGGTCACATGGCGGGCCAGCGCGTCCAGGCTCTTGTACGTGAACAGCGTGGTGCTGTCGAAGGGTCCGTAGCGCTCCTCCAGGCGGCGGCGGAGCTTCTCCACGAGGAGTGAGTTGAGGCCGAGGTCCTCGAATCGGGCGGACGGATCGATCTCCTCCGGCCGCCACTTCAGTGTCTCGGCGAACAGGTGGACCAGGTGCGCGCGGATCCCTTCCGGCGAGACCGTGTCCGGGGGCGCGGCCGGTGCCGCGGCGCCGGCCGCTTCCACCGCCGGACGCGGGTGGCCCTGGGGCGCGAGGTCCTGCGGACGGCAGTGCCGGCGTTCGAACGGGTAGGTCGGCAGCGGTGTCCGGCGCACCGGGCGGTCGCCGCGCAGCACCGTCCAGTCGAGGTCGGCGCCCGCGGCCCACAGCCGGGCGAGGGCGCCGGTCTTCCCCGCGGCGACGAGGGCGGCGAGGTGGGCCGCGCCCTCGGGGCCGTCGAGCAGGGCGCGGGACAGCTCGGCGGTGCCGCCGGCGTGCCCGGTGTACCAGGTGTCGCCCTGCTCCTCGCCGCCCAGGAAGCGGACCAGCGCGTCGTACAGGTCGTCGGCGTCGGCCGCGACCACGGCGAGCCGTGCCTGCATCGGCTCCCGGCCGAGCTGGAGGGTGTCGGCCAGCGCGGTCAGGGCGAAGTCCGGGGTCCCGTCGGCGGGAGCGTGCCGGTCGAGGTGGCGGGCCAGGTCCCGGGCGTATTCCCGCAGTACGTCGGGGGTGCGGGCGGACAGCGGGACGAGGAGCGGGCCGGGGGCCGGGGCGGGGGCCGCCCGGTCGGTGACGTACTCCTCCAGGACGACGTGGGCGTTGGTGCCGCCGAAGCCGAAGGAGCTGACTCCGCAGCGGCGCGGGAGCGCGGTGCCGTCCGCGGCGGTCGGCGTCTCCCAGGTCGTGTCGTGGTCACCGATGCGGAACGGGCTGCCGTCCAGGCGGATGTACGGATTGAGGGCTTCGAAGTGGCGCAGGGCGGGGAGCCGGCGGTAGCGCAGGGCCTGCACCATGGTGACCAGTCCGGCGAGCCCGGCTGCCGCCTCCAGGTGGCCGACGGCGGTCTTCACCGAGCCCAGGGAGCAGTGCGGCTCGGCGGGCGCGGGGTGCCCCCAGTCACGGTAGAGGCGGGTGAACGCCTGCTTGAGGCCCTCGATCTCGATGGGGTCGCCGAGGCTGGTGCCGGTGCCGTGGGTCTCGATGTGGGTCGCGGTGGCCGGGTCGAGCCGCGCGGCCCGCCAGGCGCCGACGATGACGTCGGCCTGGGCGTCGGGGCTGGGTGCGGTGAGTGAGGCGCTGCGGCCCGAGTGGCCCACGGCGCTGCCCCGGATCACGGCGTGGATGTGGTCGCCGTCGGCCTCGGCGGCGGCCAGCGGTTTGAGGACCACCGCGACCACGCCCTCGCCGCGGACGTAGCCGTTCGCGGACCGGTCGAAGGTCTTGCAGCGCCCGTCCGGTGCGAGCATCCCGGCGAGGCCGAAGCATTCGAACGGGGTGGGGCTGAGGAGGAGGTTCACGCCGCCCGCGACGGCCAGGTCGCACTCGCCGGAGCGCAGACTGCGCACCGCGCGGTGGACGGCGACCAGGGAGGAGGAGCAGGCGGTGTCGACGGCCTCGCTGGGGCCGCGCAGATCGAGCTGGTACGACACCCGGTTGGGCAGCACGGAGTGGGCGAGGCCGGTGGCGGTGTGCGCCTGGGGTCCTGCGGCGCTGTGGCTCAGCACCTCCAGGTAGTCCATGGAACTGAGGCCGACGAACAGTCCCGTGGGGCTGCCGGCCAGGTCGCCGGGGCGTCGTCCGGAGTCCTCGATGGCCTTCCACACGGTCTGGAGGAACAACCGCTGGTGCGGATCCATCAGTTCCGCTTCCTGCGGTGCGATGCCGAAGAAGGAGCAGTCGAAGGTGTCGACCTCGTCGAGGAAGGCTCCGTGGGCGCCGCGCGCCCGCTCCGGTCCCGCCCAGTCGCTCCAGCGGTCGCCCGGTACGCCGCCGACGAGTTCGTCTCCTGCGGTCAGCCGCTGCCAGAACTGCTCAAGGTCCCCGGCGCCGGGCAGGACCGCGCTGACACCGACGACGGCGACGGCGTACGGGGCCTCGTCCTCGGCACCCCGGCCGGCCGAAGTGCCCGGCCCGGCGGACACCGCCGCACGTGCGCCGCCACGCTCCGTGTCGTCGTCCCCGGGGTCGCCGTCCCCCGCGTCGCCGTCCCGCGTGTCGTCGTGCCGCGCGTCGGCGTGTTCCGTGTCGGCGTGTTCCGTGTCCGGATGGCGGGCCTTCACCAGGTCGTGGTGCTCCGTCAGCAGGTGGTCCGCGAAAGCCTCCAGCGTGAAGTGCTCGAAGAACACGGAAGGGGTGAGGTCCATCCCGTAGTCCCGCCGCAGCCGTTCGGCGAACTCGATCAGCCGGATCGAGTCGAGACCGAGGGTGCTCAGCTCCGCCCCGGGCCGCACGGCGGACGGCTCGACCTTCAGCACCTCGGCGACCGTGCGGCGCAGGTCGCGCAGCAGCGCTTCGCGCAGCGGCTTCCGCGGGGTGCCGGTGGGACCGGCGGTCGCATGCTGCCGCTCGGGCCGCCGCAGGCGCAGCTCCCCGTCCCTCGGTGGCGCGACTGTCTCGTCGGGCTGCGGGGCGGGCCGCTCCGCGTCGCGCCGGGTCGCCTGGATCAGACCGCGCAGGGCCCGGCCCGGACCAAGGGGTTCGATGTCGGTGACGCCCTGGGCAAGGAGGTGGCGCACGGTGTCCGTCCACCGCACGGGGTGGTCGAGCTGGCTGATCAGCGCGCCGGCGACGTCGTCGTCGTAGGGACGCGCGGTCACGTTGGAGATCACGGGGAGGGCGGGCGACCGCAGGGTGAAGGTCCGCACGTGGTCGGCGAACTCGTCGCGCAGGTCGGACATGTACGGCGAGTGGAAGGCCCCGCTGACCCGCAGCACCGTGTAGAGGCCCGCGCCGGCGTCCTCGAAGGCGGAGCGCGCGCGCTCGACGTCCTCGCGGGGGCCGGCGACCACGATCTGGGTGGGGTTGTTGTAGTTGGCGATCGACAGGTTCCCCAGACCCGGTGCGCCGAGGACCTCCTCGACCTGCTCGGCCGTCAGGCCCACCACGGCGGCCATGCCTCCGTCGGCCACCCTCGCCATCAGTTCGCCGCGTTTGGCCACCAGGCGCAGCCCGGTGGCGAAGTCGAAGACACCCGCCGCGTGCAGCGCGTTGTACTCGCCGAGGCTGTGCCCGGCGACGAAGTCGGGCTCGGGCCCGCCGTCCCGGCGATGTGCCAGCAGGCTCAGCGCGTTCACGACGTACAGGGCAGGCTGTGTGAACTCGGTGGCCTGGAGCAGTCCGTCGGTGTTCTCACGGCAGAGTTCCTCGACGGAATAGCCGAGGATCTCGTCGGCCTCCGCCACCGGTTCCGGGAAGGCGGCGAAGAGCTGCGCACCCATGCCTTTGTGCTGCGAACCCTGGCCGGGAAAAACGAGCGCGAACACGGCGTGTTGTTCCTTAGGTTGCGTGGGGAATACCGATCCGAACTCTTTCGGCTGCGGATTCCAAAGAATGTCCGGCAAATGTGAGCCGCTCCATCATGACCGGAGCGACTAAGGACGCACTTGCGGTCCACTAAAGCCGCGATCCGTCAATTGCCGTGCTTGACTTACCTGTCGCATTCTGCTCATCATATGCTCGTATTGGCCATGTTATTTTCAGCCGCTCTGCGGTAGTCAATTCGGGGGTAGGAAATGTCAGTTGCCGTCTCGGCCGAGGATGTACACGCGGACCGCAGGGGATTTGAACCCGAGGAGCGTCCGGGACCCGCGTCCCTGGCCTCCGCCGGCACGATCGGCGCCGCCCTGCTGGAGATCGCCGACCAGGATCCCGACCGCCCGCTGGCCTACGTCGAGGGGTCCGGTGCGCCGGTGCGGCTCACCGCGTCCGAACTCACCGAGCTGGCAGCGGCGGCGGCGACCACCCTGGCCGAGCACGGGGTACGCCCCGGTGACCGGGTCGGGCTCTGCATGGACACCGGCGTCGACGCCTACGCGGCGCTGCACGGCTGCTTCTTGCTGGGCGCCGTCCCCTTCGTGTGCGAGCCGCCCCTGGCGACCATGCGCCGGCAGCGCTGGGAGGACCGGCTGCGGCTGCTGATCAGCCGCGCGGAGCCCCGTGCCCTGGTGGCGTCACCGGAGTTCCGGGACGCCGTGTCGGCGCCGTGCGCCCAGGCGGGTGTGACGATCGTGGAGCCGCCGTTCGAAGGCGGTCTGGTGCCGGGCTCGGTGCGGGCGCGCCCCGGTGATCTCGCGCTGATCCAGTTCACCTCCGGCACCACGGGCGACAGCCGGGGCGTGACCCTGACCCACGAGGCGGTCTTCGCCAACGCCGCCGCGATCGGTGACCGTGGCTACCGCGCGGGCGATCTGGTCGTCAGCTGGCTGCCGCTCCACCACGACATGGGACTGATCGGTCTGAGCATCGCCCCGCTGCTGCACGGGCTGCCGGTGGCCAGTATGCCGCCGCTGTCCTTCGCGCTGCGTCCCGAGCGGTGGCTGTGGGCGATGCACCGCTACCGGGGCACCTTCACCTCGGCGCCGAACTTCGCCTACCGCCTGTGCGCGACGAACGTGCCCGACGCCAAGCTCGAAGGGCTGGACCTCAGCAGCTGGCGGTTCGCGGGCAACGGCGCCGAGGTGGTACAGACCGCCACACTGCGGGCGTTCGCCGAGCGTATGGCTCCCTACGGCTACCGGGAGCGGGCGATGACGCCGTGCTACGGCATGGCGGAGATCACCCTGGCGGCGACCATGTGTGTGGCGGGCGACCCGCTGATCACACTGCCCGTGCGCCGGGACCGGCTGGCCGCCGACGGCAAGGTCGTGGAGGCCGCGCCGGACGACCCCGAGCGCCAGGAACTGGTGTCGTCGGGCAGTGCGCTGAAGGAGATCGAGATCCGGGTGGTGGACGCGGCGGGCTCGGACCTGCCGGACCGCCGCCAGGGGACGATCCTGCTGCGCTGCCCCTCCATGATGTCGGGCTACTACCGCCAGCCCGAGGAGACCGCGAAGGTTCTCGACAACGGCTGGCTGGACACCGGCGACCAGGGGTTCTTGGACAACGGCCAGGTGTACGTCACCGGCCGGATCAAGGACGTGGTGATCATCGCGGGGTCCAACTACCACCCGTACGCCTTCGAAGCGGCGGCTGCCACGGTCGACGGGCTGCGCGCGGACGCGGTGGCCGCCGTGGGCTGCCCGGACCCCGAGCGCAGCACCGAGGCGCTGGTCCTGGTGGTGGAGTCCCGCAGCCACGCCGACGCCGAGCGGGTGGCCGAGATACGCGAGGCGGTGATCGCCGCGGTCTCCGCGGAGACGGGACTGCGTCCGGCACGGGTCGAGGTGGTGCCCCGGGGCGCCCTGCCCAAGACGCCGAGCGGCAAGCTGCAACGGCGCCAGGTGGTGGACGCGTTGGTCAAGGGAACCCTTCCCGGGCGCCGTTGAGCGGACGCGGTGCCTCCCGGCCGGGACGGGTGCGATGCCGTCACAGCCGGGACGGGTGCGATGCCGTCCCGGCCGGGACGGGTGCCGTCACAGTCGGGACGGACACTGTCACAGCCGGGACGGGCGCTGTCACGGCAGGGGCGGCGGTGTGCCCAGCCGGCCCAGAAGCATGGCGTCGGCGTACGGCCCGTAGAGGTCCACGACTCCGTCCAGGTCCATGTCGGCCAGCGGGCCGATGGGTACCACGTAGCGGCCGGTGACCAGCCCGACGAGCAGGGACGCCACGAGTACGGCCCGCAGTTCGGGGTCGGGGGCCGGGATCCGGCGGGCGATGGGCATCAGCAACTCCCCGCCGGCGACCTCCCGGAACAGCTGCGACGCCTCGGGGTGTTCCATCGCGGAGCGGAACACCACGAGGAGCGAGGAGCGTGCCGCGGCGTCCTCCCAGCGGGTCAGGAACCCCCGCACCAGGCGGCTGCCGGGCCCGCCCGGCGTGCCATCGGGACCGCCCCGCATGCCGTCGGGACCGTCGTCGCCCTGGGGTTCGTCCAGGAGTTCGGGCAGCGCGGGGAGCAGTTCCTCGGCGCGCATCGCCTCGCGGATCACCAGGGAGAAGACCTTCTCCTTGCTGCCGTAGTGGTACATCACCAGGGCCGGGTCCACGCCCGCGCGTTCCGCGATGGCCCGGATCGTGGTACCGCGGTAGCCGTGCCGCGCGAACAGCTCGACCGCCGCGAGCCGGATCAGCTCGCGGCGATTCTCCAGTGCCGCGTCGGGGCCGTGGGGCTCGGCCGCCATCAGGCCGTCCGCGGGTCGCCGGCGCTCACCGCGGAGGCGGGCAGGATGACCACCACCGGGCGGAACGGCCGGAACCGCTCCACCACCAGCACCAGGATCCACGAGACGGCCGCCCACAGCGCCAGGGTGAGCAGCGGGCCGCCGGCCGCGTTGCCGTCGAAGTAGAGGACCCGACGCAGCAGCGAGACGGTGCTGCCCATGGGCAGGTACTCCGAGACGGCCGCGTAGAAGGCGGGCTGGAAGTGCGGGTCGACCACACCACCGGACGACGAGACTCCGAGCGGCAGCACCAGCAGCGCGCCCACCACGATGCCGAGCGCGCGCAGCACCGCCTGACAGGCCGCCACCACACCGACGACGGTCAGCGAAAGCAGGATCGCGATCCCCAGCAGCTCCGCGAAGTGCCCCGTGAGGGCACCGGTGACCGGCCCCGCGAGCAGGGCGCCGATCAGTCCGGCGACCACCGCGTACGCGACGGAGGCCAGTCGGCGGGCCGAGGCCCGTTCGCCGCCCGCCGCCAGGCTCAGGCCCACCTGGAAGAGGAGTCCGCCCACGGACAGGGCGACACACAGCAGCACTGCGCTGACCCCCCGGGAGTCCCGCTCGGGCAAGGGCGCGACGTCCTGCACCTTGGGCGGGGTGCCCAGTTCGTCGGTCAGCCGCTCGTAGGCCGCGGTCGCCGCCCGGGTCGGCGCGTCGCCCGCCGCGCTCGCGGTGAGCAGCGCGGGCGCGCCCTGCGACCCTATGACGATGGCGCCCAGGACCTCCTGGTCGCGCAGCGCGTCCCGGGCCGCCGTCTCGTCGGCGTACTCGGTCACGTCGAAGGCGCCCGGTGCGCCCGCCTCCAGTTGCTGGCCGAGGCGCTCGACGGCCGCGGGCGGCCCTGCCACGCCGAGCGGCAGGTCGTGCGGGGCGGGGCTGCGCAGGCCGGGGATCATCAGCCCGGCGAATGCGATGACCAGGAAGAGCCCGAGCAGCGAAGGGCCTAACAGCACACGGTAGTTGGGGGGACGGCGGGGTGTGGCCGACGGTTCGGGCGGCGCTGTACCGGCGGTCGGCCCGGCAGCCGGAGAAGTCACGATCTGCTCCCAGTTGCTGACAAACAGGATGATTCCACTCAACAGTTGTTGAGGACCCAGTCTGGCGTGGGCCGTGCGGTCGCCACAACTCCCCCTGTGGGTGTTTTTTTGGCCCTCTTTTAGACGGGGGCGCGAACCTGGCCTGAACGGGGGCGCGAACTGGCCTGACGTGACAGGTGGCCCCACTACGCCTCGGGAGGCTCTCGCCATGACGAACTTCGAAATGCTGCTGGTCGGTGGCCCGTCCGCCATTCCGGACGCGGAGCGCGTCCAGGTGTCCCCGTCGCTGACGGAGAAGTTCAAGTACCGGTTCGGAGCCCACTACGAACACTTCGTGCACGAAGGGGAGTTCAGCGTCCACGGCGACAAGCGGCTGCCCGTCTACCGGTGGTCGAGGCGTACCGCCATCGCCGAGTGAGTACGGACGGCCTCACCGTACGACGTCGACGAGATGCGGCACGACCCGGGTCAGCCGCAGCACTCCCCACAGGACGAGCAGCGCGCCGACCGCCTCGGGCAGCAGCCACCAGCCGGTGCGGATCGCCTCGCCGAACAGGACGACACCCAGCGTCAGACTGACCGCGGCGTCACCGAGGGTCAGCGCGGGCTGGGAGGCGACCAGGGGGCCGGCCTGGAGCGCGTTGTCGAGCAGGAACAGCGAGACGATACCGACGAGGGCGAAGCCGTAGGTCTGCCAGGTGGTGAGGAAGGCGGTCAGTCCGGCGTCGGCGAGTCGCCCCGTGGCCGATTTCATCAGTGCCGCGGTGAGCGCGTTGCCGATCGCGGCGCCCGCGGCCAGGGTCGCGGCCCGGAACAGCGGTGAGGACGAGGACCGGAAGAGCAGCACGGCCAGGGCCATCGCCCCGAGGGTGAGGATCAGCACGGGCGTCCACCGCAGCATGGACGCCTGCTCCTGGGTGCCGGAGGGGGCCGCCGAGCCGAGCAGCACGGCGAGTCCGGCCACCATCGCGGCCACCGCCCACCAGCCGTCGGCGTCGAGCCGTCGATGCATCAGCGGGACCGCGATCAGCAGGGCGAAGGGCAG
This sequence comes from Streptomyces sp. NPDC091377, assembly GCF_044757045.1. Taxonomy (NCBI): domain Bacteria; kingdom Bacillati; phylum Actinomycetota; class Actinomycetes; order Kitasatosporales; family Streptomycetaceae; genus Streptomyces; species Streptomyces sp. NPDC091377. The sequence continues at coordinate 478,766 of NZ_JBIVUE010000004.1, read as the reverse complement.
CTCCAGGATGAAGAGCGGCTGGACCAGCGCCATCGGGCCGTTGACCAGGGCGAGTGCCTGGAACACCGCGGCGGCGGCGACCCCGGCGATCCCCACGGCCCAGGCGGGCCGCCGGACCAGCGCGAACATCAGCCGCACCCCGCCGGCCCGGGACACGGTGGCCGCGGCCTTGCGCTGGAACGCCGTACCGGCCGCGTTGCTCATGGCACCCAGCACGGCGAAGAGGACGGCCAGCCCGATCATGATCCCACCATGCCCTGCGCGTTCCGGCCACCGTGACCGGCGGGCGGTGGGTCCGGCGAGGAATCACCGAGTGGCGCATTCCGGACGCTGAATTGACTGACATTGAATGACATTGACTGACCGTGAATTCCCTTTTCAAAACAGGATTTCCGGAGATGACAACGGTCACCAATGCAGCCTTTGCCCTATACATCGATCCATGCTTCTCTTCCGTGGACGGGTCAGCAGCACGGGCGGAATGGAATGGGGAGGGGCACAGTCATGGGCTCTCATCACCACGGACATGGCCACAGCCACGGCACAGGCGGTCATGCCGGGGGCCGTCACCGATGGCGGCTCGCGGTGTCGTTCGGGCTGGTGGGCTCGTACTTCGTGGTCGAGTTGGTGTACGGGCTGATCTCGGGTTCCCTCGCGCTGCTCTCGGACGCCGGGCACATGGCCGCCGATGTGGTGGCGCTGGGCGCGGCCCTGGTGGCGACCCGGATCGCCACCCGCGTCGACCTGACGGGCCGCCGCACCTACGGCTCGTACCGGGCGGAGGTGTTCGCCTCGCTGCTGTCGGTGCTGCTGATGCTGGGCGTCGCCGTGTATGTGGTGTTCGAGGCGGTCGGCCGTATCGGCGAGGACGCGGAGGTGGCCTCGGGGCCGATGCTGATCGTCGGCGGCATCGGACTGGCCGTCAATCTGGTCGCCCTGCTCCTGCTGCGGTCCGGGGCGTCAGAGAGCCTGAATGTGAAGGGCGCCTATCTGGAGGTGGTGGCCGACACCGCGGGTTCCGTCGGGGTGATCCTGGCCGGCTGGCTGGTGATGGCGACCGGGCAGCCCGTGTGGGACACCGCGGTGGCCCTCGCCATCGGCCTCTTCGTCGCGGTGCGGGCGGTCGGTCTGGGCCGGGAGGTGTTCGCGGTCCTCGGGCAGCAGGCGCCCGCCGGGATGGACCCGGGCACCGTCGCCGACGACCTGGCCGCGGTCCCCGGGGTGCAGGACGTGCACGACCTGCATCTGTGGACCCTGACCTCCGGGATGAACGTCGCCACGGCCCATCTGGTCACCGCCGACCAGGCCGACGGCCACTCCGTGCTGGACCGGGCCCGTGACGTCCTCCAGGACCGCCACGGTGTGGCCCATGCCACCCTCCAGGTCGAACCCGCCGATCACGTCGGCTGCGACAAGGTCGGCTGGTAGCCCCGCGCAGCCTCCTCGCCCGGCCGGGAGAGCGGCACCTCACTGAAGGTCAGTGCCCCATGCCCGGCATATCCGACATGCCGGGCTCCTCACTGATATCGGTGCCTTCCTCCACGTCGATCTCGGCCGTGCCGCCGCCCGGCCCCGGCGCGACCGGGTCGACGGCGGCTCCGATGCCGTACGCCACCGCGAAGACGGCGGCGAGCAGCAGCAGGAACCCGCCGATCCGCGAGGGCATGTGTGCGCGCCGATTCCGCTGCTCTTCCATGATGCGGCCTCCCGGTCGGTATCCCCCTTCAGAAGTCGCGACCGGTGGCTCCCGAGTTCCCGGCCCCCGGGCCGGGTCAGTCCTCCCGGGCCGGGTCAGTCCTCCCGCAGCGGGTTCGGCATCGGCCGGTACCGGGCGTCGGCCCCGTCCGCCCCGGTCCACCGCAGCAGCAGATTGGTCTTGGCGGGCAGGCTGGGCGCGCTGAGCAGCGCGTCGGCCTCCGGCAGCTTGGAGCGCCGTAGCTCGGCGCGGACCGCCGGCCACGGGTCGAGCCCCGGGTGGCGGTCGGCCAGTGCCCCCGCCATCTCCACGAGGTTGTTGACCGCGAGGCAGTAGACGAGCCGCTCCCATCCGGCGGCCCGCCCCACGTCCGTGAGCAGTTTCACTCCCTCGGCGTCCCGGTACAGCGCGCGCACCGGAGTCCCGTCGGCCGCACACGCGACCAGGGTGTTCTGGAGGTGGGCCTCGATGACGACGCCGTGGGTGTCGAAGGCGGTGAGCGCGGGCGGCACCACCTGGGCGAGATACGCCTCCCACCAGCGGGCCGGATCGGCGGCGCGGTCGAGCGGGCTGCCCGCGAAGCCCTCCACGAGTCCGGCGGCGAGACACGCGCTCGTGCCGGACGGCAGCCGCTCGCTCAGCCCCTCCCGCACCAGCACCGCCAGTTCCTCGAAGGCGAAGTCGGCGGTGCGGTAGCCGAGGTCGCTCAGCCAGCCACCGGCCCCGCCCGCCCCGTCCGCGGCGGCGAGGGCGCGGGTGGCGGCGGCGTCGGTCCGGCGGAGTTTCAGCAGGTCGTGCCGCCACAGCCGCCGGATGTCGTTGGTGATCCGGACGTCCAGGCTGAACTTCAGGAACAGATCGGGGTCGGGGACGTGCACCGTGCGGATCGCGGCCGTCGGCCGGACCGGGAAGGGTGTGGTGCCCAGCCGGACGAGCCGCCCGTCGGCGAAGGCGGGGGCGAGCGCGGCGGCGACCAGGTCGAGCTGCCAGGGGTGGGCGGGCAGCAGCCGGTAGCCGGGCGGGGCGGTGCCGAGGGCGTCCAGGGCGGAGGTGTCGCCGTCCTCGGCCACGGCGTCCTCGCGCAGCCCGAGCAGCACCAGCGGGAAGCGGGCGTACGCCTCCGGGGCGTAGGGCAGCCAGCGGGTGGCGGGTCCGCCGCCGCGCGCCTTCGGCGCCGGGTGGTACGGATGCCCGGTGAGCAGGCATTGTTCGGAGCGCAGATACGGGTCCGCCGGGGGCGTGGTCCGGGCGCGGGCGGCCAGCAGCGCGGCGACCACGTCCCGGCTGTCGCCCATCTCGGCGGGCAGTTCGTGATTGGCCACTCCGGTGTGCCGGGTCAGCTCGTCGGCGACCAGTCCGACCAGCGCCGTGTGCCCGAGCCGCACCCAGGCCCCGTCGACCAGCACCTCGGGCTCCACGGGCCGCCGGACACCACGGACCCGCAGCAGCCGACCACTGGCGGCAAGCCGATGAACCCGCCGCTCCGCCGGGTCGGCCGCCCCCTCCGCTTCCCCCTCCCCCTCCGCTTCCGCTTCCGGGAAGGGCTCGGCCACCTCCCGCAGCAGACAGTTCAGCAGCGGCGCGAGCGCGTACGCGTCGGCGCGGGTCGTGGCGGCTGCGCCGGTGGGTGGGGGGATGAGATCCACGCGGTCCACTCGTTCCCTACGGTTCATTCGGGCGGGTGCGATCAGTATCCCTCTGTCGTCACTGGTCATGTCAGCCCCGCCCGTACCGCCCCCCACCCGGAGGAGACCCCCCGTGCATCCACTCTCAGCAGCCGAGACCGAGGTCGCCGGTGAGCTGGCCGCCCTCCGTCCGGACCTCGTGGCCGGGTTCGAGGCCGGGCTGCCCGGCGCCCGCGCGGCCGTGCTGACCCGGCTGTGGCGCGCGCTGGCGCACGAGCCGCTGCCCTGGATCGAGCGCGCCCGCGACGAGCACGCGGACGGGGTCACGCTCCGTCTCACCGACGGCCGCCGTCTGCACGGCCCCACCCCCGACCCGTACGCGACGGATGCGTACGTCCAGGTCGTGCGCCTGGACCGCACGGCGTACGAGGATCCCGCCCGGCTGCTGACCGATCTCGCCGTGCCGCACGGGGACGGGTTCGCGGCGGAGATCGCGCACAGCGTGGCCTCCCTCGCCCTCTCCCGGGCCGCCGCTCCCCCGCCCGACCCCGAGGTGTGGCCGTCCCGGGACTGGGAGTGGGAGCAGCGGGTGGTGGACGGGCATCCGTACCATCCCAACTGCCGGGCCCGGCCCGGTTTCTCGGTCGCCGAGCAGTTCGCGTACGCCCCCGAGCACCGGCCGCTGGTCCGGCTCGGTCTGCTGCCCGTGCCGGGGGACGCCTGTCTGGTCGCGGGTGACTGGCCGGACGGGTTGCGGGACGGGAGCCGGCTGCTGGTCCCGGTGCACCCCTGGCAGTCGGCGCATGTTCTCAAGCGGCCCCACGACCGGGAGTCCCCCGCCCATCCGCTGATGTCCCTGCGGACCCTGGCGCTGCCCGGCGGGCCGCATGTCAAGACGGCGTTGAGCGCCCGGCTCACGTCGTCCGTGCGGGACATCTCGGTGCCGTCGGTGACCTCGTCGGCGGTGCTGTCGGCGTTCGCGGAGCGGCTGGCCGAGCGGACGGACGGGCTGCTGCACATCACCCGCACCCTGGGCGCGGTGACGGACGGAACGCCCGAACTGGCGGCGGTGCTGCGGGAGTCGCCGGAGGTGTACGCGGGTCAGGGCGAGCGGGTGGTGCCGGTGGCGGCGCTGACCACCACCGCGCTGCCCGGGTCGTCCGCCTGGCTGGAGCGGTTCGCCCGCCTCGCGCTCACCGTCGGTCTGCGGCTGCTGGACCTCGGGGTGGCTCTGGAGGCGCACGGCCAGAACCTCCTGGTCGTGCTGGACTCCAGCGGCGCCCCGCTGCGCCTCGTCTACCGCGACCTCGCCGACATCAGGATCAGCCCGGCCCGGCTCGCCCGGCACGGGATCGCGGTGCCGGAGGAGTTGCCCGCGCGGATCCGGACGGACGACCAGGACGCCCTGCGCCGCAAGCTGTTCGGCTCCCTGGTGGCGGGCACGCTGGCGGCGACGGCGGGTTCGGGGCCCGTACTGGGGTCGACGCTGGAGGCCGTGGTGGGGGATCTGGCGCCCACCGCGGATCTCGACGCGCTGCGCCGGGGCCCCATTCCGGCGAAGGCGCTGACCTGGATGCGGCTGACGCCGGACCGGGCGGGCGACCTCTGGGTGGAGCTGCCCCGGCCACCACGGTGAGGAACCCCCGCCCCGCCACCGCCACCGCCACCGCCTCAGCTCCGACGTGCGGACCGGCGCCGGGTACGGTCGTCACTCGTGGAGCGCTGTGCCCGGCCCTGTGCCCTGTGCCCTGTGCTGTACCCGGGCCTGTGCCCGGCCCTGTGCCGTGCGTCGGCACAGGCCCGGATCGTCGCGGCCGTGCGGACGGCGGCCCGGCCGGGGAGCACGAAGGACCGGGGCTGCCGCGGCTGGGCGTCGGCGCGCGTTCCGCGACCCTTCGGCCCGCGCCCTCCGGCCGAGGCGGCTCCCACCGGCCTTCCGCGCGGGGGAGGCCGGAGGGTGCTGCCCCTGAGCGCCGAGGCCCGCGCCCGCGGCGTCTGCCCCGCCACCGGTACCGCTACCCGGCCGGCAGGGTGAGGGCCGAGTGGGCCGATCGCCCCCCGGCGGGCCCGGAGGCGGCGGCCCCGCCAGCCCCCGTAGCCCCGCCAGCCCCCGCAACCCCCGCACCCCCGGCGCCGAGCCTCCGCAGCAGTTCGTTGCGCCGTTCCAAGGCCCGCGCGGTGGACGGGAAGAGCAGGGCGTCGCCCTCGCCGACGAGGTCCTGGTTGGCGGTCACGAACGGGCGGGTGTCGTGCTCGTAGGCGGCGAAGCCCGCAGTGTGGTCGCGGTCGGCGAGGGACGCGGCGAGCATGTACGCGCCGACCAGCGCGAGGCTGGTGCCCTGCCCCGTGAGGAACGAGGGCGCGTACGCGGCGTCGCCCACCAGCGCGACCCTGCCGCTGGACCAGCGGGGCATACGGATCTGGCTGACGGTGTCGAAGAACAGGTCGTCCGCGTCGCGCAGGGCGGCGAGCAGGCCCGGCACCTCCCAGCCCGCGTCGGCGAAGACCTCGGCGACCAGGTCCCGTTGGGCCCGGGGGTCGCGGAACGCGTCGAAGGGCGGGGTCGGGTGGGAGAAGTTCAGGAGGGCGTGCACGTCGCCGGAGTCGCCCGGGGCGTAGAGCGCGGCGGCCCGGCCCGGGGTGTTCCACAGGACGGTCTCGTGGGAGAGCCCGAGGGTGTTGCGGACGGTGAATCCGGCGAAGCAGTAGCCGAGGTAGCGGTGGAACCGCGCTTCGGGGCCGAACAGGGCCGCGCGGGTGCGGGAGTGCAGTCCGTCCGCGCCGACCACCAGGTCGAACGTCCGCTCGCCGCCGCCGTGGAAGGTGACGTCGACGCCGTGGTCGGACGGGTCGAGGGTGACGATGGAGTCGCCGAACCGGAACTCCACGTCGTCCCGGACGGCGGCGTGGAGCGCTGCGGTCAGATCGCCGCGCCGCACCTCCAGGTCGTGTCCCGGGGCACCGCCGGTGACGGTGTGCGGGTCGAGCGAGGCCACTTCGCCGCCGTCGGCGTCGAGGAAGGTCAGCCGGCGCAGGTCGATGTGCGCCTCCCGCAGTCGCGGCAGGATCCCCATGCGCCGGACGACGTCGAGCGCGGTGCCGCGTATGTCGATGGGGTAGCCGCCGGGTCGGAGGGCGGGGGCCTTCTCGACCACCGTGACCGCGAACCCGCGGCGGTGCAGCCAGAACGCGAGGGCGGGCCCCGCGACACTGGCGCCGGAGATCAGGACGGTGCGCGCCCGCCTGCCGCGGACCACACCCCCGTGCGGATCGGTGCGGGTCATTCCTTGACTCCTTTGTTCATGGTGCGGACGACGAGCAGGGACAGCGCGAGGACGGCGCCGGCCAGGACGAGGCCGGTGACGAAGCCCGATTCGGCCGGGACCTCCGAACCGGAGGGGGTCGCGGCGGTGAGGAGCGCGGCACTGATCTGCACGCCCACGGCGAAGCCGAGCACGCGGGTGACGAGGACCAGGCTGGTGGCGATGCCGGTGTCGCCCTGGTCGACGGAGGTGGCGATGCCGGTGACCAGCGCTGTGACGCACAGGCCGTTGGCGAGGGAGATCATCATCTTGCCGATGACGAGGTGCCAGATCTCGGTGTGGGCGGCGGCCATGGCGGTCAGGGCGGTGGTCATGAGGAGGACGCCGACGGCGACCACGGCACGCGAGCCGAAGCGCCGCGCCCCGAGCCCGCTGATCGGGCCGGCCAGTGTCGCGGCCACGGCGCCGGGCAGCAGGAGGAAGCCGATCTCGGTGGCGCTGGCCCCGAATCCGTATCCGTCGCCGGAGACCGAGAGCAGTTGCGGGACGAGGTGGACGCCCGCCGAGGTGCCGAGGCAGATCACGAAGGTCAGCGCGCAGGACTTCCACACCACGGGCCGGGACAGCAGGCGCAGATCGATCATCGGTGTGGCGGCGCGGCGTTCGACGGCTACCCATCCGGTGGCGAAGGCGGCCAGGGTCGCGACGAGGGCACCGAGTGCGAGGGGCTGCGAGACGAGGTCGGGCGCGAGTCCGAGGACCAGCATGAGGGTGACGAGGGTCCCGCTCAGCAGGGCGAGGCCGGGCCAGTCGAAGCCGCCGCCGTCGGACCGGCCCGGCGGGTCGGTGGGCATCAGCCGGTTGACCAGCAGGGTGGCCCCGACGACGGCGAGGGTGGGCAGCGCGAACATCCAGTGCCGGGAGAGCCCTTCGGCCACGGGTCCGGCGGACAGCGTGCCCGTCATCCCGCCCCCGACGAACAGTCCGCTGACCACTCCGATGGCGACCTTCGACTCCCCGGCGGGGAGGTGTTTGCGCACCAGGATGAACGACAGGGGCAGCGCTCCCACCATCGCTCCCTGGAGTATCTGACCGAGCAGCAGTACCGGCAGGTTGGGTGCCAGGGCGGACACCGTGCCGCCGACGCAGACCACCGCCATCAGCCGGATCAGGACCCGTTTTCCGCCGTAGCGGTCGCCGAACTTGCCCGCGACCGGGGTGACGAGCGCGCCGGTGATGAGCAGGACGATGCTGAGTAATCCGCCCTCGGAGGGGCTGAGGTCCAGTTCACGTTGGAGCAGCGGGAGCGTCGGTGTCACCACCGATTCCAGGGCACCGGTGGCGACCGCCAGCAGGCCGAGGGCCCCGATCGCGGCCTTCCCGATGCGGACCGGCGGAGCCGTCGTCATGGTCATGGACATCCTTTCCGTCACGGCGGGGACACGGACGTTCCGTCATGGCGGGCACTCGGGCGGCCCCCCGCCGACCTCAAAACTACACTACACCGTGCAGTGTAGAACGGCTACGATGGACCCATGCCGACCACCACGAAGACCCTGCGCGAGGGCTCCGCACCCAAGCGGGCCGCCATCCTCACCGCGGCCCGGGACCTGTTCCTCGCCGACGGCTTCGACCGGTCGAGCGTCGACGCGGTCGCCGCCCGCGCCCAGGTGTCCAAGCGGACGGTCTACGACTACTTCGGTGACAAGCGGACGCTGCTGCAAGCGGTGGTGGACGCCGTCGGCCACTCGCTGATCACCACGGTGCGGCGCACTCTGGACGACACGCTCGCCGACCTGCCCGGGGCCGCGGACCTGGAGGACACGCTGGTGACGTTCGCGATGCGGATCTCGACGGACATGCTCGGCTCGGCGGAGTACGCGACGCTTCAGCGGCTGGTCCGCGCGGAGTCCGGCCACCTCCCGCACCGGGGGTACAACTCCATGGCCGACACCCCCGACGAGGCACTCGCCGAGCGGTTCGCCGCTCTCGGCGCGGCCGGGCTGCTCGATGTGCCCGACGCCAGGCTCGCGGCCGATCAGTTCATCGCGCTGACCTTCGGAGTCGCGCTGGACCGGCTCGGTTCCGCGAACGCCACGCAGGACACCCGGGTACGGCCGCTCGTCGTCGCGGGGGTGCGGACTTTTCTGCGGGCGTACCGTCCGCGGAGCTGAACCCGGTCTCGCCGTCCGCCCGTTGTCACCTGCAGAGGAACAGCCGGGCTGAGGGAAGGGACCGCCGAGCGGATGCCAGTATCAGAGCAGGATTCGCACGCGTACTGCGAGCAGGTCGCAGGTCGTCCGCTGTGGACCCCGGAGAGATTCGAGCAGGAGAGGGGGGCGACACGGGAGTACGGGGAGCAGTTGAAGCAGTACGCCGAATCCCTGGGCATCGCCGTGCTGCCCCCCGAGGAGACTCGGCCCTCCCCCGCGGTCCGGGCGGCGCTGGACACGTACAACCAGGCGCGGGATCAGTACGCGACGGCGGGAGTGGAACCCGTGTCGGGCTACATCAACCAGCAGCAGGCGGCGGAGTTCTACATGGAGACCGTCAAGTGGGAGCAGTCGCAGCTGACGACCCAGCTCAACGAGGTGGCGAACGGTACGCGCCAGGCCACCGACATCACCATCGAGCCGGGACAGCACTACGACCCGGTGCGCGACAGGACGCACCCCGTCCGGGGGCAGCAGGCCGGGACGAGCGTCGCCGAGATGGCCAGAGAGACACCGCGGGGCGCCGCACCCGCGCAGGCGACCGCCGGTTCCAGCCGCACCGCCGACCCCAACGAACTCCGGCGGCGGGCCGCTCAGAACGTCAAGCGGCAGAAGAAGGGCGGACCGTCCCACGGATGATCGGCGGGGCGGCCGTCAGGGGTCGCCTCATCCCTCCCGCAGCGCCTTGGCCAGGGTCCCGTCCCCGGTGACGGTGATCCGGCCCTCGCGCACGGCGTCGGCGAGGGTGGTCTCCCCGCGGGCCACGGCCGTGCAGGTCGCGGCGGACAGCAGCAGCCGGGCGTCGGGCTCCGCGGGCGCGGGGCCGTCGCCGTACACGGCCTCCTCGTCGCGGCCGACGTGGAGATGAAAGTCCCCTTCCTCCAGCCGGACCTCCACGAGCCCCTCCCCCTCCAGGGCGCCGAGCAGCGGCAGCGCGAACCAGTGGGCGCGGACCGCGTCGGTCGGCCGCCGCTCGCCCAGGTCGTCGGCGCCCCACTCCCCCAGCGCCCGGAGCACCGGCAGCAGCCGCCGCCCGCGCGGGGTGAGTTCATACACGTACGCCGCGCCCGGCGGCGGAAGTCGGCGCCGGGTGGCGATCCCGTCCCGCTCCATGTCCTTGAGCCGTGACGCGAGTACGTCGGTGCTCACGCCGGGCAGGTCCGCGTGCAGGTCGGTGTAGCGGCGCGGACCGGCGAACAGCTCACGGACGATCAGCAGCGTCCAGCGGTCGCCGACGACGTCGAGCGCGCGGGCGGCGGAACAGTACTGGTCGTAGCTTCGGCGTGGTGACATGCGACGCAGTCTAGACATGTTGTTGGACTTTCCAAGCTGCCACTTGGTAAAACCAAGCATCACATCGGTCACTGGAGGGCACATGGAGTTCCGGCAGTCGAGCAAGCTCAGCGAGGTCTGCTACGAGATCCGCGGCCCGGTGATAGAGCACGCCGACGCGCTGGAGGAGGCGGGCCACAGCGTGCTGCGGCTGAACACCGGCAATCCGGCCCTCTTCGGCTTCGAGGCGCCGGAGGAGATCGTGCAGGACATGATCCGCATGCTGCCCCGGGCCCACGGCTACACCGACTCACGGGGCGTCCTCTCCGCCCGCCGCGCGGTGGCCCAGCGCTACCAGACGCTGGGGCTCGATGTCGGCGTGGACGACGTGTTTCTCGGCAACGGGGTTTCTGAACTGGTGTCGATGGCTGTGCAGGCGTTCCTGGAGGACGGCGACGAGGTCCTGATCCCGGCCCCCGATTTCCCGCTCTGGACCGCGGTGACCACCCTCGCGGGCGGCAAGGCCGTCCACTACCTCTGTGACGAGCAGGCCGACTGGTACCCGGACCTGGACGACATGGCCGCGAAGATCACCGACCGCACCCGGGCCGTGGTCATCATCAACCCGAACAACCCCACCGGCGCGGTCTATCCCAAGGAGGTCGTGGAGGGCATCCTCGATCTCGCCCGGCGGCACGGCCTGATGGTGTTCGCGGACGAGATCTACGACCAGATCCTCTACGACGACGCCGTCCACCACTCCGCCGCCGCGCTCGCCCCCGACCTGGTCGTCCTCACCTTCTGCGGCCTCTCCAAGACCTACCGGGTGGCCGGCTTCCGCTCGGGCTGGCTGGTGGTGACCGGCCCCCGCCAGCACGCCAAGGACTATCTGGAGGGCCTGACGATGCTGGCCTCCATGCGGCTGTGCGCCAACGCGCCCGCCCAGTACGCCATCCAGGCCGCGCTGGGCGGACGCCAGTCCATCCTGGACCTCACCGCCCCCGGCGGCCGGCTCCACCAGCAGCGCGACGTGGCGTGGGAGAAGCTCAACGAGATCCCCGGCGTGTCCTGCGTGAAGCCCAAGGGCGCGCTGTACGCGTTCCCGCGTATCGACCCCAAGGTCCACAAGATCCACGACGACGAGAAGTTCGTTCTCGACCTGCTGCTCCGCGAGAAGATCCAGGTGGTGCAGGGCACCGGCTTCAACTGGCCCGCGCCCGACCACTTCCGCATCCTCACCCTCCCCCACGCCGACGACCTGGAGGCGGCGATCGGCCGCATCGGCCGCTTCCTGAGCGGTTACCGCCAGTAGGGGAGCGGGCGTTCACTTCAGCGCGATCTCACACCACACGGTCTTGGTGTACGGATCCCCGCCCGCCGTCCCCCAGTGCGTGGACAGCGCTTCTACGAGGAGCAGCCCGCGCCCCGAGTCCGAGTCCGGGTCGGCGGGCTGGAGGGTGCCGGGGGTGGGCGGACGGCGTTCCGGGCGCGCGTCGGTGACCTCGACGCGGAGGGTCGGCCCCTCCGGGTAGAGGGTGAGCCGGAGCCGGAACTGGCGCCCCCGCAGCCGGCCGTGCCGCGTGGCGTTGGTGGCGAGTTCCGCGACGAGCAGCGCGACGGTGCGGCTCGCCTCGGAGTCGGGGGTCCAGCCCCAGCCGTGCAGTTGCCCAACGGCGCAATGCCGGGCGAATCGGGCTCCGCTGGGGGTTGCGGGGAGACGAATTCCGAAATTCATGTCACTCAGCGTGGTCACTGACGCTTAGTGTGGCCAGTAACGACAGCCGTACACAGTGTGACTGACCGGGTGTTGTCCGGCACTGTCCGGGCGGGGACGCGTTACGCAGTGCGGCGCACGCGAGTTGGCACATGGGAGGTGTCAGACATGGGTTACGCGGACGACGAGGAGTCGACGGCGATCCTGCGGATGGTCGGCAACATCGTCAAATCCTTCCGCGAACGGAAGGGGCTCAAACAGGCGGAGTTGGGCAAGGCGGTCGGTTACAGCGAGGAGCAGGTGTCCGCCATCGAGCGGGGACGGCGGGCACCGAGCGAGAAGTTCCTGACGGAGGCGGACCGCGTGCTGGGGATGGATGGGGTCATCTCCGGGCTTCGTAAGGACGTGGAGCAGGCTCGGTATCCGAAGAAGGTTCGGGATCTGGCAAATTACGAAGAGAATGCAGTGGAGTTGTGCGCCTACACCGCTGGCGTTATCGATGGCCTCCTTCAGACACCGGAGTACGCGCGGGTGCTGTACTGCGCTCGTCGTCCACTGTTCACGGACGAGGAGATCGATCGCCACGTTGCCGCGCGACTGGCACGACAGCAAGTCTTCGACCAACAGCCCGTGCCCATCTTCAGCTTCGTCCAGGAAGAGGTCACCTTGCGGCGGCCAATCGGGGGCAGGACGGTCATGCGAAAACAGCTCGAACATCTGTTGGAGGTAGGGCGGCGACGTAACGTTGAGATCCAGGTGATGCCCACAGACCGCGAGGAGCATGCTGGCCTTGACGGAGGACTGCGCCTGCTACGACTGCGGGAAGGAGACACGGTGGCACACAACGAAGTGCAGCTCACCAGTCGCTTGATCTCACAGCCCAAGGAGGTCCAGATCTTCGAGGTCCGCTATGGGATCATCCGGGCTCAGGCCCTCACGCCCCATGAGTCACTGGCCTTCATCGAAAGAGTGCTGGGAGAGACATGACGACATTGCAGTGGTTCAAGAGCACCTACAGCGGAGCTGACGCCCCGGCGTGCGTCGAAGTCGCCGTTACCCCCGAGACCGTCCACGTGCGCGACTCCAAGCACATAGACGGCGCGCGACTCACCGTCACCCCCGACCAATGGACCGCGTTCCTCGGCTCGCACCTGGCTCGGAGGCATGGGTGATGCAGTGGTTCAAGAGCAGCTACAGCGGTGCCGACGACGGTGACCATGACTGCGTAGAGGTCGCCGTCACCCCCAAGACCATCCACGTCCGCGACTCCAAACACACAGACGGCGACCGACTCACCGTCACCCGTGAGGAATGGACCGCGTTTCTCGGTTCACGCCTAGCCTGGGCGCATGGGTGATCTTTTTCTTGTACGGCACGGTGAGACCGAGTGGTCGCGCTCAGGGCGGCACACCGGACGCACGGACGTGCCACTGACCGAGCGCGGCCGGGCCGAGGCGCGGGCCGTCGTACCACTGATCCGCTCGCACCGGATCGGGGCCGCGTTCGTCAGCCCCTCGCAACGGGCCAGGGAGACCGCGGAGCTGATCGGGCTCCAGGATCCCCGGCCCGACGCGGATCTCATGGAGTGGGACTACGGCGCCTACGAGGGCATCACCACCGTGGAGATCCAACGGGACCGCCCCGGCTGGTTCCTGTTCACGGACGGGGTGCCGCCGGGGACGCCGGAGCACCCCGGCGAGAGCGCGGAACAGGTCGGGGCGCGAGCGGACCGCGTGCTCGCGAAGGCGGACGCGGCGCTGGCGAACAACGAGGGCTGTGTGGTGCTGGTGTCCCACGGGCATTTCCTGAGGGTGCTGACCGCGAGGCGCCTCGGGCTGCCGCCGCAGGACGGGGCGTTGTTCCAGCTCGCGACCGGGGCGGTGTGCCGGTTGAGCCAGGAGCACGGGCGGCCGGTGATCGCGGGGTGGAATGTCAGACCCGGGTCGTAGCCTTCGGGGTGGGTGAAGGCGTACTCGGGGAGGTGCAGGGCTGTGACACGACCGCCCACCGTCGCGCAGCGGCGGGTCATCGACGCGGCCGATCCGGTGACCGGACGGCTGCGGGCCACGGAGGCGCAGCTCACGGCGCTGGTGAAGCGGGGCCTGGCCTTCCGGCACCCGCGCCCGCCGCATGAGTACTTCCTGACCCCGGCCGGACATCGGATACGGGAGACCCCCGAGCCGGTGGAGGCGCCCCCGACCCCGCCGACCGGCACCGCGCGCCCCTCCGGGGTGTTCGCGGCGCGGGTCGGTGGGGAGGAGGAGCCCGCGCCGGGCGGTCCGGCGCGGGCGCGGGAGGTGCACAGCGCGTGGCAGGGCCTGCTGGAGTTGCGGCGGATGACCAATTCCGACGGGTCGACGGACCGGCCGTGCGGCTGGGAGCGGGCGCATCTGGTGCAGGCGGCGGCGCTGGCACTGGAGGCGGCGGGGCATCGGCCCGAGGGGCCCGGGTCGCCGGGGTACCGGGTGGGGGACACGCCGCAGCCGGACGCGGTGTCGGTCCAGGCGCCGGACGGGGAGGCGCTGCGGGCGTGTGCGGAGACGCTGGAGCGGGCGGGGTGGCAGCCGGGCGAGTACACCGAGCCGAGGACGCGGCTGCGGTACCTGCTGGCGTCACCGCGGCGGGTGTGAACGGCATGTCAGGATCGGTGGACACAGTCGTTGTCCATGACAAGGAGTTGCGGTGAGCGAAGAGTTCTCGGTGCCGGTGACGGTCCGCGGCTACGAGACCGACGTCCAGGGCCATCTGAATCAGGCCGTCTATCTCAACTACGCGGAGCACGCGCGTTGGGCGCTGCTGGAGGCGGTCGGGATCCGGCAGTCCGATCTGGCGTCGGCCGGGGTGGGCCCGGTGGTGCTGGAGACCACGATCCGCTACCGCAGGGAGCTGCTCGCGGGCGACGAGGTGACGGTGACGTGCGCGTTCGTCTGGGGCGGCGGGAAGACGTTCCAGGTGGTGCAGCGGATCGTCAAGGCCGACGGCACGGTGGCGGCGGAGGTGGAGGGCGTCGGCGGACTCCTGGACCTCAAGCTGCGCAGACTGGTCGCGGACCCGGGCGGCCGGCTCAAGCAACTGGCGTCCGCGCCGGGCCCGCTGGGGGTGTGAGGCCGGGGCGGTCCCGCCCGCACCCTAGCTTGGTCTAGACCAGGCGGGGTACGCTTCCGTCGCCGTCCGCGGCAGTACGGCCATGGAAGCGCCCCGTCGAGATGAGGTCCCATGTACCGACGCAAAGCCATCGCCCGCGCAGTCGCCGTGAGTCTGCTCGCCACCGGCGTCGCCGCCGCCCCGGCGGTCGCCGCCCCCGACTCCGACGGGGCGAAGGCCCGCGTCGGCGCCGACTGGGGCAGACAGTCGATCGTGTTCAAGGCAGCGGCGGGACAGGCCAACGACCTCCATGTGGTGCCCATGGAGGTCGGGCCCGAGGTCCGGCGGATCGGCTTCCGGGACTCGGTCCCGCTGGAGCCCGGTGACCACTGCGCCTACCTCGAACCCGGGATCCCGACGTACGTGGTCTGCGAACTGCCCACCGGCGGTTCCCGGCCGGACCGCATCGACATCTTCCTCGGCGACGGTGACGACGAGATCGCCACCAGCGACCCCGAGGTCACCACGGTCAGCGGCGGCCCCGGCGACGACCAACTGCACGCCCACACCGCGCACACCGTGCGGGGCGACGCGGGGGACGACATGGTCATGGGCCGCGTGGTCCTGGACGGCGGCGACGGCACCGACCACCTGATGGGGGACGACGGCAACCAGCGCCTGTGGGGCGGCCGGGGTGACGACATGATCGAGGCGTACGGCGGCGCGGACATCGTGTACGCCGGTCCGGGCGCCGACCACGCCATGGGCGGCGACGGCCCCGACATCCTCCTCGGCGGCCCCGGCGACGACTCCCTGCACGGCGAGGGCGGTGACGACCTGGTCAGCGGCGGCCCCGGCAAGGACACCGTCGACGGCGGGCCGGGCCGCGACATCGTCCTCCGGTAGGTCCGTCCTCGGAGCGGAGGCCCGGGCCTCGGCGGCGGCCCTCCGCAGATCGCTCGGGGCTCCGGGCTCACTCGGGCGGAACGGAGGACCCGTCGACGATCCGCCGCGCGGTCTCCGTCTTGTCTCGGTGAGCGGACCGCAACTCTTCCAGCTGGGCGGCGTTCCTCTCCACGGCCCGCTGCTGGATCCGCGACTCGGCGGTGAACCAGACCGTCAGGAGACCGGTCCTCTCCTTGCAGCGCACATCCGCGACAGCGGTCCGTCGCTCCCTGTCGGAGGGCTCGGTGCCCACGTCCCGGTGAAAGCGCTTGTCCTCGGCCGCCTCCATGGGGTTGGAGTAGGAGTACTCGTTCTCCTCCATACAGGACGACCATTTCTTCACCGCGGCCCGTACCTCCGGTTCCTCCAGTGCGGCGCCGTGGCTCTCGACCGCGATGCGGGCCGCGGTCCGTGCCGCCTCGGGCCGGTCGTGAGGGTCGGCCAGTCTCCGCGCGGCCGAGCCTTGACAGCCGCCCTCCGGGATCTCCTTCCCCGCGAACTCCGGGCGCCGCGACCGCGGGAAGGCACCACGTTCCCCGTACAGCACACGCAGTGCTTCCCTGTCGGTAGTTCCCCCGACATCCGGACCGGGCCTCGGCGGAAGGCCGTAGCCACGGGCGGCGGCCTCCTCAGCACTGGACAGGCCGTAGCGGCGATCGGCGACCGTACGGGCGGCAGGGGGCGGCGGAGGATCATACGAGAGCCCGAAACCAGCCATGCACTCCTGGGCCAGGCGCTCCTGAGCCGCCTGGATCAGGGCCTCCTCGGCGGAGGTGTAGGCGTACCTAGCCATCGGGAGCCGACCGCTGAGGGACTCGGTGGCTGCCGGAGCCCTTGACGTGCCACCATGCTCACGGGATTCCGGGCCACCGCCCTGGCCGCCCCCGGAGGAGCAGCCGGCCAGCAGGGCGGCGGTCAGGACGACGACGAGCGGCAGGTGTCGGGACATGAGGGATCAGAACATCCAGCAGTGGGCATCGGACCGGCCGTAGGCGAACGACGCGTTGTCGTTGTAGGTGTAGTTGAGCCGGGGCGCGTACTTGTAGGACGGAATGGAGTCACACGGGCCGGTCCAGTTGCTGTTGAAGTACACCTGCATCTTCCACTGGGTTCCGTTCCACGCGGAGGCGGCGTTGTTCTTGACCGACTGCCCCTTCCCTGCACCCTCGCCGAGGAACTTGATGCCGTCGAGACTCGCGTACTCCCTCTTGATGAAGTAGGTGTAGGACCCTTTCAGGTCGCTGTTGTAGTAGAAAGCCATGCAGTACGAGCCCCAGTCACAGCGCACCCCCGTGTCCGCTTGAGCCTGGGAAGCCGTACCGAGCAGCAGAGCGGCGACGGCGGATCCGGTGATTCCCAAAGCGGCTGTTCTCTGCAGAATAGGCACGTTGCTACCTCCGACGGTCGATCCAGCACACGAACGCATGGCGCCCGGAGCGGGAAGCGAGCCGAACCACCGCACCCCCGGACACCACGCGGAACACGCTAGGCCGCCGCGAGCGGGGCGAGTTGGCGAGAAGCGCACCCTTTCTTCACAATCCGCGCCACGGGTGACTCACGCTCCCCGCCGACGGAATTCACGAGGCGGGATCCCCTGGTCGGCACGGAAGACGCGGCTGAAGGCGGCGGCGCTGCCGAAGCCCCAGCGCCCGGCGATCACATGGACAGGGTGCGTGGTGTGCAGCAGGTCGGCACGACAGCGCGCGAGGCGTCGCCGGCGGATGGACACGGCGATCGTCTCGCCCCGTCCCTGGAAGAGCCGTTGCAGCAGGCGCAGGGAGACGCCGTGGTGCGCTGCGATGGCCTCCGGCGCCAGAGCGGGATCGCCGATATGGCGTTCGATGAATACGTCGACACGCTGGAGCAGGAGGTTCTCCTGGGTTTCGGTGGGAAGGGTGTCCCAGGCGCCGAGTTCGCGGGCCAGGACTCCGGTGGCCAGAGCCAGCGCGGACTCCTCCAGTACGCGTACCTCCTGGGTGGTGCAGTCGGCTCCGTGGGATTCGAGGGAGGTGAGGAAGCGGCGGAGTACGGCTCCGCTGCCCCGGTCGACCGTGAGACAGCTTCCGAGCGAGGCGTCCAGACGGGCCGCGGGAAGCGCGATGAGTTCGCGGGGTATGCACAGCAGCAGCGTGACCGAGTCATCCGGGCCGGGACCGCCCGCGCTGTAGGGGTGCGAGGTGTCGAAGAAGAGCATGTCGCCGCGTTTGGCCAGGTTGTCGTTGCGGTGCTGCGAGATTCCCTTGCTGCCCCGCCTGATGAGCGCCAGGACGTAGTGCTCCGGGTCACTCTGCCGGATCAGCCTCGGGGTGCGCAGGGCCCGGTGATCGCCGTGCCGGTGACGCGACACCTCGATCCGCCCGAGACCCAGGACACCGATACGAGCGCGGAACGACGGCGGATCGGTCATCACCAGCTGATGCGGAGCCACCGTCCGCGACACCACGTCGTGGTACCAGTCCGCCCGGTCCGCCACCGGCACCTCATCCGTCGAATACCAGAACCTCACCGCTCCCCCATTCTCCATGAGCCCGAACAGCGGCTCCGGCGAAGCGTCTCACGGCACCGGCCCCCCGGCCCGCACGCTTTTCCCCGCCGGGGCCCGGTGGTGGGCGGCCTCGCTGATCTCCTCTCCGGCCTCCATGGGGTGGGTGACGTCCTGGGCGTCGCTGCCCCGGCCGGTGTGGTTGAAGACCAGGTTCAGCAGGACCGCCGCGACACAGCCCGTGGAGATCCCCGAGTCCAGGATGATGCGCGCGGTCTCCGGGAAGGAGTGGTAGAACTCCGGCGCCGAGATGGGGATGATGCCGACGGCCAGGGACACGGCGACGATCAGGACATTGTTGTCCTTGTCGAGACCGGCCCGCACCAGGGTCTGGATGCCGCTGGCGGCGACCGACCCGAACAGGACCACCCCGGCGCCCCCGAGGACCGGTCGGGGGACGACCGCGATGAGGGCGGCGGCCATCGGGAAGAGGCCCATCAGCACCAGGAACCCGCCGCCGGTGGCGACGACGTAGCGGCTGCGGATCCTCGTCATGGCGACCAGCCCGATGTTCTGGGCGAAGGCGCTGCACATGAACCCGTTGAACAGCGGGCTGAGCGCGGAGCCCAGGGTGTCGGCGCGCAGCCCGGCCGCGATGGTCCTCTCGTCGGCCGGGCGGTCCACGATCTCGCCGAGGGCGAGCATGTCGGCGGTCGACTCGGTCATGGAGACCACCATCACCACACACAGCGAGATGATCGCGGCGAGCTGGAACTGGGGGGCGCCGAAGTGGAACGGGGTCGGGAAGCCGATGATGTCGGCCTCGGCGACCGGTGAGAAGTCGGTGACGCCGAACGGGATCGCGAGGACCGTCCCCGCGACCAGTCCCAGCAGGACGGCGATCTGCTTGACGAAGCCCCGGGTGAACCGGCGCAGGATCAGCACGACGACAAGGGTGAGGGCGGCGAGCGTGAGATGGGTGGCCGAACCGTAGTCGTCGGCCGTGGGATTGGCTCCCTGCGCCCAGCCGAAGGCGACGGGGAGCAGGGATATCCCGATCAGGGTGATGACCGTACCGGTGACCACGGGCGGGAAGAAGCGGACCATGCGGCTGAAGAACGGGGCCGCGACGAATCCCAGCAGTCCGGCGACGATGACCGCGCCGAAGATGATGGGCAGGGCGTCCGACTTGTCGTCGGTGGTGGCGACGATCGCCGTCATCGGGGCGACACCGGCGAAGGTGACCCCGTTGACGAACGGCAGCCGGGCGCCGATCTTCCACACCCCGATGGTCTGGAGGACGGTGGCGATCCCGGCGGTGAACAGACAGGCGCCGGTCAGGAAGGTCAGTTCGGCGGCGGACAGACCGATGGCGGCGCCGACGATCAGGGGCGGGGCGACCACCCCGGCGTACATGGCGGCCACATGCTGGAGGCCGGTGGTCGCCATCCTCAGGGCGGGCAGCTTCTCGTCCACGGGGTGGACGGATCCGGCGGGCGACGGGACGGGGGGCGACGGGACGGGGGGCGTCGGGACGGGGGGCTGGGCGGACGACGGAACGGGTTCGGCAGGCACTGCGGTTCCTCCGGTCGGTGGCACGGCGCGGGCCGTGGGTGTCAGGGAGGTGATGCGAGTGGTCGTGCGGGACCGGGGACGGGAGCAGGCACCGGTGCCGGGGCGCGCCCCCCGAAGGGTGCGCACGCCCGGACCGGTCGCCGTGGACCCCGCTCGGGTCCGCGGCAGCCGACCGGGAGCCGTCCCTCCCGGCCGGAGTCTTCGCGTCGGGCCGCCCCGTGCGGGTCAGCCCTGTGCCGTGATCCGGGCCAGCCGCCGGGCCTCCGCGCGGGTGGCGCGGGCGATGGCGTCCTCGTCGGCGGTGAGCAGCCGGCCGTCCGCCACGATCTGGCGGCCGTCCACGAACGAGGCGGTGACCGGGGCCGCCGCGCCGAGCACCAGCGCGGTGACCGGGTCGGCGATGGAGGCGTGGGCGAGGGTGTCGAGCCGCCACAGCACCAGGTCGGCGAGCTTGCCGGGCTCCAGTGAGCCGATCTCGGCGGCCCGGCCGAGCACCTGGGCCCCGCCGTACGTGCCCAGCCGCAGCGCCTGACGGGCCGTCAGGGCCGCTTCCCGGTGGGTGCCGAGGCGGTTGATGAGCAGGGCGTTGCGCAGTTCGGTGTGGAGTTCGCCGGACTCGTTGGAGGCGGTGCCGTCGACGCCCAGGCCGACCGGCACCCCGGCGGCGAGCAGGTCGGGGACGCGGGCGATACCGGCGGCGAGACGGGCGTTGGAGGAGGGGCAGTGGGCGACGCCGGTGCGGGTGCGGGCGAAGGCGGTGATGTCGGAGTCATTCATATGGACGCAGTGGGCCATCCACACGTCCTCGCCGAGCCACCCCGTGGACTCGAAGTAGTCGGTCGGCCCCATGCCGAACAACTCGTGGCAGAACTTCTCCTCCTCCACCGTCTCCGAACCATGGGTGTGCAGGCGCACCCCGAGGCGGCGGGCCAACTCGGCGCCCTGGCGCATGAGTTCGGTGGAGACGGAGAACGGGGAACAGGGCGCCACGGCGATCTGGGTCATGGCGCCGAAGGAGGCATCGTGGTGGGCACGGACGGTGGCCTCGGTGGCGGCGAGGGCGGCGTCCAGGGACTCGACGGCGAAGTCCGGCGGCAGTCCGCCGTCCCGCTCCCCCCGGTCCATCGAGCCACGGGCCAGGGTGAAACGCACCCCCATGTCCCGGGCGGCCCCGATGATCGCGCCGGACAGGTCACCGGAGCCGCGCGGAAAGACGTAGTGGTGATCCATCGCGGTGGTGACCCCGCCCCGCGCCATCATCGCCAGGGACCCCTCGGCCGCCGCCCGGACCATGGGTTCGTCGATCCGGGCCCACGTCGGGTACAGCGCCACCAGCCAGTCGAAGAGGTTGTGGTCGGTGGCCAGCCCCCGGGTGATCCACTGGTAGAAGTGGTGATGGGTGTTGACCAGGCCCGGGGTGACCAGGTGCCCGGTGGCGTCGATCCGGCGGACCACCTCCGCCGACCCCTCGGGCGCCGGGCCCGCGCCGACCGCCTCGATCCGGTTCCCGGCGAGGACGACATGTCCGGTGGCGTACTCGGTGCCGTCCGCGTCGACGGTGGCGATCGCCGCGTTCTCGATCACGATGCGCTGGGCTGCTGCCATGTTGCGTCCTTGGTCACGGGGGCCCGGGAGGGGAAAGGGTCAGGGGTCAGGGGGTGGTGGGGGGGGAGGTCCAGGGGTCAGAGGGTGGTGGGGGGAAGGGTCAGGGATCAGGGGTCAGAGGGTGGTGAGGTCCACGGGGATCCGGGCCTCGCAGCCGTCCCGCAGGACGGTGGCCTCGATCAGGCCGTAGGGGCGGTCGGCGGCGAAGTAGACCGCCCCGTCGGCGGTGTCGTTCTTCAGCCCGAACGGCTCCAGGTCCACCAGGAAGTGGTGCTTGTTGGGCAGGGAGAAGCGCACCTCGTCGATCTCGTCGCGATGATCGATGATCCGGGCGCCCATCTGGTACAGCGTCTGCTGGAGGGAGAGGGAGTACGTCTCGGCGAACGCCCGCAGCAGGTGCCGCTTCGTCTGCTCGTAGGACCCCTCCCAGTCGGGGGCCGGCCGCTCGTCGTCGGTCCAGTTGAACCGCCAGCGGGCGGAGACCTCGGTGGCGAGGATCCGGTCGTGGGCTTCCTGGAGGGTCGTGTACTTGTCCTTGACGTAGCCCCAGAATTCCGAGTCCGTCGAGTTCATCACCACCAGGTCCTTCAGCCCGGAGACGACTTCCCACGTCCGACCGTCGTAGGTGACCTGGGTGAGCCGGACCTCCTGGCCCGCGCGGACGAAGGAGTGCCGGGGCGCGTCGGCGCCCTCGGTGGCCTCGGCGCCGGAACCGGCGATCCGCTCCCAGGCGTACTCCTCTATCCGGATCCGGGCCCGGTGGATCGGCTCCTGCGAAGTGACGAAGTGCCGGGCGAGATGGATGCCGAACTGCTCGGCGGACTCGATGCCGTGCTCCTTGGCGAACGCGTACACCGTGTTCTTGGTGGTGTCGGTCGGCAGGACATGCGCGTTGGAGCCGGAGTAGTGGACGTCCTCCATGTCCCCGCTGAGCGCGACGGAGACATTGAGGTCCTTGATGTGGTGGGTGGCGCCTTGCCGCGTGATCTTGACGACTCGGTTCTCGGCCTTGCCGTACTGGTTCTGTCCCAGGATCGTGGGCATGTGTCTGCTAGCTCCCTCGGTAAACGGAGTAGCCGAACGGGTTGAGCAGCAGCGGTACGTGGTAGTGCTCGCCCGATCGCACGACGAAGGTGATCGTCACCTCGGGGAAGAACACGGCACCGCTGTCCCGATTCGCGGGGGCGTCCTGCTGCGCATCGGCTCGCTTGTTCTCGAAGTACGGTTCGACGGCGAAGTCGAGCCGTACCTGGGTGGTTCCCTCCGGCAGCGCCGGGAGATCCTTGCACCGGCCGTCCCGGTCGGTCACGGAGCCGCCGAGCGCCCGCCAGTCCGCGTCCCGCCCGGAGCGGGCGGAGAGCCGGACGGTGACGCCCTCGGCGGGGCGGCCGACACTGGTGTCCAGGATGTGGGTGGACACCGAGGCGGTGGTGCTGGTGCTCATGCGGATCGGTCCTTCGCTGGTCAGTCCTCGGCGGAGGCGAGGAGGCGGGCGAGCCGTATGCGGTTGATCTTCCCCAGCTCGGCGCGGACGATCTCCCGCTCCCGCTCCGGCGCGTTGCCGATCCGCTCCTTCAGAGCGTCGCGCATCTGCTCACCGGTGCGGCCGGTGGCGCAGATCAGGAAGACATGCCCGAACCTCTCCTGGTAGGCGAGGTTCAGTTCGAGCATCTCCGTCTTCAGCGCGTCGCTCGCCCCGGCCATGCCGCGCTGCTCCCGCGCCGAGGCGGGGTCCCCCGGCCGGGGGCGGCCGATCGGCGGGTGCCCGGCCATCGCCTCGCCGAGATCGTCGGCGGTCAGCTCGGCCGTGGCGGTGTCGCTCGCCGCGTACAGGTCGTCGTCGGTGGCGTAGGGGCGGGCGGCGAGCAGCCGCCGTGTCCATGCCGTGGCGGCGCACGCCTCGCGCAGCGCGGCCGAAGCCGCCTGTTCCCCAAGGGCGTTGAACCGGGCGAGGCCCGGCGTGGAGGGGGTCGTCACGGGAGCCTCCGTGGCCTGGTGCGGGACGGGCTGCGCATAGCTAACGCCCTGGAAAACACGGCGTCAACAGTTTGTTGAAAATTCGGGGTAACAAAAAACGCCGCCTCCTGTGAACCGGAGGCGGCGCCGAGGATGGGGAAACGTGCTGGTCAGGGGGGGGTATGCCGGGGGGGTGTGTGTTACGTGGGAGCGTCCCGCTCCCGGTTGAGGTAGTTGTAGACGGTGAAGCGGCTGACGCCGAGCGCACTCGCCACGGTCTCCACCCCGTGCCGCACGGAGAACGCGCCGCGCGCCTCCAGCACCCGTACGACCTCCTGCTTGGCCTTGCGGTCCAGCTCGGCGAGCGGCATCCCCCGCGCCCGCTCCATGGCGGCGAGGATGTGGTCGAGGGAGTCCGCGAGCTGGGGCAGCCGTACGGCCACGGCGTCCGCGCCCGCCCACACGAGCACCACATCGTCCGGACCGGCCTCGCCCGGCGGCAGCAGCGTCCCGCCCATCGCGTCGACCAGCGGCTTCACCGCCGCGACGAAGGCGTCCTCGCCGGTCACCCCTCGTCCTCCGCGACCACGTTGACCTGGAGCGAGACCCGGGTGGCCCCGGCCTCCAGGGTCCGCCGCAGCAGGGCGTCCAGCGCGGTCAGCACCGCGTCGGCCCGCCCCTGCGCCGTATTGCCGAAAGGACCCACGTCCACCTCGTCAAGACCGGCGCCCTCGATCACCTCCCGCGCCACCAGCGCGTGCGCCGGCGCCTCGTCCAGGTCGAACGGCTCGGTCGTGAACTCCACCCGCAAGCGCACCAAACCCCCAAGAACCTCACTGTGGCCCACATCACGGCCGTGGTGTACGCCGGCCGCTCCGACACGACCTTAGGGGACGGGCCGACCGGTGTCAGGGACCGCCGCCGGGGTACCCGGTGGTCCGGCCCGCTTCCGCAACGACGAAGGAGAGCACGCATGTCGAAGATCGAGGAATCCGTCGAGGTCGCTGTGCCGGTGCGTACCGCGTACAACCAGTGGACCCAGTTCGAGGAGTTCCCCCGGTTCATGGACGCGGTCCAGCGGATCGATCAGCTCACACCGACGCTGACGCACTGGGTGACCAAGGTCGAGGGCGTGGAGCGCGAGTTCGACGCGGAGATCACCGAGCAGGTGCCCGACGAGCGGGTCGCCTGGACGACTGTGGGCGGCGAGGTCCGCCAGGCCGGGGTGGTCACGTTCCACCGGCTCGACGACAAGAACACCAAGGTCATGCTGCAACTGGACCACGATCCGCAGGGCATCACCGACACCGTGGGCGACAAGCTCGGCTTCGTGCGGCGCCAGGCGAAGAGCGACCTGAAGCATTTCAAGGAGTTCATCGAGTCCCAGGCCATCGAGACCGGCGCGTGGCGCGGCTCCGCCTGACGGGACCGCCCTCACCCAGAGGCGGGGCCGGTCCCCGGACCAGGTGTCAGCCGGGCATGTCGAACCGGGGCTCCCCGCTCCGGGTGCGCTTGACCTCGTAGAAACCCGGAACCGTGGCCAACAGGGCGAAGCCGTCCCAGAGCCGGCCGGCCTCCTCGCCGGTGGGGGCGGGCGAGACGACCGGCCCGAAGAAGCCGACCCGTTCCCCGTCCCCACCGCTGGTGCCGAGCGCCAGCACGGGGGTGCCGATGTCGGTGCCGGCCAGGGCGACGGCCTCGGCGTGCGAGGTGCGGATCGCCTCGTCGTGGGCGGTGGACCCGGCGGCCTCCGCCAGTTCCTCCGGGAGCCCGGCGTCCGTCAGCGCCGCCGTGAGGTCGCCCCAGTCGCCGCGCAGGTGGAAGCGGGTGCCCATCGCGGTGAAGAGGTCCCCCAGCGCCCGCTGCCCGAACCGCTCCTCCACCGCCGCGCACACCCGCACCGGCGCCCACATGTAGTCCTCCCACTCGCCCTCCGGGTGGTCGTCCCGGTGCTCGTTGAGCACGGACAGGCTCATCACCCGCCAGCGGACGGTCACCGGCCGCACCCTGGTCACCTCCACCAGCCACCGCGAGGTGATCCACGTGTAGGGGCACACGGGGTCGAACCAGAAATCCACGCTCCGCCGCTCGGCCATGTCGACCGGCTCCTTCCACCGCGTCGTCGGACATCGGAAACCGGCCTGAGGGCCGCCCTGTAGATGATCGGTGACACGGGACCGCGTCACCACCGTCCGGACCGGGTTCAGGCGGCGGGGGACTCGCGGCGGTCGAAGAAGTCGGCGACGAGGGGAAGTGCCTTCCGTACCGAGGTGTTGTGGTCGGGGGCGGGGACCTCGATGCGTGCGTGCCGGGCGCCGTTCGCCGCCAACTGGTCGTCGCAGTACGCGGCGTGCTCGGGGGTGACGTCCCGGTCCCCCGTGCCGTGGAAGATGCGCACGGGTACGTCCGGCCGCCAGTCGCAGGTGTGGTCCAGCGCGTGCAGCTTCCGCTTCAGTACGCCGCCGGGCTCGCGGACCCGGTCCAGGAACTCCTCGGTGAACAGGTCCTTCGAGGCGGCGGGAAGCTCGCGCAGGATCTCGGGGCCGGTGTGCAGTCCGTCGAAGAGCCCTTCCACCGTCTGGTCGTAGGGGGCGCGGAACGCCTCGGCGGGTGAGTCGTAGAGCCCGTACATCCGGTTCCACGCGACGGTGAAGTAGGCGAGGTAGATCGCGGACCGGTCGATGGCGTCGTTCGCCGCGGCGGCCTCGAAGGCGCTCAGTTCGAAGGGGCCGCCGACCGGTGCGAGCGCGCCCGGCCGGAAGTACGGGTCGGCGCGCTCCTCCTGGAGGGCCCGGCCGACCATCATGGCCGCGGGCCCGCCCTGGGAGAACCCGCTGATGTCCACCGCCCGCCGCAGGTCCCGCCCCTCGTCCCGGGCGACGGTGCGCGCGGCGCGCAGGGCGTCCACCGCGGCGGCGACGGTGGCCGCCGGATCGCCGTAGGGGTGCAGTCCTTCGCCCTTGCCGAGCCCCACGTAGTCGGGGGCGGAGACCGCCTTCCCGGCGGAGGCGAAGAACAGGGCGGTCCGCCGGTCGCCGGAGTCCGGGTTCACCGAGGCGGCCTCGCCCTTGTGGACGGAGGTGCCGTGCAGCCAGGAGACGACGGGCAGGGTGCGGGTGCCGTTGTGCGGCAGGACGACGAGTTGACTGGCGGTGACGGGGGCGCCGGTGTCGTCGGTGGTGCGGTACAGGACGCGGTAGCGGGTGACGTCGTACCGGACCCGCGAACTGTCGATCCGGGCCCGCCCCAGACTCTCCCTCACCTCGCTCGCGGGTACCCGGGTCTCCTCCTCGACGGCCACGACGTCCCCGGCGCGCAGGGGTGGGGGACGGCTCCCGGCGGGCTCGGCCGCCCCGGCGGGAGCGGCCAGTGCGGCGGCGGTGCCGAGGGCGATCGTGCCGGAGAGCAGGGCGGTGGCGTGCTTGCGGCAGGGGCTGAGGTTCATGACCCGATCATGTCCGGGTCCTCGGCCCCGGCGGCATGGAGCGGGCCCCCGTATCCGACCGGGGGATTACCGGCGTCGGCGCCGGTCTGACGCCCCGTCGATGCCGAGGGTCCGCTGGAGCCAGTCGCAGGTCAGGGCCATGACCTCGGGCATCTTGGTGACGGCGCAGTGCCCGGTGTCGGGCAGGAGGTGGACGCGGGTGTCCCGGCGGCCCTCGAAGACCAGGGTGTCGTGCTGGGGCACATGGACGTCGTCGGCTCCGTTGATCACCAGCATGGGGGCGTTGATGTCCTGGTCCAGCAGGGGGCGCAGGTCGAAGGCGGAGAAGCGGGCGCCCATGCGGTCGGGGCTGGGGAGTTCGTCCAGTCCGAGGGCGTTGCCGACGATGCCTTCCATGCCGAAGGCGAAGGAACGGCCGGGGGTGAACGCGGTCTCGACAGGGCCGCCGAGGTCGATGGCGGCGTCCACGGTACCGGCGAGGCCGGTGCGGGCGGAGTAGTGGCCGCCCATGGACAGCCCGAGGTGGGCCACCTGCCCGTTGCCGACCGCGCGGGCCTCGGCGATGAGGCCCTCCACGACCTCGTTGCCGCCGTCGTGGGTCATCGGGATGTCGCTGGTCTCACCGGTGCCGGGAAGGTCGAACGCCATGATCCGGGTGCCGGTGCGCAGGGCGAGGGCGACGAACAGGGCGTGCAGGTCCATCTTCCAGGTGTCGACGCCACCGCTGGCGAGGGTGACCGGGGCGTCGTCGGGCAGTCCGGGCGCGGCGAGCACATGCACCGGCACCCGGACGGTGCCGCCCCGGTGGGGGACGGTCAGGACACGCCGCTCGAAGTCGACGGGGAAGCCGGTGGCGGACCGGCCGTACTGCTCGGCCTGGTGGGCGAGGGCCCGGCGCATCGGCTCGGTGGCCAGGGTGGGGAACTTGGCGTTGCCGTAGGCGAGGGCGGCCAGGTCGTGACGGCCGGCGGCGGCGTAGCGGCCGGCCAGCCGGGACCACTCGTACACCCAGCCGCCCGGGGCGTCGGCCCACATGTCGGTGGTCGCCGCCCGGACGGCGTCGACGTCCGGGGCGGGCAGACCGAAGGCGAGCATCTGCGGATAGCGCTCCGTGAACAGGTCGCGCGGGTCAAGGGGCCAGGTGAAGGGCATGGCGAACTCCTCTCACGCCACCGCACGGTGACGCTAAAAGCAAGAATACTTGCTTCAGCTACGGTGGGGCATGACGGCGCAAGAAGCAAGGATCCTTGCCTTAGAGTGGGCGGGAGAGGTGAGGCGCGTGAGTGACAGCGAGATCCGGCGCAGGCCGGGCGGGCGGGCCGCCCGGGTGCGCAAGGCGGTGCTCGACGCGGCCGTGGAGGCCCTGGTCGAAGGCGGTACGACCCGCTTCAGCATCGCCGACGTCGCCCAGCGGGCCGGGGTCAACGAGACCTCCGTCTACCGCCGTTGGCGCACCCGCGAGAACCTCCTGGTCGACACCATGCTCACCGCCAGCGACCAGCACATCCCCGTGCCGGACACCGGCTCCGTACGCGGGGACCTGCGCGCCTTCGCCACCCTGGTGGCGACCTACCTCGCCGACCCCCTCGGCGCCGCGCTGGCCCGGGCCGCGGTGCTGACGGTGGACGACCCGGAGACGGCCGAGGCCCGCGAACGCTTCTGGCGTACGAGGATCGAACTGGCCGCGGTGATGATCGAACGCGGCATCGCCCGAGGCGAACTGCGCCCCACCACCGACCCCCGCGTCACCCTCGAAGCCCTGATCGCCCCCCTGCACAGCAGAGTCCTCATGACCCGGACCCCCCTGCCCGACGACCTGCCCCACGCCTTGGCGGACCTGGTGCTGGACGGAGTGGCGGCACCGGAGAAGGGGCTGTGAACCTCTTCACGGACGGCCACCGCCGCCTGCCGGCCCGGCAGGCGAGCGGGAACTGCCGCGCACGGGCAGCGGCCGTCCGCGGGAGACTGCGAGATCATCAACGGCAGAGCCGGGCTCAGACCTCGCGCAGCGGGATCAGCCGGATCGGTTCCGCGAGCAGTTCCCCGAACCGGGCCGCGAATGCCTGGAAGTGGGGGGTGGCCCTATGGAAGTCGAGTGCCGCCTGGTCGGCCCAGGTCTCGCGTACGTAGAAGGTGCCCGGCTCCTCCTGCAGTTCGAACAGGGTGTAGTCCAGGCACCCCTCCTCGGCACGGGACGGAGCGACCAGAGCGGCCAGGGCGTTGTGGAGTGCCGCACGCTCCGACGTCTTGGCCTTGACCCGTGCGAGGGCGATGAGTTGCTGGGGGCGTGGGGTGGGGGACACGCGGGTCTCCTTGGGGTGACGGGGTGGGCGGGGCGTTCACCGGTGCCTCATCCGGGTCCGGGTGCGGCGACGCGCAGCCGGGTGCTTCGGCCATCGGCTCAGAAGCCGGTGAGTGTGATCTTGCCGATGGCACGGCCGGATTCCAGGATTCGGTGGGCCTCGCGGAGGTGGGCGGCGTTGACCGTGCCGAGGTCCTGGGTGGCCGTGGTGGTGAGGACACCTCGGTCCACAAGGCCGGCGACCTGGTTGAGGATGTGGTGCTGCGTCGCCATGTCCGGCGTCCGGAACAGCGACCGGGTGAACATCAACTCCCAGTGGAAGGAGATGCTCTTCGACTTCAGCAGGCCGATCTCCACCGGGCCGAAGTCGTCGATGGCGACGAGCCCGCCGAACGGCTTGAGCATGTCCGCGTAGGCCGGGAGGTTCCGGTCCGTGCCGGCCGTGCTGAAGATGTGATCCAGGCCGTCGGGCGCGAGCCGCGCCACCTGCTGCGGCAGCGGGTGGTGGTGGTCGACCACATGCGTGACGCCCATCCGGCGGGCGAACTCGCCGGTCTCGGGCCGCGACGCGGTGCCGACCACCGTCAGGTCGGTGAAGGCACGGGCCAGTTGCGCCACCATCGCCCCGACACCGCCGGCCGCCGCGGTGACCAGCAGCGTGCCGGTCTCCCGCCGGCCGTCGTCCCGGCGCAGGCCCAGCCGCTCGAACAGGCCCTCCCAGGCGGTGAGGGACGTCAGCGGCAGAGCCGCCGCCTCGGTGAAGGAGAGCGTGGTCGGCTTCCGTCCGACGATGCGCTCGTCCACGACGTGGAAACGCGCGTTGCTGCCGGGACGGTCGATCGCGCCGGCGTAGTAGACCTCGTCACCCGCCGCGAACAACTCGACCCGGTCGCCGACCGCGACGACCGTACCCGCCGCGTCCCAGCCCAGCACCTTGGGCTGCCCGCCCGGGTCGCTGTTCTGGCGCACCTTGTAGTCGACGGGGTTGACCGCGACGGCCTCCACGCGGACGAGCAGGTCATGCGGGCCCGGCTGCGGCACGGGCAGTTCGACGTCCACCAGACTCTCGTCGTCCTGGGCCGGCAAGCTCTGCCGGTAGGCGACCGCCGGCATGGTCCTGTTCAGCGTCTCGTTCATCCCGCGTCTCCTCACAGTGGAATCCCCGGCCGGCGAGCGGCCCCGCGATGCCGTCAGCCCGGCCATCGCGTTCCGGACGGTACCCTCGCAGACGTAGTAACCTGCAAGGGAGC
Source organism: Streptomyces sp. NPDC091377 (assembly GCF_044757045.1). Classification (NCBI taxonomy): domain Bacteria; kingdom Bacillati; phylum Actinomycetota; class Actinomycetes; order Kitasatosporales; family Streptomycetaceae; genus Streptomyces; species Streptomyces sp. NPDC091377. Next base: position 448,339 of record NZ_JBIVUE010000004.1, on the reverse strand, counting down.
CTACTTCCTTGGGGGAAGTGACCAGGTGGAAGACACCAGGAATCCACCGGGAAGACAGGGCAGGCAGGGCAGGCAGGGCAGGCAGGGCAGGCAGGGCAGGCAGGGCAGGCAGAGGGATGGGAGACGGCCGGTGGCCATAGGTTGCACGTCGGAGCGGCACGACGCACACGATGTCTACGCGGCCCAGTGTCCGTGCCGCGAGGTGCTCGACCTGCTGGCCAACAAGTGGTCCGCGCTCGCGATCGGGGCGATGGAGGAAGGACCGCAGCGCTTCGGTGCTCTGCAACGCCGCTTGGAGGGGGTCAGCCCGAAGGTGCTGACCCGTACGCTTCGCCGTCTGGAGGAGAAGGGGTTCGTCGACCGGACCGTCTATCCGGCGGTACCCCTGCACGTGGAGTACGCGCTCACGCACCTGGGCCACAGCGTGGCGGAACCCTTGGCGCAGTTGCGGAACTGGGTCGAGAACCATCTCGACCAGGTCCACGACGTCAGGACCGCCGCTCAGCCTTGACCGGGAAGCGGCCCCGCTCCACGATCAGCCGCGGCCTCGGTGAGTCCACGCACCGGGCCCGCCGTGCTGCGGGGCGCGCGGCATGTGGGGCGCGCGGGACGCGGGGCGCGTGGCATGTGGGGCGTGGCGGCATGTGGGGCGTCAGGGCATGCGGGGCGCGTGGCATGTGGGGCACACGGCATGTGGGGCGTGGCGGCATGTGGGGCACACGGCATGCGGGGCGTCACGGCATGCGGGGCGCACAGCGTACGGGGCGCGCGGCATGTGGGGCGTCACGGTTGACACGAGCAGCTTGCCACCGTCCTCGGGGGCCTGGGGGCCGAGCCGTCCTCGTCCGCGGCCCGGTCGCCGTGGCGGCTCGGTGCGGGGCGTGAGCCGGTTCCCGGTCTCTCCCCGCCGGGCGCCTTCCGGGCGGGCTCGCGGTCGAGGCGCCGTACCTGCTCCATCGCGTGGGGCAGCGCACGGCGTACGGACTCGGGCAGGGGGCCGCCCGCCGGCCACAGCACCAGGGCGCGTGCCACGTCCCGCAGCTTCAGATTGGTGTGCTGCGAGATGCGCTTGAGGACCATCCAGCCCTGCTCGGGGTGGAGATGACCCACGGCGACCACCACTCCGATCGCCTGGTCGACCAGAGCATGCGCGTCCATGGCGCGACGGAGGTGCTCCACCTCGTCCTCAAGCTCTCCGACCCGGTCCGGGTCCCTGTCTCCGATCATCCTTCGAGGCTCGCTGTCGACGGACCGGCGGAGCCAGCCAGCAGGCGAACATCCACCTCACTCGCCATCCGGAAAACGAAACGCCCCAGCTCGCAGGGCACATGATGAGCTGTTGCCGGGGAATCCGGGCTTCATGGAGACGCTCAGATTCGACAGCGGCGACCTGGCGAAGACCGAGGAATTCCTCAGCCGGGCCTACGCCAAGATGCGCATCGGCAGTGGTACCCCCGACACCAGCCGCCTGCGTGTACACCGCACCGGGATCCCCTCGGTGAGCGTGGACGAACTGGACCTGACCTTCGAGTTGAGCTACTCGGTGAATCCACTCGGCAAGATCTGTCTCTGCCTCCTCCACGACGGCACCGTGCGCGACCACTCCTTCCAGGGGGTCGAGGACGACTTCGGCCCGGGGGACGTCGTCCTGTTCGCCCCGCCGGACCTGCCCTACTCCGGACGCATCTGCAACGCCCGCTACACCATCACCATGCTCGACCCGGCCCTCCTCGCCCAGGTCGCGGACCCCGACGGCACCCATGAGGGGCGGCCGGTCCGGCTGACCGGGCACCGGCCGCACTCCCCCACCGCCGGTCACCGGCTCGGCGTCACCATCGCCTATCTGCGCGACCACGTCCTCGCCGACCCGACGACCGCGGACCAGCCGCTGGTGGCCTCCACCGCCGCACAGCACCTGGCCGCCCAGGTCCTGGCCACCTTCCCGCACACGGCACCCACCGAGGCGACGGGCCCCGACCGCAACGACGCCCACCCGGCCACCCTGCGACGCGCCCTCACCTACATCGACGACCACGCCGACCAGCCGGTCACCGTGGCCGAGATCGCCGCCGCCTCCCATGTCACCGTACGGGCCCTGCAATACGCCTTCCGGCGCCACCTGGACACCACCCCGCTCGCCCACCTCCGCCGGGTACGGCTGGCGCAGGCGCACCGGGACCTGGTCGCCGCCGACCCGGACACCGGCGCCACGGTCACCGAGATCGCCGCCCGCTGGGGCTTCCACCACCCCGGCCGCTTCGCGTCCCTCTACCGCGACGCCTACCGCCGGGCACCCCACCAGTCACTGGGCGACGGGTAACGGGTGTGACGGGTGTGACGGGTGCCGTCTAGGCACTGATCGCGGTGTCGGTGTCCGGGTAGAGCGGGAAGATCCGGTCGAGGCCGACGATGTGCAGGATGCGCAGGGTGCGGGCGGGCACGGCCGCGAGGGCGATGTCGGCGTCGGCGGCCTGGGCGCGGTTGCGGGCCGTGAGCAGGGCGCTGATGCCGCTGGAGTCGCAGAAGTCCATGCCCGCCAGGTCCAGTACGAGGCGCTGGCCCGCGCGGAGCGGGAGGGTGTCGAGTCGTCGGCGCAGTTCGGGGGCGTGGAAGTGGTCGAGTTCGCCGGTGATCTCCAGGACGGGACCAGTGTGTGTGTCTCGGGTGATGATCTTCAACGGGCTCATGATGCGCTTCAGGTCGTGAGGTCGGTGGAGGACTGGGCCGGGACACCGACGGCGAGGAGCGCCGTGTCGTCGTCCAGGCCGTCGCCCAGGTCGTGCAGGAGGCCGGTCAGGGCCTGGATCACCGCGTGCGGGGACCGGCCGGCCTGCGCGGCGGCGAAGGCGAGTAGCGCCTCGTCCCCGTACAGGCTGCTGCGGTCCTGCCCGGTACGGGCCTCGGTGAGGCCGTCGGTGTAGAGCAGCAGGGTGTCCCCGGCGGCCAGGGTCGCGGTGGCGGTGGTGAATGGGGCCTCGGGCAGGATGCCGACGAGGAGACCGCCGGGGGTGGGCAGATACCCGGCGGTGCCGTCCGCGCGCAGGACGAGGACCGGCGGGTGACCGCCCGACGCCAGATGGACGAGGGCGTGCCGCCGGTCCGGGTCGGGCTCGATGGTGCCGAAGACCGCCGTGCAGTAACGCGGGTCCCCACTGCTGGCGTACCGCTCGTGGAGCACGGTGTTCAAGGTGCTCAGCGCGGAGACCGGGTCGGGGTCGTGCAGGGCCGCCGCCCGCAGCGTGTAGCGGGTCAGCGAGGTAACGGCGGCGGCTTGGGGGCCCTTCCCGCACACATCGCCGAGGAAGAAGCCGAAGCGCTTGCCGTCGATGGGGAAGACATCGTAGAAATCTCCGCCCAGCCGGTCCGGCGAGGCCGTGTGGTAGTAAGCGGCGGTCTCCACACCCGGGACCGGCGGAAGGCTGTCGGGCAGCAGCGACTGCTGGAGCACGGCCAGCGCGTCCTGGAGCCGGGCGCGATCGGCCTCGGCCTGCTCGCGTGCCGCCTCGGCGACGTTCCGCCCCCGCAGGAGTTCCTCCTCGTAGGCCCGGCGGTCCCGCGCGTCGAAGAGCGTGGTGCGGATGAGGAGGGGTTCACCGCTGTCACCGTGCTTGATCGCCGAGGAGACCAGCACCGGGACCCGGCCCCCGCCCTTCTCCTTGATCTCCAGGGCGATGCCGCTGATCTCGCCCTGCATCCGCAGCAGCGGAGCGAAGTGGGTCTCGTGGTAGAGCCGTCCGCCGACGGTCAGCAGATCGGTGAACCGCATCCGCCCCACGACCGCCTCGCGTTCCAGACCGAGCCAGTCCAGCAGCGTCCGGTTGATCTTCGCGACGGTGCCGTCCATCAGCGTGGAGAGATACCCGCACGGGGCCGACTCGTACAGATCCTCCGCGCTGTCCTCCAGCAGGGCGGCGAACGCCGCGTCCGGTGTCGTCCCGCCGCTCGCGTCGTGCGGATCGGGGTGCCCTCCGGTCCTGCTCATCATCGCAGGCCCGCCAGGAAGTCCCGGATCGCCTCATGGGTGGCCTCGGGAGCCGACAGATGGGGGCAGTGACCGGTCGCGTCCAGGGTGACCAGCGTCGAGCCCGGAATGGCCCGGTGGACGTACCTCCCCACCTCGGGGGGAGCGATGGCGTCCTGGGTGCAGTCCAGCACCAGCGTCGGCACCCGTACGCCCTTCAGATCGTCCCGGGAGTCCGACAGGAACGTGGTCCTGGCGAAGACACGCGCCATGTCCGGGTCGGTCGCGCAGAAGCTGTTCCTCAGTTCGTCCCCCAGTTCGGGCCGGTCCCCGTTGCCCATGATCAGCGGAGCCATCTGCGCCGACCAGCCCAGATAGTTGGACTCCAGGGACATCAGCAGTTCCTCGATGTCCTCCCTGCTGAATCCGCCCCGGTAGCCGTCGTCGTCCATGTACCGGGGGGACGGGGCGACCATCACCAGCGCCCCGATCCGCTCCGGAGCCGCCGCCGCGGCCAGCACCCCGATCATGGCGCTGACCGAATGTCCCACGAAGACCGCGTCCCGCAGGTCGAGCGCCTCGCACACCTCCACGGCGTCCCGGGCGTACCCGTCGAGCGAGGCGTAGCGGTCCTCCGAGAACGCGGACGGGTCGGAGCCGCCCGCACCCACGTAGTCGAACAGGACGATCCGGTGGTCCGGGGCCAGCGCGTCGACCATCAGCCGCCACATGTTCTGGTCACAGCCGAAGCCGTGCGCCAGCACCACCGTCCGACCGTGCGGGTCGCCGGTGACGGTGACGTTGTTCCTGCGGATGATCTCCATGTCCATCAGTCTCTCAGTACCCCTTCTCACCTCCTTCAGCGCCTTGACCATCGCAATCTTTCGGCTTCCGGCCCGTCTTGCCATAACCGCAAGATCGCGTGCCAAGCCGCAGGGCACCGGGTGAGGCTGGAATCCGCACCTCCACAGGAGGGGCGAGGAAAGGCAAGGAGACGTGAGGAGCCATGATGAGCAGCACGGATGCGACCGCGTTCTGGGACGGTGTCCACGCCGCCCGGCCGACGGCGGCGGACGTCCCCCCGCCCAACGCCCGGCTCACCGAGACGGTGGCGGGGCTGCCGCCCGGTGACGCCCTGGACCTCGGATGCGGCGGCGGAGGCGACGCCCTGTGGCTCGCCGCCCAGGGGTGGCGGGTCACCGCCACCGACCTCTCGGCCGTGGCGGTCGGGCGGGTCGCGGCCCTCGCCCACGCCCACGGCCTGGGCGACCGGGTCACCACCGCCCGGCATGACCTGCACCGGTCGTTCCCGCCCGGCGCCTTCGACCTGATCTGCGCCCACTATCTGCACACCGACTTCGCTCTCGACCGCGACACCGTCCTGCGTACGGCCGCGCACGCGCTGCGCCCGGGCGGCCGACTGCTCGTCGTCGACCACGGCTCGACCGCGCCGTGGTCGTGGAACCAGGACCCCGACCTCCGGTACCCGAGCCCCCAGGAGGTCGCCGCGGGGATCGGTCTGGACCCGGCCGCCTGGACCGTCGAGCGGGCCGACGCGCCTCGCCGGATCGCGACCGGACCGGACGGAAGCACCGCCGAGGTCACCGACCACGTCGTCCTCGTCCGCCGCACCGGCTGAGTCCCCGTCCGCCGCACGGCCGGAGTCCTCGTCCGCCGAAGCGCGGGAGCCCGCGTCCGCCGTACCGCCTGAGTCCTCATCCCCCCTACGGCCGGAGTCCCCGTCCACCCGACCGCCCGAGTCCTCATCCCCCCTACGGCCGGAGTCCCCGTCCACCCGAGTCCCCCGACCGCCCCACCGCCTGACCCGGCCGCCCCGCGCCAGAAGGAGACCGCAGTGCCCGGAACCACCCGACCCCGCCGCGGCGACACCCCGCCGCCCCGCACCGGAAGCAGCGAGACCGAGGTCCTGCGCGCCTTCCTCGACTACCTCCGCACCTCGATCGCCGCGAAGGTCGACGGCGCGCCCGAACCGCAGGTGCGCACCGCCGCCGTGCCGTCCGGCACGAACCTGCTCGGCCTGCTCCACCACCTGACGTCCGTCGAACGTGCGATGTTCCTCGGGGAGCACGTCACCGACTGGCAGGCGACGTTCACGGCCGCGCCCACGGACAGCGTCGCCGATGTCGTGACCCGCTACCGGGAGGCGGTCGAGCGCGCCAATGAGGTGCTCGACGACTGCACCGACCTCGGCGCGCCCCTCCCCCGGCGGCGGGCGGACCGCCCCGCGCCCAGCGTCCGCTGGGCCCTCACCCACATGATCGAGGAGACCGGCCGCCACGCGGGCCACGCGGACATCCTCCGTGAACTCATCGACGGCGCCACCGGCCGCTGACCCGCCTTCCCAGGACAGGACCACATGATCACCGAACGACGGCCGTTGCCGCGCCGCCCGCGATCCGCGTACACGGCGGCAACCGTCCTGCTCACCGTCCTCCTCACGATCGCCGCGGCGGGCTGCGCCACCCCCACGGACGACCCGGCCCCGTCCTACGCCGCCGCCACCCAGGACGATCCCCGCTTCAAGAGCACCTTCCGCCACGAGTTCGCCGACGTCGACGGCGTCCGTATGCACTATGTGAAGGGCGGCAGCGGCCCGCCGGTCGTGCTGCTGCACGGCTGGCCCCAGACCTGGTACGGCTGGTGGCCGATCATGCCGGAACTCGCCGAGCACCACACCGTCTACGCCGTCGACCTTCCCGGTCTCGGCGACTCCACCGGCACGCCGACCGGCTACGACAAGGCCACGCTGGCCCGGTACGTGCACACGCTGATCGCCGAGCGGCTCGGGGTGCGCGACGCTCGTGTCGTCGGGCACGACTTCGGCGCCGCGGTGGCCTTCCAGTACGCCAGCCGGTTCCCCGACGACACCGCGCGCCTCGGCTATCTCGACCTGCCGCTCCCCGGCCCCGCGATCGACGCCCCCACCTACCGCTCACTGAGCTGGCACATCGCCTTCCACGCCCAGCGACGGGTCCCCGAGGCGGTCGTGAGCGACGACGTCCGCGCATACCTGGCGCTCTTCTATCCGCAGGTCTCGTACGGCGGCACGGCGTTCGGCGGCACCTCGGAGCGGTCCCCGTTCAGCGAGGACGAGATCGACGAGTACGCCCGGACCTACAGCCGGCCCAAGGCCCTGACAGGCGGCTTCGAGCTGTACCGCGCCCTCGACAAGGACGTCCGCGACACCGTGGCGGCACCACCGACCCGGGTCCCGGCCCTGCTGATGACCGCCGAAGGACAGCTCAAGGCGATCCGGTCCACCGTGGGCCCCCGGATGACCAACATCGTGCGGGCGGTGGACGTACCAAAGGCGGGGCACTGGCTGGTCGAGGAGAACCCCCGCTTCGTCACGGCCGAACTGCTGCGCTTCCTCGCCCCATGACCGGGCCACGCCCGCACCCAGGAGACTCCCGCATGCACACCTACGACGTCACGGTGACCACCGGCGCCTCACCGGAAACCGAAGTTCATGCAGGGCATGGCCGAGGGGCTGGCCCGCCACGCCGAGGCGTGCGAGCCCGGCCGGGACTCCTGACCGCGTGACCGCGTGACCGCGTGATCACGCCCGGATGAGCGCGCCCGGACGTTAATCGGTTGCGGTCGGCCCCCACGGCGCGGATAGCGTCCCGTTCATGGACGAACTGGCCCTGCTCAAAAGCTCCGACGGCCCGGTCACCCGCGGTCGGCTCACCGACGAGCTGACCGCGCTCGGCCTGGCCGACGGGGACACCGTGATGTTCCACACGCAGATGTCCGCCCTCGGATATGTCGCCGGTGGCCCCCCTACGATCATCGGCGCGCTCCGCGACGTCGTGGGAGAGCGGGGCACTCTCATGGTGACCTGCGGCTGGAACGACGCACCGCCCTACGACTTCACCGACTGGCCGCAGGCATGGCAGGACGCCCTGCGCGCCGAACACCCCGCCTACGACCCGGACCTCAGCGAGGCGGACCACAACAACGGCCGGCTCCCGGAGGCGCTGCGCCGCCACCCCGGCGCCGTACGCAGCAGGCACCCCGACGCCGGCTTCGCCGCGCTCGGTGCGGCGGCGACCGCGCTGATGGCCGACCACCCCTGGGACGACCCGCACGGCCCCGACAGCCCGCTCGCCCGGCTGGTCGCCATGAACGGCCGGGTGCTCCTGCTGGGCGCTCCCCTGGACTCGATGACGCTGCTGCATCACGCCGAGGCGCTCGCCGACGCCCCCGGAAAGCGCTTCGTCACCTACGAGCAGCCGATCCTGGCCGACGGGGAGCGGGTCTGGCGGCGTTTCCACGACATCGACTCGGAGGACGGGGCCTTCGACTACTCCGCGGTGGTGCCGGACGGCACCTGGCCGTTCGAGGTCATCGCCCAGGAGATGCTCGCCGCCGGGATCGGCACCAAGGGCATGATCGGCGCCGCCGAGAGCCACCTGTTCGAAGCCGGCGAGGTGGTGGACTTCGGCGTCACCTGGATGGAGGAGAAGCTGGGCGGGACCGGCTGACTCGTCGGCCCGTCGTTCGGCTGGTCCGGGGTGCGTCGGTCACGCGATGCTCGACCGGTCCCCGTGTGCGTCCGGCCGGTACCGGTCCGCTCGGGTGTCCGGTTGATACCGGTCCACCGGGGTGACCGGCCGATAGCGGCCCACCGGGGTGACCGGGTTGACCGGCCGATACCCGTCCCCGCGTACGTCCGGCCGTCGTGGTCCAGGACCCGTCCGTGCTCCCGCTCCCGCTCCCACTCCCACTCCCACTCCCTCTGCCCCTTCCGCCTCCTCCAACTGCCGGTGGGCGGCGGCGAGCGCGTCCTCGACGGTGTAGGTCCCGGTTGACATGCACAGGGTGTACTCGGTGTCCAGGAGCTGGCGGCGGGCGTGCGACGACCCCGATCCCTCCGTGATCTCCCTGCCCAGCGACGCGTGGATGGCCAGCAGGTTCCTCAATACCGCCGGGTGCGCCTTCAGCATGTAAGTCTCCGCCTCCGCAAAGGAACTCCTCCGGGACGAGAACCCTCCGTCCCGGGCAGATCACCGCGCCGGACGGTGACATGCCACCGTGTACCCCCGAACGCCGTTTCCATCCTGGTCGGGGGCGGTCAATCCCTCGGCAGGAGCGGGCCCAGCGGACCGAGGTCGAGGTTCAGGTCCTCGGGGCGCAGGCCGTAACGGTCGCGCAGTTCGGCCATGCGGTCGGCCAGCAGCATCAGGGTGAGTCCGATGCGTTCTTCCTGTTCCTCGCTGAGGTCACCCTGGTCGACCCTGCGCAGCGCCTGTCGTTCCATCAGCTGGCGCAGCAACTCGACCACGGTCAGGACGAGTTTCACCAGGTCACGCTCGACGGTGTCGGGATCCAGCTCGACCCGGGAGCGGGGGCGGTCGGTCATGGCAGCTCCCAGGGTGCGGGGATCTCCCGGCGCACGGAGCTGATCAGCGCCTGGAGGTCGATACGGACGAGGTCGACGTCCGCGATACGCAAGGTGATGTCCCCGCTGATGACCACCCCGCCGGCGAGCAGCCGGTCGAGCAGGTCCACGAGGGCGACCTCACGGTGTTCGGCGACGGTCATCGGCGTGCCTCCTCCTGGCCCAGGGCGTCCCCGATGAAGGAGTACGCCGCCCAGGGGCCGGTGAGCTGGACGCTGATCCCCGGCTCCGTCCCCCGCACGCCCTCCACGAGGTCCATGAACGCGCGCGAGCCCGTACGGGGCAGGAGGTAGGCGGCGTTGAGCACGTTGTGCCCCGGCGTGGTGGCGAGGGGGCCGGACTGGAGGGGGTGCAGCCGGGCGGCCTCCGCGTGGGCGGTGAGGTCGGTGTGCAGCCGGTTCGCGAACCGCTCCGCCCGCTCCCAGGTGTCCTCCCGCGCCCGCACCGCGTGGCGCCGCTGCCGCAGGTAGTCCCGGCCGGAGGCCGGGCGGTCGGTCGTCCTGCCCGCGTTCTCCTCGCCGACGCTCCCCTCGCCCGCGCTCCCCTGGCCCGCGTTCCTCCCGGCGGGTTCGTCCTCGGGTTCCGCGTAGACCTTCACACCCCATTCGACGCGGCCTTCGAGGCGGTCGAGCGTGCTGCGCAGGGCCGCGTCCTGGGCCGTGAGCATCCGGCGTACGCCCTCGTCGTCATGGAAGACGGTGGCGAGGCGCAGCGGCAGGGTGGTGGTGAGGCCGCTGCACGCGTCGATGACGCGTTCATGGGCCCGCGCGGTCTCGCCCAGCCAGTCGAGGTCCTCCAGATGGGCGTGGAGCGGCTCCTCGGCGAAGTCCCGCTCGGGCACGTCGGCGACCACGGCGACCAGATCCCCGTGGTGCAGGAGGCGGGGGTGCCCGCCCGCGACGCCGGTGAGAGCGGCGGGCGGCGGGGTGTCGAAGGGGCGGCAGACGGCGTAGACGTAGCGCAGGTCGGTCATCGTCGCTCCCTTCTGGCGCGGGCGGGGCGGGTCACCTCGTCGCTGTGGCCCGTCTCCAGTTCCTCCAGCCGGGCGAGCCGTTCGCGCAACTCCGTGTTCTCGCGCTGGAGTTCGTCACGGCGGGCGCGGCTGGAGAGGGCCGGGTCGGTCTCCCACCAGTCGATGCCCATCTCCTTCGCCTTGTCGACGGAGGCGACGATCAGCCGCAGCTTGATGGTGAGCAGTTCGATGTCGAGCAGGTTGATCCGGATGTCACCGGCTATCACGATGCCCTTGTCCAGGACGCGTTCCAGGATGTCGGCGAGATTCGCGCTGCCGCCCTGCGCGTAGGGGCTCATCCCGCGTCCGGGGGGTGGTTCGGGCAGCCGGTCGGACATGGTCACCGCCGGCTCCGTTGCTCGCGACGGGGGGCTTCCTCGTCCTCCTCGTCCTCTTCGTCGACCTCTTCGTACGCGGCCTCGTCGTCGTAGCCGTCCTCCTCGCCGTCCGCCGGCTCGTCCTCGTAGGAGGCGTCGGCGTCCTCGGCGTCTTCGGCGTCTTCGAGTTCGTCGTCCTCGTACTCCGCCTCCCCTTCGTTCTCCTCCTCTTCGTTGCCCTCTCCTTCGTTGTCCTCTCCGTCGTTCTCCTCCTCGGCGACGGCGTCCTCGTGGGAGACGACGACCTCGCCGTCACTGATCTCGCCGCGCCAGCCTTCCGGCTCCTCGCCCTTGAGACTGATGTAACGGGCGAAGTTCTTCAGGTCGAGCCGGGTCCGACGGCCCTGGGCCCGCCAGATGTTGCCGGTCTTCTCGAAGAAACCGGCGGGGTAGTACTCGATCACCAGCACGATGCGGGTGAGGCTGTCCGCGATCCGGTGGAAGGAGACGACACCCTTCGTGGTGCCCTTGGCGCCCTCCGACGTCCAGACGATCCGGTCGTCCGGGACCTGCTCAGTGGTCGACGCCTTCCAACTCCGGCTGGACCAGAGGATCTTCAGCCGCCAGTCCGACTCCACGTCGTCCGCGCGGCTCGCGCTGGTGACACCCTTCGCGAAGGAGGAGAAGTCCTGGTACTGCGTCCACTGGTCGTAGGCCGTCCGCAGCGGTACGCCGACATCGACCTGTTCGATGATGACGGTCGGCTTCTTGCCCGGGGAGTCCTTGCGCTTGCTGCCGCCGCCGAGGTTCTTGAGGGCGCCGGTCACGCTGTCCTTCGCGCGGGACGCGCCCATCTCCAGGGCGGAGCGCAACGGCCCCTTCCCCTCGGCGAGCTTGCGCCCGCCGTCCAGGGCGAGGGAGGCCAGGCCGGGGCTGTCGCCCTGGGCGATGCCGTCCAGCTTGCCGGTGGCCTCGCCCAGTTTGTGACCGACCCCGGACAGCACCCGCTCGGCCTGTGCGGCGAAGTAGTCCCGCACCTCTTCCTTGAGCCGGTCGGCAGCCTCGCTGTGGGCCAGGTCGGTGAGGGGGCCGCCGCCCGTGGCCTCACCGGCGGTCTTCTGCGCCTGTGACACCGGGTTCGGGGTCATCGCTCACCGCCTCCCTTCCGTCCTCCTGCCCGCGAGGCGCTCTTGGTGGCCTGCTTGCGGGCGCCCGTGCTCTTCTGCGCCGCCGACGTGCCGCCGGTCGACTTCCGCGCGGTGGTCTTCTTCGCCGGCGGCTTGCGCGCGGCGGTCTTGGCGGCGGGCTTCTGCGCGGATCCCTTGCGTGCCGGGGCCTTGCGCGCACTGTCCTTGCGGGGCGCGCTCTTACGGGCCGTGCTCTGGCGGGCCGTGCTCTTGCGGGCGCCGCCCGACCGGGCCGGTTTCTCCTCGGCCCCTTCGTCCTCGTCGGCCCCTTCGTCCTCGTCAGCCTCGTCGGCCCCGTCGGTCTCGCCGGCCGCCTCGTCCTCGTCGGCCTCGTCGGCCTCGTCGGCCCCGTCGGTCTCGTCGGCCGCCTCGTCCTCATCGGTCTCGTCGGCCGCCTCGTCCTCGTCGGCCTCGTCGTCCTCGTAGTCCTCGAAGTCCGCGTCGTCCCGGGACTCCTCCCGGTCCTCCGCCCGCTCCTCGGGTTCCTCGTCGGCATCCTCATCCGCGTCGGCATCGGCATCGGCATCGGAGTCCGTGTCGGGCGAGACGCCCGCGAGCCGGTCGCGGACCCCGGCGGTACGGCCGTGCAGCCGGTCGGCGAGCGCCTGCATCTGGCGTTCGGCCAGTGCGCCCGTCGCGGCCTTGCCGACCCCGCGCAGATCGGGCCCCAGTTCGTCGCGGAGGCTCTTGAGCTGCGGATTGTCCTTCAGTCCGCGCGAGACCAGGTCGGCGACGGCCGCGGGGCTCAGATTGAGCCGCTTACCCGCGACCAAGGTGCCGACACCGATGGCCAGTTTCAGTTTCCTCGTCCGGCCGAGGAAGTAGCCCGCCCCGATCGCGAGGCCCATCATCATCCGGTTCATGACGTCCTGTCATCCCATCCGTAGGTGAACTGTTTCGTCTCCTCCAGCCGGTCGAGCAGCTCGTCCTCCCGCCGGTCGAACTCCTCCTCGGTGATCTCCCCGTCCTCCAACGCCCTTTCCAGGCGGGCGAGTTCGGCGCTGATCCCCGAGGGGTCGTAGTAGATGCGCTCGGCCTCCTTCACGACCTGTTCGATCGCCCACGCGCTGCCGCGCACCGGGGCGAGGGGCAGGAGCAGAACTTCCGAGATCAGTCCCATGGCGGGCCTACTTCGTCTCCGCGGGTCCGGACGGTCCGGGCTCGACAAAGCTGTACGGGGGCAGCGGTCCGTTGACGTTCAGCTGGAGGTGCGGGGCCGCTCGGCGCAGCTCGTCCACCGCGTCCAGGAACTCCCCGACCGCGTCGCGGTCCAGGAGGAAGGACACATTGGCCAGCCAGCCGGTCGAGGCGGGTCCCACGCTGATGTCCGCGGCCTTGGGCCGCAGGCGCTCCAGCAGGGCCGCCTCGTCCCGCGTCTCCTGGGCCCGCACGGCGGTGGCGATCATCTCGCCGAGCCGGAGCTGCTGCTCCTGGCTCCCGCCGCCGGAGCGGCGGTTGGCCTCGGCCAGTTCCCGCAGCTCGGGGGTGTCGGCCAGGACCCGGTGGAGTACGGCCTCTTCCTCGTGGGTGGCCTTGACGTTGTACTCGGTCTTCTCGTCCAGGGCGCCGAGGCGCTCGGCGAAATGCTCGGCGCGCTCGGCCAGGACCCCGGTGACCGTGCTGTCGTCGGGGGCGACGCTGCCGAACCGCATGGGCAGCACACAGCCGGTGGCGCCCGCCTCGCCGAGCACTTTCTGGTGGGCGAGGAGTTCACGGCGCTTGGGCCGCAGATCCGGCGGCGCGTCGCTCACGACGGCCATCAGATCGCCCTGCTCCAGCAGGCGCACGGGCCTCGGCGGATCGCCGACCCCGCTCAGTCCCTCGGGGAGGGCGTCGTGCGAACGGGCGGTGATGCCGTAGACGTAGGTGTTCATGCCCCCTCCTCCCCGTCCTGTCGCTCCTTGCGGCGCGCGGACGTGGCCTTGCGCGCCCGCGGCCTGGGCTCGCGCTCCTTCTCACCCTCCTGGGACGAGCCGCCGTCCCGGGCCTGCCGGAACGCGTCGGAGACGGTCTCCGCCGCGCCGCTCAGCGCGCCCTTGGACTTGCCGCGGGCGCCGGATTCCGTGATCTCGCCGACCATGTCGGGCAGGCCGGGGGTCTTGTGCGGCCCGGCCTCCAGGTCGAGCCGGTTGCACGCTTCGGCGAAGCGCAGGTACGTGTCGACGCTGGCGACGACGACCCGCACATCGATCTTGAGGATCTCGATGCCGACCAGGGAGACACGGACGAACGCGTCGATGACGAGTCCCCTGTCGAGAACGAGTTCCAGAACGTCGTAGAGACTGCCTCCGCCGCCTCCACCGCCGGCTTGCTGTGCCGGGACTACGGTCATGTCGGTCGGGCCTCCTTGCCGGGAAGTGTGGTGCCGGTGGCCGCGGGTGCTCAGCGGCCGTCGGCTCGTTGTGGGTCGGAGCGGCCCCGCTCGTAGCGGCGCACGCGCCGGTAGCCGGTGAGCTGCCCCTGGGCGTCGAGGTCGACGCGGTAGCTCGCCATCAGGCTCATCGTGTCCGGGATCTTGGCCAGCTCGACCACCTCGAACTCCAGACTCCAGCCGTCCTCCGTGCGCTCGAAGGACGAGACGTTCTCCGCCGTCATGCCGGTGAGCCCGCCGAACTGATCACGTGCCTGACTCAGCACCTCCGCCGCGGGCGGCCGGTCGTCGTCGGTCATGGTGATGTCCTCGGTCTTCTGGGTCGCTGGTCTGTGGGTCACTCGGATCGCTGGTGGATCGCGGGTCTGTGGGTTGTCGTGGCGGCCGTCGCGCGGACGCGGTGGCGCTCTGCTCTCCGGGTGGCCCTGTGCCCGGGAACCAAACCTCGTGCGGTGGATCGTCGGCGCGAAGGCCCGCCCCGGTCGCCGCCCGCCCGGCGCGCTCCGTGCCGCCACCCCCTTGACAACCCCCGCCCACCGACGGCAATCTTCCATTAAGCAGAAACGAACTTCCGCAGTACGGAAACTTTGACGGAAGATCGGATGACGGCACAGCCGGCGACACGGAAGGGAGCGCGGCTCCGATGCCAGGTTTCGAATCGAGCACTGCCGCAGACCGGCGCTTCAGCGTCAACCTGTCGATCCTCTTCACGGAACTCCCGCTCCTGGAGCGCCCGGCCGCCGCGGCGGCGGCCGGTTTCTCCGCGGTCGAGCTGTGGTGGCCCTGGATCGACACCCCCACCCCCGAGCCGTCCCGGGTGGACGCGCTCAAGCGGGCCGTGGAGAACGCGGGCGTACGGCTCACCGGCCTGAACTTCTACGCCGGTCAGCTCCCCGGCCCCGACCGGGGCGCCCTGTCGGTGCCGGGCGAGGAGTCGGAGCGGTTCCGGGCCAACATCGACGTGGCGGCCGGTCTCGCCGCCTCCCTCGGCTGCCCCGCGCTCAACGCGCTGTACGGCAACCGCGTGGACGGAGTCGACCCGGCCGAGCAGGACGCCCTGGCGCTGGAGAACCTGGCCCTGGCCGCCCGCGCCGCCGACCGGATCGGCGCGATCCTGCTGATCGAGGCGCTCAACCGGCCCGAGTCACCCAGGTACCCGCTGGTGTCCGCGCCCGCCGCCGTCGCGGTCGTCGACCGGGTCAACGAGGCGACCGGGCTGGACAACGCGCGGTTCCTGATGGACCTGTACCACCTGTCGATGAACGGCGAGGACCTGCCCCAGGTGATCGCCGCCTACGCCGACCGGACCGGGCATGTGCAGATCGCGGACAACCCGGGGCGCGGCGCTCCCGGCACGGGCACGCTGCCCCTGGCCGACCTGCTCGAACAGCTCGGCAAGGCGGGGTACGACGGCTGGGTCGGCCTGGAGTACAAGGCCGGTGCGGCGGACGCGTTCGACTGGCTGCCGGACGCCGCGCGCGGGACGTCGTAGCGCCTCGGGGGCCGTCACCCCCGCACCCCCGCACCCGCACCCCCGCACCGGCACCGTCGCCCCCGCACCGTCGCCCCGGACCCGTCCGGCTTCGCAGCCACTTCCGCAACCCCTTCCGCGGCCCCTGCACGGCCGCCCCCTCCGCGGCCAGATCCGTAGTCTCCGTAGTCAGAGAGGCACCCTCTATGTCCACCACTCTCCCGAAGATCGCCTGGATAGGGCTCGGGATCATGGGCTCGCCCATGTCCGAGAACCTGATCAAGGCGGGTTACGACGTCACCGGGTACACCCTGGAGCAGGCGAAGCTGGACCGGCTGGCCGCGGCCGGCGGGAGCGTCGCCGCGTCGATCGCCGAGGCGGTCCGGGACGCCGACGTGATCATCACGATGGTGCCCGCGTCCCCGCAGGTCGAGGCCATCGCCTACGGCCCGGACGGCATCCTGGCGAACGCCCGGTCCGGGGCGCTGCTGATCGACATGTCCTCGATCACCCCGCAGACCTCCGTCGATCTGGCCGCCGCCGCGAAGGAGAAGGGCGTCCGGGTGCTGGACGCCCCGGTGTCCGGCGGTGAGGCCGGGGCGATCGAGGCCGTGCTGTCCATCATGGTCGGCGGTGAGCGGGCCGACTTCGACTTCGCGAAGCCCGTGTTCGACGCGCTCGGCAAGACCGTCGTGCTGTGCGGTCCGCACGGCTCGGGCCAGACCGTGAAGGCGGCCAATCAGCTCATCGTCGCCGTGAACATCCAGGCGTGCGCCGAAGCCGTGGTCTTCCTGGAGAAGTCCGGGGTGGACCTCGGGGCCGCACTGGACGTCCTCAACGGCGGACTCGCCGGCTCGACCGTGCTGACCCGCAAGAAGGACAACTTCCTGAACCGGGACTTCAAGCCGGGCTTCCGGATCGACCTGCACCACAAGGACATGGGGATCGTCACCGACGCCGCCCGGAACGTGGGCGCCGCCCTGCCGGTCGGTGCCGTGGTCGCCCAACTCGTCGCCTCCCTGCGCGCCCAGGGCGACGGAGGGCTCGACCACTCCGCACTGCTGCGGTCCGTGGAGCGCCTGTCGGGCACCCAGGTCTGACCCGCTCCCCCCTGCCTCCGGGCGGTGTCGGCGTCGACACCTGTCCTGTCGCGCCCAGGCGCCGGCACCGCCCGGAATCCATGTCCCATACCCTCCGCACGTCCCCCACGTCCACGCTGCGTGCGGGACCCGATCCACCAGGCGGCGTGCGGTACCCCGACGGGAGGTCGGAGCACCGCACGCGTCGGCCCGCCGCCGGCGACCCGGATGAGGGGTGGTCGACCGGTACGGCGGGCCCGGCAAGGAACCGCGGCGGCGAGCGAGCCAGTGCGGTGGTCAACGTCCCGGAACCGCTTCTCGACCTGAGTGAAGCGGCTCCGGGACCATCGCCCGCCGCCGCGGACCCGGCCGAGCACGGCCCGTCCTCAGTCCTCCACCCTGTCCTCCAGCCTGGCTTCCAGGAGGGAGAACGGGTTGTAGGAGGGGCCCGGGAGGTGACGGGTCGGGGTGAACCCGGCGGTGGCCAGGAGTTCCGCGTACTCCGCGTGACTGCGCTCCCGGCCCGCCCCCACCCCCAGCATCGCCAGGTCGTTGAACTTGGCCGGATGGGGTGCGTCGGTGTCCGGCAGCACCGCCTCCAGAACGACGAGACGCGCTCCCGGGTGCGCGGCCCGGGCGATGTTGGCGAGGATCGTCGCGCACTGGTCGTCGTTCCAGTCGTGCAGGACCGTCGAGAGCAGATAGACGTCCGCCGACGGGACCTCGGTGAAGAAGTCCCCTCCGACGGCCTTGACCCGGTCGGCGACGCCGAGTTCGGTCAGCCGCTTGGCCGCCGCCGGCACCGCGCCCGGCACATCCAGCACGATGCCCCGCCGTTCGGCGTCGGAGGCGATCAGACCGGCGAGCAGGGTGCCGTCGGAGCCGCCGATGTCGGCGACGACCCGCCCCGGCGGGAGTTCGTAGCCCGTCAGCAGATCGACCTTGATCCAGCGGGCCACCTCACTCATCGCGCCGAAGAGGCTGTCCAGGTAGCGGGGGTGGTCCCCCAGCCAGTCGCCGAAGGTCCTGCCGAAGTGCGCCTCGAAGGCGGGCTCACCGGTGCGGATCGTGGTCGGCAGATCGCTGAACGGGATGTAGTGGGTCTGCATCCAGAACGCGGCCAGTGCCCGCACCGAGCCCGGCCCGTCGGCCAGGGTCGCCCCCAGCGCGGTCAGCGCGAACACCCCGTCGGGTTCGTACGACACCACGTCGATCCCGGACAGGAACCGCAGCAGCCGCAGGAGGGCGTCCGGGTCGGTCGCCGTGACGTCGGCGAGTTCCCCGAGCGGGAGCGGGCCGTCGAGAAGGGCGGTCGCCACGCCGAGTTCGGCGAAGGCGTGCAGCGCCTGGGACTGCTGGAAGCCCGCGAGCAACTGTGCCATGCGCTGGGTGTCGGCGGTCGTCGGACGGGGCGCGGGGGACGGCGGGGTGGTCATACGGCGCTCCTCGGGCGGGCGGGGGCGGCGGGCCGGCTCTCGCCGAGCCGGTGCCAGTAGGAGGGACGGCGGGCGGACGGACGCCGGTCCAGGGGGTCACGCACGACCCGGGACAGCACTCCGAGGGGCACGAAGACCACCGCGTAGAGGAGGAACAGGGCCGTCGTCACCACGGCATCGCGAAGGAGTCTCATGGGTTGGGGGTCCACTTCTCGGCAGAGCCGGGGTCGGGTCGGGGGCCGGGCGGGCGCGGGCGGGCGGGCGCGGGCGGGGCAGTCCGGGCAGTCGGGGGTGCTCGGCGGAGCCGGGTCGGGTCCGGGCCGGGCCGGGCGGGGCAGTCGGGGCCGCTCAGCGGAGCCGCGGGTCGGCTCCGACGCCGGGCGGACGCGGGCGAGGCCGCTCAGCGGAGCCCGGTCGGCTCCGGAGCCGGGCGGGGTCGCTCGGGGGCCGGTCGGCTGTCAGTCGAGAGGGATCTCGTCCCGCCAGTCGCCGTCCTCGGACCACTTCGGCTGTTCGGTCCGGTCGAGCAGGAAGCCGCCGATGGCCAGCAGATCGATGTGGGTGCGCATGAAGCAGCGGTAGGCGTCGGCGGGGCTGGCCACGATGGGTTCACCGCGCACGTTGAACGAGGTGTTCACCAGGACGGAACACCCCGTCAGATCCCTGAAGTCACTGAGCAGTCCGTGCAGCGCGGCGTCCCGTTCCTTGTCGACGGTCTGGATCCGCGAGGAGTGGTCGACATGGGTGACGGCGGGAATGGTGCTGTGGACGGAGCGCAGCCGCTCACCGGCCGCGAGGGTGTCGGGGGCCGTCTCCGGCGCCCCCGCGGTGCGCTGCCGCTCGGCGACCTGGCCGACGATCAGCATGTAGGGGCTGGACTGCTTGAGGTCGAAGTACTGCTCGGTGTCCTCGGCGAGCACGATGGGGGCGAACGGCCGGAACGACTCCCGGAACTTGATCTTGAGGTTCATCGTGGACTGCATCTGCGGGCTGCGGGCGTCGCCGAGGATGGAGCGGGAGCCCAGGGCCCGGGGCCCGAACTCCATCCGTCCGGAGAACCAGCCCACCACCTTGCCCGCCGCCAGTTCCTCGGCGACCGCGCGGCTCAGTTCCGGGCCGCGCATCCTGCGGTACGGATAGCCGTGCTGGTCGAGGAAGCGCCGGATCGTCTCGTCGTCGTAGCCCGGTCCGAGGCGGGAGCCCTTCATGGCGTCACCGCCGTGCGGCACATGGCTCCGGCCGCCGTCGTGGCGGGCGGCGAGCAGGGCCGCGCCGAGCGCTCCCCCGGCGTCACCGGCCGCGGGCTGCACCCACACCTCCTCGAACAGGCCCCGCTCCACGATGCGGCCGTTCGCCACACAGTTCAGGGCGACGCCGCCGGCCAGGCAGAGCCGGGACTCCCCGGTCCACCGCCGGGCCGTCGCCGCCAGCTTGAGCATGATCTCCTCGGTCACCTGCTGCACGGAGGCCGCGAGGTCGAACTCCCGCTCGGTCAGCGGTCCTTCGGGGACGCGCCGGGGGCCGCCGAACAGCCGCTCGAAGGCGCGTCCCGTCATCACCTGGCCCTGGAGGAACGCGAAGTGGTCGGTGTTCAGCCGGAAGGAGCCGTCCTCCCGGATGTCGACGAGCTTCTCCTTGATCAGCGCCGCGTAGCGCGGACGGCCGTAGGGCGCCAGGCCCATCACCTTGTACTCGCCCGAGTCCACCTTGAACCCGCAGAAGTAGGTGAACGCCGAGTAGAGCAGGCCGAGGGAGTGCGGGAAGCGGAGTTCCGCGACGGGTTCCACCCGGTCGCCCCGGCCGTGCCAGACGGAGGTCGTCGTCCACTCGCCGACGCCGTCGACCGTCAGCACGGCCGCGGACTCGTAGGGGCTGGGCAGGAAGGCCGACGCCGCGTGGGTCTCATGGTGGCCGTAGGTGACGATCGGCGGGGGTGTGCCCGCCCCCATCGCCGCGAGCCGTCGGTGCGCGGTCCGTTCGGCCCGGGACTTCCACGCCAGCCACTGCGGGACGGTCTCCTTGAAGGAGCGCCAGCCGCGCGGGGCGGTGGCGGCGTAGGTGGCGAGCACCCGGCGGAACTTCAGCGAGGGACGCTCGTAGTACGCGATCGCGTCGAGGTCGGAGAGGGCGGCGCCCGCCTCCTGGAGGCAGTACGCCACGGCCCGCTCCGGGAACGCCGGGTCGTGGCGGCGGCGGCTGAACCGCTCCTCCTGGGCGGCGGCGACGATGTCCCCGCCGCGCACCAGCGCCGCGGCGCTGTCGTGGTAGTAGGCGGATATGCCGAGCACGGCGGGAATCACGGAAGCCGTGGGTGTGGTGGGGGTCGTGGGGGTCGTGGGTGTGGTGGGAGTCATCGTGGGTCTGCCCCTTCGGGCGGCGGGGGGAGGGACGGGACGGTCGTCGCGCGCCGGGTCCTGATCCGCGAGCGGAGCGCGGCGCCGAGGGTGCGGGGGGCGGTCAGCGACCGGTAGCCGATCCGGACCCGGCGCCACATCCGGTGCTCCGCACCGGGGCCGAGGACACCGGGGATCTGCTCCATGAAGCGGTCCACGGCCTCGGCCGCCCAGGCGGAGTGACCGGTGGCCACGTTGTCGATGGTGTTGTGCAGATCGACGAACTGGGTGCTGAAGCCGTACTTCTTGAGGGCGACCCGGGCCGACCGGTAGCTGCCGCCCACCCCGGACAGTTCCATCGCGAGGTTGAGCCCGAGGATCTCCGGCTGGAACGTCCTCGGGAACCTGGAGATGCTCAGCCAGAAGACGGGCAGGTCGAAGGAGTCGTCGTGGAAGCCGGACCACTCGGCGAAGGCGGCCGAGGCCGTCGGGGGCAGATCGTGGCCCATCTGGCTCAGGAGCGCGCGGTAGATCCGGGGGTGGTTCAGCGCGGGCACCCCGTTGCCCAACTCGTCCCAGTAGGTGCGGAACAGCAGATGGCCCACGGGGGACGACGCCAGCCGGTAGTCGGTGAATCCCTGGAGCCAGGCCCCGTCGATCATGATGAGCGGGGCCAGTTGCAGGGTCGAGGAGATGAGTTCCGCACGGGTGGGCACCGGTGTCCGCCGGTCGGTGCCGGTGAACTCCTCGCCGTGGCGGTCGTGTTCGGCCAGCAGCCAGGGGGACAGTCCCTGTTCCCGGTCCCAGTGCGCGGGCAACTGGTGCGGGGCCGCGTCCAGCCGGTACGCGCTGCGGGCCAGTCGACGCCGCACGCAGTCGTGGGCGAACCGGCGCAGCGCCGGGGAGTCCTGCCGGGTGAGCAGCCGGTGGTAGGCGTCCCGTGGGGAGCGCGGGGAACGAGGGGAGCCCAGGGAGCGTGGGGAGCCCGGGGAGCCCGGGAGGGGTCCGTCCGGCGGCTGCGCGGAGTTCCCGGCGGTGTGCCGCAGCCAGGTCCGTTGTACGTCGTCCAGGTCCCGCCTGCGTGCCTCGTCCGGGCCCCGTCCGCCGACGTTGCCGTCCGGGTCCCGTCCGTCGGGTCCGGGTGGGGCGGCGGTCGGGAGCCGCAGGATCCATCGGCGGATCGCGGCGACCTCCTCGTCGGTGAACACCCGGAACATCGGGCCCGTCTCGGAGATCAGGCCCTTCACCAGCGGACTGCGGTCGGGGTCCCCCGGCCGTACGAGGGGACTGGCGGCCAGGGCGTCGAGGAAGTCGCCGGGGCCGGCCTCGATGTCCGCGAACCACTCGGCGAGCGGACGCCCGGCCAGCCGGAACCGCCCGTGGTACACGGCGGCCTGGCGGGCCCGGCTGAACAGCAGCCGCCAGACGTCGTACTCGGGGTACCCGGCCGGGCCGGCCTCGCGCAGCACCAGGGCGCACCAGCGGCCGTACTCCCCGGCGGCCCAGTGGAAGCCGCGTCGCAGCCGGTCGGCGGGCGGGCGCCGGGCGGCGGCCAGGGACCGCTCCAGCGCGCTCGGGGGGCTCGGCTCGGCCGGGGTCCCGGGGCGGGCCGGGGTCCGGGCCGATCCGAGGTCCAGGTCCTGGGCCGTCATCGGTCCGAGGGCCGAGGCCGGGAGTACGGCGAGCGGGGGTGGTGTCCCCACCGCGCGGAGGAACAGATCGGCGCCGAGGAGTTCCGGGGTGTAGCGGTCGGGCTGTCTGCTCATCGCCATCAGCAGCGCCGGCAGCCGGAAGCTGAAGTTCTGCACCCGGTCGTGGGAGGTGAGGTGCATGCCGCCGGTGTCCAGCGGCAGCCGGTGGTGGGCGAGGGTGGCGCGGAAGGCGCTGCCCCGGTCCGCGTGCGGGTGTCCGACGCCAAGGTCGCAGGCGTAGAGGGAGAGGACGTCCAGGGCGAGGCCGGTGTCCCCGTTGGCGGCGCTGGACATCCACTGGAGCCAGGCGCCGGCCACCAGGGCGAGGGGGGCGCAGTTCAGCAGCAGACAGTGCACCACCGACTCGTCGGCGACCTTCTCCCCGAGTTCCTCCCGGAAGCGGGTGGCCTCCGCGGCTCCCCATCGGTGTGCCTCTGCGGCGAGTTCCTCCACCGACGCGTTCCCGGGCTCCTGGTCGAAGGCGATCGCGTCCAGTCCCCCGAGGGACAGTGGCCCCTCCGGGTCCAGGGCGCGTAAATACAGTAAGCGGTCCGCTGTCGTGGCGTCGGGGGCCTGATGGAGCACGGCGGTCCCTTTCCGTCTCAGAACATGGGGTATATGGACCCGTCGTTCTTCCGCCTGCGACGCCGACGGAAGAATTCTATGATCTTGCGGATCAAGGTTTTCCCTTCCAGGTCTCGCCAAGATTCAATTCACGGCACAGTACTTCCGCGACCAGTGCGTTCCCCCGGTCGTTCAGATGCACCGGATCGACGAAAAGCCATTCCCCCTTCTCCGCGACGAGCGGGAGGGAGGTATTGACATCGACAAACGTGATGCCGCGCTCCTTGCAGGCCCGTCCGATCGCCTCCGCGTAACCCGCGTGGGCCTCCTCCACCAGCGCGGGGCGGAATCCGGCCCACACCTTGGACCAGAGCGACCCGTTGTCCCCGAGCAGCACCGTCTCCTCGGCGGAGAGTTTCTTTCCGCACCAGTGCGGCGCCGGCTGGAGGGCGAAACTCACCCGGGCGCCGGTGGGGGCCAGCAGATCGATCAGTCGGTCCAGATCGTGGCGGATCGCGTCCGCCGCGATCTCGATGCGCCGGGCGAGCGGAGGCCCGGGCGGGGCGGCGTCGCCGCGCGCCGGGCGGGACAGCAGCCGGGAGAGCGCCGGGGGAAGCAGGCGCCGGAGCCCGGTTGCCGGGCCCGCCGTGTGGGAGATGGGGGTCCGCCGGGCCTCGACGCCGCGCAACTCGCCGTAGAAATCACCGGAGAAGAAGAACTGGCCGTAGCCCTGATCGGCTCCGGGGAGCCCCGCCACGACCAGATTGTTGAGACCCGAGAAGATCACCACGTCCCGGACCCCGGACAACTGATGGCGGTGCAGCAGGAACAGAAGGACCTCCTGCGTCGAGTTGAACGCGGGAGCGGCGAGATTGAGCCAGGTCCCGCCGGACTCCTGACCGAGCAGCGACGACAGTGTCGTGCGGTCCGAGCCGGCCCCGAAGCCGAAGGCCGACGAGCCGCCCATCAGCAGGCTGACGGGGCCTTCGGGGCACTCGTCACCCAGTGCGTACCTGCCTTTCTCGCCATGGGAGAAGCGGAAGCCCTGGGAATCGGTGTTGATCACCGGAGACCGGTAGTTCGGCTGGTTGAAGTACATGACGTACGGAAGCCAGTGGACACCACGCATGGCGAACGTCTGGTAATGCGCTAACTGGGGCGCGAGCACCGAATGCGTATCCATGTCACCTCTTGCGAGTCAGCGTACACAGACAGTAAATCCCGCTAGGTTGAGATGTCAACCCTAATTCAAGAAGAGAGAAGGCCGATATCGGCTCCGTGTACGGTATGACGGTGAATGCCTCACTCACTGACGCGGAGCAGCAGGTGTGGAGATCCGTCCTCATCGTGGCTGACCTCTTGAGATTCCGGGTCGCGGCCGATGTGAAGCCCGCTTCGGGCCTGTCGTCGGCGGACCACAGCGTGTTGATGCGCCTGAACGAGGCCCCGGACAAACGCCTCGGTCAGCAGCGCCTCGCGGACGATATGTTCTGGTCGAAGAGCCGGCTGTCGCACCAACTGACCAGGATGGAACAGCGCGGGCTCGTCGCGCGCGGGACCGCGCCCGGGGGCCGGGGGGTGGAGATCAGCCTGACCGACGCGGGGCACGAGGCCGTGGACGCCATGGAGGCGGCGCACGCCGAGGCCGTGCGCCGCCATCTTTTCCGGGTGGCCTCCGAAGCGGAACTGACGGTGATCGTCCAACTCGCCGAACGGCTCAAGGCCCGCGAAGGATAGGCGTCACGCGGAGCACCCGAGGTCGGAACACCCGAGGTCGGAGCACCTGAGGTCGGAACACCCGAGGGTCGCGGAACACCCGAGGGGCACGGGGCCCTGGGAAATCGCGGGGTCCCGGGGAACCCCGGTCAGGCGGAGGCCGGGACCGGACCGCTCGGGACCGGACCGCTCGGGACGGGCGGGGTCGACGCGGACCCCGTCGGCGCCGTCCCGGACGTGCCGGCGAGGTGCGTGCGGATCGAGCGCAGCAGTGCCCCGGGCTGGTCCTGGGCGAGCAGGTCGCCGAGCACACGCAGCTGGACCCGGATCAGCCGCGCGGCCTCCGGATCGAGCAGCCTCGCCCCGCCGTACTCGTCGGTGGCGAGCGCCCGGTGGGCCAGATGCACGACCGCCTGCGGCTGGGGGACGACGAGATTGCCGAGTTCGTTGAGCATCGCGGCCGTGTCGGCGACCCCCCGGAAGCCCCTCGCGCGCGCCGGGGTGGCCGTCAGCACCACGACGCCCTTTCCGGTCAGGGCGGGAGCGTCCTTGGGCCGGGAGGCCCAGTCGATCGCGTTCTTCAGGACCCCGGGCAGGGAGTGGTTGTACTCGGGGGTGGCGATGACCAGCCCGTCGCACTCGGCCACGGCCCGGCGGAAGCGGCCCACCGCGGGCGGCGGGACGTCGGTGTCCGCGTCCTCGTCGTAGAGCGGCAGCTCACCGAGGCCGTCGAAGGTCCGCCACTCGAAGAGCCCGGGGGCGAGAGCGGGCAGGCAGCTCAGCAGCCGGGAGTTGAGCGAGTCCTTGCGCAGGGAGCCGGAGAGCTGGAGCACTCGGTGCATAGCGCTTCCCATCACGAGTCGGGGGGCGGGTCGCACAGGGCGGGCAACAGGGGCCGGACTCGAAAACTACAGTCCTCCATAGGATTGAACAAGTGGGCGGAGCCCCTGAGCACTTCGCGCCGCCCCGGGCGACGGACATGCGGCCCGGCCGCCCGCACGGCACCCTGAGGGCATGGCACCTTCCTCCCCGCGCCCGCACGTCGTGGTGCACGCCCCCGCGCTGGACGGCACCCGACGGGTCACCGAGGGCGCCGAGACCCTGGGCGTCGCCAGCCATCTGGACGACGTCGGCGAGATCCTGCGCCTGGCCGACCACTATGTGACCGATGTCGAGCACACCGACTTCGTCGAGTGGCAGGGCGGCGGCCCGCAGGACTGGCCGGGCCTCTCGGAACCCTGACCGAGGACGCCCGCGGCGCGCAGGCCCGGCACGGTGCGCGCCGGGCCCGCACTGCGCGGGACGTCAGACCTTCAGCGTCTTGATGGACGTCGGCGCGTGCCCCGGCTCGGTCGCGATCTCCTCGAACTCCACGACGTTGCTGATGTCGTTGGTGCCCGACATGGAGATGTTGGTGACCCGCTCCAGGATCGCCTCCACCACCACCGGCACCCGGTGCTCCGCGGCCAGCTTCACGGCCTGTTCCAGGGCCGCGCCCAGTTCGTTCGGGTCGGTCACCCGGATCGCCTTGCAGCCGAGGCCCTCGGCCACCTTCACATGGTCGACGCCGTAGACGCCCAGCTCGGGCGAGTTGAGGTTCTCGAACTCCAGGTTGACCTGGAAGTCGATCTCGAAGGCGCGCTGCGCCTGCCGGATCAGGCCGAGGTAGGAGTTGTTCACCAGGACGTGGACGTAGGGGATGCGGTGCTGGGCGCCGAC
Organism: Streptomyces sp. NPDC091377; assembly: GCF_044757045.1. Lineage (NCBI taxonomy): Bacteria > Bacillati > Actinomycetota > Actinomycetes > Kitasatosporales > Streptomycetaceae > Streptomyces > Streptomyces sp. NPDC091377. The sequence continues at coordinate 422,057 of NZ_JBIVUE010000004.1, read as the reverse complement.
GGCGAGTTCCTCGATGAGGAACTGGAAGTCGTAGTCGCCGGAGAGGGCGACGACCAGGGTGTCCGGGTCGGCCTTGGCGACGCCGAGCGCGGCCGGGATGGTCCAGCCGAGGGGGCCCGCCTGACCGCAGTTGATCCAGTGCCGGGGCTTGAAGACATGGAGCATCTGGGCGCCGGCGATCTGGGAGAGGCCGATGGTGGAGACGTACCGGGTGTCGGGTCCGAACGCCTTGTTCATCTCCTCGTAGACCCGCTGCGGCTTGATGGGGATGTCGTCGAAGTGGGTGCGGCGCTGGAGGGTGGCCCGGCGTTCCTGGGCGGCGGCGGCCCAGGCGGAGCGGTCGGGCAGCCGCCCGGCCTCCTTCAGTTCGCGCGCCACCGTGACGAACAGGTCCAGGGCGGCCCTGGCGTCGGAGGCGATGCCGTAGTCCGGGGCGAAGATCTTGCCGATCTGGGTGGGCTCGATGTCGACGTGCACGAACGTCCGTCCGGCGGTGTAGACGTCGAGGCGGCCGGTGTGGCGGTTGGCCCAGCGGTTGCCGATGCCGAGGACGAAGTCGGACTCCAGGAAGGTCGCGTTGCCGTAGCGGTGCGAGGTCTGGAGGCCGACCATCCCGGCGTTCAGGTCGTGGTCGTCGGGCAGGACGCCCCAGCCCATCAGCGTCGGCACGACCGGGATGCCGGTCAACTCGGCGAACTCCACGAGCAGTTCACTGGCGTCGGCGTTGATGATGCCGCCGCCGGCCACGATCAGCGGGCGCTCGGCGGCGTTCAGCAGGGTGAGCGCCTTCTCGATCTGGGCGCGGCTGGCGACGGGCTTGTAGACCGGGAGCGGCTCGTAGGTGTCCGGGTCGAACTCGATCTCGGTGAGCTGCACGTCGATCGGCAGATCGATCAGCACCGGTCCTGGCCGGGCCGAGCGCATCAGGTGGAACGCCTGCTGGAAGACGCCGGGCACCTGGGCCGCCTCCAGGACGGTGACCGCCATCTTGGTGACCGGCTTGGCGATGGAGGCGATGTCGACGGCCTGGAAGTCCTCCTTGTGGATCACCGCGGTGGGGGCCTGGCCGGTGATGCACAGGATCGGGATGGAGTCGCCGGTCGCCGAGTACAGCCCGGTGATCATGTCGGTGCCGGCCGGGCCCGAGGTGCCGATGCACACCCCGATGTTCCCGGCCCGGGTGCGGGTGTACCCCTCGGCCATGTGCGAGGCGCCCTCGACATGCCGGGCGAGGGTGTGGGCGATGCCGCCGGACGCCTTCAGGGCGGCGTAGAACGGGTTGATCGCCGCACCCGGCACTCCGAACGCGTCGGTGACGCCCTCGCGCTTGAGAATCTCGACTGCCGCGCGGGCAGCGGTCATACGAGCCATTGAGTACTCCTGCTTCGGCTGTCGGATACGCACTCCCGTCGCGCCCCGCGGTGAGTACTTCCGGATGGCGAGTGACCCTTCCCGCAACCTTCGACTTCCACATTGCGGAAAGAGTTTTCTACTATCTGGAATGAGAGTAGGAGGACAGCCGAGCGCAGTCAAGACACCGTCGGGCTCAGCGGAAGTCCTCCTCGCGGTACTCCGCCGCCGAGCCCGCCGCCGTCGCCTCCCGCAGTTCGACCCGCCGGATCTTGCCGGAGACCGTCTTGGGCAGCGCCCCGAACTCCAGCCGGCGGATCCGCTTGTACGGCGCCAGCACCTCGCGCGCGTGCGCGAACAGCACCCTCGCGGTGTCGGGCCCCGGCACCCAGCCCTCCGCGAGCACCACGTACGCCTTGGGCACGGCGAGCCGCAGCGCGTCCGGCGCGGGCACGACCGCCGCCTCGGCCACCGCCGGATGCTCCAGCAGGGCGCTCTCCAGCTCGAACGGGGAGATCTTGTAGTCGGAGGCTTTGAAGACGTCGTCGCCGCGCCCGACGTAGGTGATGTATCCGTCGGCGTCGCGGGAGCCGAGGTCGCCGGTGCGGTAGTAGCCGCCGGCCATCGCCTCGGCCGTGCGTTCCTCGTCACCGTGGTAGCCGGTCATCAGGCCGACCGGGCGGCCGGCCGGACCGGACAGGTCCAGGGCGATCTCGCCCTCGTCACCGGGGGCGCCGGTGACCGGGTCGAGGAGGGTGACGCGGTAGCCGGGGCTGGGGCGGCCCATGGAGCCGGTCTTGAGCCGCTGACCGGGACTGTTGGCGACCTGCACGGCGGTCTCGGTCTGGCCGAAGCCGTCCCGGACGGTGCCGCCCCAGGCGCGGCGGACCTGCTCGATCACCTCCGGGTTGAGCGGCTCCCCGGCGGCGACGATCTCGCGCGGCGGGGTGCGCAGCTGGGTCAGGTCGGCCTGGATGAGCATCCGCCACACGGTGGGCGGCGCGCAGAAGGTGGTGACCCCGGCCCGGTCCATCTCCGCCATCAGCCGGGCCGCGTCGAAGCGGGTGTAGTGGTGGAGGAAGACGGTCGCCTCGGCGTTCCAGGGGGCGAACAGATTGGACCAGGCGTGCTTGGCCCAGCCGGGCGAGGAGATGTTGAGATGGACGTCGCCGGGGCGCAGGCCGATCCAGTACATGGTCGACAGATGGCCGACCGGATACGACACATGGGTGTGCTCGACCAGCTTGGGGCGGGCGGTCGTACCGGAGGTGAAGTACAGCATCAGCGGGTCGTCGGCGCGGGTGGGGCCGTCGGGTGCGAAACCGGCGGGGGCCTGTTCGGCCTCCCGGTACGGCAGCCAGCCCTCGGGCGCGGCACCGGCCGCGATGCGGGTGTACGCACCGGGCACCTCGGCGAACTTGGCGGTGTCCTCGGCCCGCGCGATCACCTGCCGGACCCGGCCCCGCGCGACCCGGTCGCGCAGATCGGCGGGGCCCAGCAGCGGGGTGGCGGGGATGACGACGGCCCGCAGCTTCATCGCGGCGAGCGCGGTCAGCCACAGCTCGGTCTGGTTGCCGAGCATGACGAGGATCCGGTCCCCGGCGGCGACGCCGTGCCCGCGCAGCCAGTTCGCGTACCGGTCGGAGCGCTCGGCCATCGCGGCGTAGGACACCACGGTCCGGGTGCCGTCCTCCTCCACGAGGTGCAGCGCCGCGCGGTCGTTCCCGGCGGCGATCGCGTCGAACCAGTCGAGGGCCCAGTTGAAGTGCTCGGGCCTCGGCCAGCGGAAACCCTCGTAGGCCGTGCGGTAGTCCTCGCGGTGCTCCAGCAGGAAATCGCGCGCCTCGCGGAAGTCCTCGGTCGCGGTCGTCATCTGTCCGCCTCTGCTCTCCTGGGGGCCCGGACCGTTGCCGGGCGGCTTCCGGACATCGTGTAATCCGTGATGCGGGTCTCACCACCCCCGAACGGGGGTGGGTGCCGCGGCGAAGGGGCGAACAGTGGTGGTGCGGGGGCGTGCGCGAGGCGACGGCGGCGGCCCGGCGAACGGGGCTGCTGCCGTGATCACCGTCACTCCGTGCCCCCGCCACCGCCCGACCTCTGGGAGCCTGGTGGACCGCTCGGGGGCTCCGCGCCGGCGGTCGACCGAAACTCGACGGTGAGGCCCCCGCAGGGCCGCCTCCGCATTCCCTGCCGCCCCACGCTCCTCCGCAGCCCCGGCTGTAATTTCCCTCACCATCTCGCCCTTCCGGATTTCAACGGCGCGTTGCCTAGAATTTGTCGGACCAGACACGCGGAGGGAGCGGTGACCGTGCGACGGGACCTCCAGGAGCCTGCCCGATGCCGCCCCGACCTGGTCATCGGCCGGGAGGAGCTGTTCGCGGCGGCGCGGGAGCAGCTCGGGCGCGGCGGCAGTGTGCTGCTCCACGGTCCCGCCGGAATCGGGAAGTCGACGGTGCTGCGGGCGCTGGCCGCCGAGTACGCCGGGACCGCGCGGACCGTGCTGCGCTGCTCGGCGACCGAGTCGGAGTCCCATCTGCCCTTCCTCGCCCTCGCCGACCTCCTCGGCCTGGTCCTCGACGAGGTGTCCGGAAAGCTGCCCGACGCACAGCGCACCGCGCTGGAGTCGGCGCTCACCGGCCGCGGGGAGTCCACCCTCCAGCGCGACGGGCTGGCCCTGCGGCTCGCGGTGCTGTCCGCGCTGCGCGCCCTCGCCGCCGAGGGCCCGGTCCTGATGGTCGCCGACGACCTCCAGTGGCTGGATCCGGCCAGTGCCGAACTGCTCGGCTTCGCCGCCCGCCGCCTCGGCGACTTCCCGGTACGGCTGCTGTGCGCGGCCCGCACCGAGGGCCAGGAGTACGACGACCATCTGCGCGCGTCCCCGCCCGGCACCCTCGCCCTGCGTCTCGGCCCGCTCACCCGCACCCATGTGTCCGCGCTGCTGGACGAGCGCGGCTATCCCGGGCTGCCGCGCTCCACCGTGCGTGACATCCATCGCACCAGCGGCGGCAACCCGCTCTTCGCGCTGGAGCTGGGCCGCGCCCTGGCCGAGAACCCGGTGCCGCCGCGCCCCGGCGAGCCGCTGCCGGTGCCGACCTCGCTGCGGGCGCTGGTCCTGCACCGCCTCGACATGCTCTCCGCCGACGCCCGGCGCACCCTGCTGGTGGCCAGCGCGGGCGCCCGGCCGACCCGGTCCCTGCTGCACGCGGCGGGCCGTACCGACGCCGAGGCGGAGACCGCGCAGGCGGCGGCGCTGGGGCTGCTGGCGACCGACCCGGAGGGCCCGACCGTACGGTTCGCGCATCCGCTGATCTCCGCCGCGCTGTACGCGGAGGCATCCGCGCAGGAGCGGCGGGACGCGCACGCCGCGCTGTCCACGGCGGCCTCCGACCCCATCGAGCGCGCCCGGCATCTGGCGCTGGCCACCACCGGCACCGACCCGGAGGCGGCGGCGCGGCTCGCCGAGGCGGCGGCGCTGGCCCGGGACCGGGGCGCTCCCGCGGTCGCCGCGTCCCTGGGGCTGCTCGCGGCCCGGCACACCCCCGCCGACGGCGACCCCGGCCCGGAGGAGCTGCGGCTGACGGCGGCCGAGGACGCGCTGACGGCCGGGGAGTCCGATCTCGCCCGGGACATCGCGCGGGACGTCCTGACCCGGGCGGTCTCGGCGGCGGCCCGGGTACGGGCCTGGATGGTGGTGATCGACGCGGCCGGGCAGGCGATGAGCGAGGTCGACGCCGTGTTCCCGCAGGCGCTGTCCGACGCGGGCGACGACCCCCGGCTGCGCGCCCTGGTCCGCTATCAGCTGGCCTGGCGGGCGCTGCTCGTGGAGGGCGAGATGGACAAGGGCCGGGAGGAGGCCGCGCACGCGGCGGGTCTCGCGGCACGGGCGGGGGACCGCCGTACCGAACTGCTGGCGCTGGCCTTCCAGGCGCACATGGAGACCCTGATGGGCCACCCGGACGCGCCCACCACCATCAAACGCGCGCTGCGCGAGCCGCAGGACCCCCAGGTGGCCTGCGACCACAACGGCATCGGCGCGGTCCGTTTCCGCTGGCTGCTGATGAGCGACCAGCTCGCCGAGGCCCGTACGACCATCTCGTCGCTGCTGCGCGCGGTGCGGCGGCGCGGCATGGCCGAGAGCGAGGTGCACTATGTGCGGTTCCTCGCGGAGACCGAGTTGCGCTCGGGGTCCTGCGGCCGGGCCCTGGACCTGGCGCGGGAGAGTCTGCGGCTGGCGCGGGACTCGGGCATCGGGGAGAGCGCGAGCGCGATGCTCACCTCGCTCGCCGAGGCCGCCGGAGGCGACCTGGGCCGGGCGCTGGCGCTGGCGCGGGAGTCGGCGGAGCGCGCCGAGGAGGACGGCGACGTCATGTATCTGTCGCGGGCGCTGGCCGCGCTGGGCCACGCCCATCTGGTGGCCGGGGACGCGGGTGCCGCGGTGCGGGCGCTGCGCCGGGCCCGCGAACTGGAGCACGGCATCGGCATCACCGACCCGGCGCGCGGACGCTGGCAGGGCGATCTCGCCGAGGCCCTGGTCCGGGTCGGGGAGCTGGCGGAGGCCGAGGACGTCATCGAGGTGACCCGGGTGCAGGCGCTGCGGCTGGGCCGGGAGAGCGTCCTGGCGGTGCTGGACCGCGCGGAGGCCCTGGTGCGGGCGGCGCGCGGCGAACGGGACGCCGCCCTGGCGCAGCTGACGTCGGTTCAGGACCGGCTGGCCAAGCTGGGGTACGGACTGGAGGAGGCGCGGGCCGCGTTCGCGCTGGCCCGGTTGCGCACCGGGCGGCCGGGGCCGACGACGTACGACGAGGCGGCCCGGCTGTTCCGGCGCTGCCGGGCCCTGCCGTGGCTGCGGCAGGTGGAGGAGACCGCCGCCGCGAGCACGGCGCTGCCGGTCGGTGAACCGGCCGAGCTGGACGCGCTGGAGGGGCTCGCGGCGATGGAGCGTCAGGTGGCGGCGCTGGTGATGGAGGGCGCCACCAACCGGGAGATAGCCGCCCGGCTGTTCATCAGCGTCAAGACGGTGGAGGCCACGCTCACCCGGGTCTACCGGAAATTGGGGATCCGATCGCGGGTGGACATCGTCAGACTTGCGGCGGGGCGCCGCGTGTGACGCGCCCGCGCTGGGTTTACTGAGGATCCGGCGCGGGTTCCGCTGGTCTCCCAGGGTTTCCGAGGTCCGGGTTTGACCCGTGCGACCGAGGGTTTTCCCTGCCCAACTCCCCTGCCCCGCTAGGGGGTTCCCTCATTGGGGACAAGGCGGGCCGCCGTCTAGCGTAATGGGCGTGCCGCTCGCCGGGCACACGGGGGTCGGTCGGTCCCAAGGGCCGTCAGATCCTCGTGCAGCACCCCCCACACCCGCGCGACCCCCCACCGGCAACCCCTTGAGGAGACTCATGTTCGGGCTCACCCGCGCCAGAAAGACCGCCGTCGCCCTCGCGGCCTGCGCCGCCGCCGCGGCGACCGCGCTCGCCGGCGCCCCCGCCGTCGCCGCCCCTACCCCCATCGTGGGCGGAACCACCACGACGACGACGGCGTACCCCTTCGTCATGCAGATCACCGACGCCGCGGAGAACCAGTTCTGCGGCGGCACCCTCGTCTCGCCCACCAAGGTCGTCACCGCCGCGCACTGTATGGTCGGCGAGACCACCAACAGCGTCCGGGTGGTCGGTGGCCGCACCTACCTCAACGGCACCAACGGCACGGTGGCCAGGGTCAGCAGGATCTGGGTCCACCCCGACTACCGCAGTGTGACCCGCGGCGACGACGTGGCCGTGCTCACCCTGTCGTCGTCGATGCCGTACACGACCGCCCCGTACGTCGCCGCCTCGGAGACCGGGATCTACGCGACCGGCGCCACCACCCGGGTCCTGGGCTGGGGCACCACCTCGGAGGGCGGCAGCTCCTCCAACCAGCTCCGCACGGCGACCGTCCCGACCGTCTCCGACGCCAGTTGCCGCACCTCCTACGGCACCCGCTTCGTGGCGAGTGACATGGTGTGCGCCGGGTACACGAACGGTGGGGTGGACACCTGCCAGGGCGACAGCGGCGGCCCGCTCCTGATCGGCGGCCGACTGGCCGGCGTCACCTCCTGGGGCGACGGCTGCGCCCGCGCCGGGCTGCCCGGCGTGTACGCCCGGCTGACGACCTTCTCGGACCTGGTGACCGCGCAGGTCAACTCATAGCCGACGGCCCGGTCACCCCGGCCGTCACGATCACCACCGGCACCCCGGTTTCCTGAGCCTCACCGCTCAGGTGCACGACCAGGGGGCGTTGCGGGCCTCCACGAGCGGCCCGCAGCGCCCCCTGCTCCATGTCGTGCCCCGTCCTATGGTGTCGCGTCGTCCGAGGCTCACGGCAGCACCGTCCCGAACCGGACGTCGTAGGCATCTTCCGGGTGCACCGCCCGGAGGGTCCGCTCCCCCTCCGCCAGCACCTCCTCGCGCCGGGCCGGGGTGAGCCGCTCGAACAGCTCGATGACCAGGGCGTCGTCGGTGATGCCCCACACCCCGGCGAGGAACCCGTCCACGAGCAGCGGGCGGTGGACGGTGTTGACCTGCCAGGTGCGCCCGTGGTGCACGACCGGGACCACCCGGGTGCGGTCGGCGTGGGAGAGCAGGGCGTTGTCGAACTCGGGCAGGAAGCGCGGCGGGGCCGGGGTCTCCGCGTCCGGGCGGGGCGCGTCGGGCAGATCGAACAGCTCCACCCCGTGCTGGTCGCGGAAGGTGAGGAGCCGGGGGCGCAGCCCCTCGAAGGCGTCCCGCAGCCGGGTGAGCCCGCACCAGGTCTGCATGTCCCGCACGGAGGCGGGGCCGAAGGCGGCGAGATAGCGCAGCACCATGTCCTGGCGGTCGGCGGGCGGGGCCGCGGGCCGGCCGAGCCAGTGCTCGACGGTGGTGACGACGACCTGCTTGCTGTGCCCCCACATCCCGCGCGGGGTGACCTGCACCAGCGGCAGCAGACAGCGCGCGGCGATGGACAGCGACTGCGGGTCGGCCCGCGGCCAGTGCGCGCCGAGCGCGTCCCGCACCTGGCGCATGGTGCGCGGCTCCTCCTCGACCAGGTCCCGCGCCACCGCCGCCAGCCGCTCCAGGTCGACCCCCACCAGCCCCTTCCGGAAGATCCTCAGCTCCCGGTCCAGCGCGGCCTGCGCGAAGGGCCGTACGGTGAGCGTGTCGTCGGCGGTGTGCAGGTGGATGGTCGAGCGCAGCCCGGCCATCCGTACGACGTCCCGCGCGGCCAGCAGCTCCGACAGCTGCCCGGTGCCGAACCCGTCGAGCCGGGCGGCGAGCGCGTAGTACGGCGGCTTCACCTCCTGCGCCTGGAGCCCGACGAGATGGGTGACGGCGTCGAACGGGGACATCTGCGCCCGCCGGAGCAGCAGTTGCCGGGCGAGGGTGGCCCGGTTGAGGTCCCGGGGGGTCAGGACGGGGGCGGGGGCGGCGGTCGTCCCGGCCGCCTTGGTCTCCTTCATGACCAGCACGGTAGTCGCGCTTGCGGACAGATACGGTCCTCGATGAGAGGCGGCCGGTCAGCGGAGCTGCGCGACACGGTCGGCGCCACGCTCGCGGCGGCCCGGCGGCTCACCGACCCCGACCGCGCGGCGGCCCGGCGGCTCACCGACCCCGACCGCGCGGCGGCCCTCGCGGACAGCGCCCGCGCCGCCCTCACCCCGGGCCTCCGGACCGCCCCGGCGCCGTCCCCGCAGCCCCGCTGAACACCCCGGCCGGACCGGACGGTCACCGGGCCGGTCCAGGCGTGCCTCCTCCCCCGGCAGGTCTGGACCGGACTTCCGTCACGCGCGGTCCTGGACCTTCCTGCGGTAGAGCCACAGCAGGACCGAGACCGCCAGCACTCCCAGCGCGATGGAGAGTTCCTTGTAGCCGCCGTAGCCGGTGATGGAGAAGCCGGTGGCGCCGACGACGAGGATGAGGGTGAGCAGGACGGTCAGGAACCGGGCCAGCGGGACGAAGAAGCCGGGCAGCCGGATGGGGCGCGGGGCGTCGGGGCGGTCCCGGCGCAGCAGGAGGAAGCCGGAGATGGCCAGGACGTGGGTGAGGATGTAGCCGAGGTTGCCGGTGACGATGATGGCCAGCGGGGTCTTCAGGACCGTCAGGACGACGACGTTGAGGACCAGGGCGACCAGCAGGGCGCGGGCCGGGACGCCGCGGCGGTTCAGGACGCCCATCTGGCGGACGGTGTGGCCCTGGCGGCCCATCTCGTACAGGACCCGGGAGCCGTCGGCCAGGCCGGTGATCATGATGAGCAGCAGGGACGCGATGAGGAAGACGACCATGAGGTCGGCGGCGCCGCCCACCAGGTCCTGGAAGGCGCCGACGTAGAAGGTGGTGGGGTCGGCCGCGATGGCCGCCTCGCCGACATGTCCCGACAGGGCCAGCGGCAGCAGGATGAAGACGCCCAGGCAGAACAGGACCCCGGCGCGCAGCGCGCGTGAGGTGTCCTTGACCGTGTCCTTGTACTCGGGGGCGAAGGTCGCGCAGACCTCGACGCCGAACGACGTCCAGGCCATCACGTAGAGCCAGACCAGGGCCTCGCGCACCCCGCCGAACCCGTCCGGCAGGTTCCAGTGCAGGCCGGCGGAGGTCCAGTCGCCGCTGAGGAACGGCATGACGATGAAGACCACCAGCGGGACGAGCAGCGCGCCGCCGGTGACGTAGACCAGCCACATCGCCACGTGCAGGCCCATCATGGTGGCGCCGAACAGCAGCAGGATGACCGCGAGCCCCACCACGATGGGGAAGCTCAGTTCGGCCGGGCCGAGGGTGACGGACCAGTCCTGGCCGGGGAACCACTGGGCCTGGACGAACGAGCCGATGATGCCCGCGTAGACGGCCAGCGCGGTGGTCCACGGGAACCAGTAGCCGACGCTCGCGATCGGGCCGACGACGGGGGCCCGGGTGCGCCAGCCCTCGGCGGCGTAGGCCGCGATGCCGCCGGAGGAGTTCGGGAACATCGCGGCGAGTTCGGTGTAGATCCAGTTGGTGGCGGTCGCCAGGACCATCGACGCCGCCCACAGGGCGATCGCGCCCCAGGCGCCGAGGCCGCCGATGGACGCGCCGAGGGAGGCGATCAGGGCCGCGGGCATGGTCAGCGACATGGCGAAGCCGTCGTACCAGCGGATCTTCTTGGCCAGCGCGGGCCCGGCGGCGGACGGGTCCGTCGCGGTGGGTGCCGGGGACAGGGCGCCCGGCCCGGGTCTGTCCTGCGCTGCGGTGCTGTCCTGCGCCGAGGCGCTGTCCTTCGCTGCGGTGCTGTCATTCGCTGAGGTGCTCATGCGGCTCTTATAAGTCCGGCGAAATTTCCGGGTCAAGATGCACGCATGAGCAATCAGAAAGCTTTTACTTTGCGGATCCGTGAGTCTTGACGTTCCAAACTTGCCGATGAATCATCAGCCGTAGACGTCGCAACGGACGGAGGAGCACCACCTCATGACCACCGCAGAGCAGCAGCTCTTCATCAATGGCGCTTACACGAGCGGCGCCGGTTCACAGACCGCCGATGTGATCAGCCCCGCCACCGGCGAGCGCGTCGGATCCTTCCCGCTGCCCACCGCGGCCGATCTGGACGCGGCGGTCGAGGCCGCGCACCGCGCACAGCGAGAGTGGGCCGGGGTGAACATGTGGGACCGGGCGGCGGCCTGTCACCGCATCGCCGACGAACTCGACGCGCGCCGGGACGAGTTGGCCCGGCTCCAGACCCTTGAGCAGGGCAAGCCGCTCGCCGAGTCGGTCGCCGACGTCACCGAGGCGGCCCAGCTCTTCCGGCTGCACGCCGAGGACGCGGTCCGCCTCAACGGCGAGACCCTGCTCTCCCGCGACAACACCAAGAAGATGTTCACCTTCCACCGGCCGGTCGGCACCTGGGGGGTCATCACCCCGTGGAACTTCCCGCTGCTGATGTTCGCGGAGTTCGCCGCCCCCGGTCTGGCCACCGGCAACGCGCTGGTCGTCAAGCCGCCGGCCAACACCCCGCTGACCGTCCTCAAGGCGATGGAGGCGGTCGCCGCCGCCGGGCTCCCGGCCGGTCTGGTGAACATCCTGCCCGGCGACGGCGCGTTCGGCGACGCCCTGGTCCGGCACCCCGGCATCCACGCCATCGGCTTCATCGGCTCCTCCGCGACCGGCGCGAAGATCACCGCCGCGGCCGGGCTGAAGCGCTCCCTGATGGAGTGCTCCGGCAACGGCCCGCTCGTCGTCCTCGCCGACGCCGACATCGCCGCCGCCGCCAAGGCCGCCGTCGACGGCGCCTACCCGTGTGCCGGTCAGGTGTGCTGTGCCACCGAGCGGGTCGTGGTCCACACCGAGGTCCACGACGCCTTCGTGGAGGCCGTGCTGCGCGAGGCGGAGCGGATCCGGCTCGGCGACCCCTTCGACGACAAGACCGTGCTCGGCCCGCTCAACAACGAGGGCGTCGCCGCCAAGATGGACCGGCACATGGCCGACGCCCGGGAGCGCGGCGCCCGCATCCTGACCGGCGGTGGCCGCCGCAGCGGGATGCCCACCGACCTCTACTACGAGTTCACCGTGGTGGACCAGGTGCCCGAGGACAGCCTGCTCTCCAAGGAGGAGTCCTTCGGGCCGGTCGTCCCCATCATCACCGGCCGCGACGAGGACGACCTGCTGCGCATCGCCAACGACGACGCCCTCGGCCTCCAGGGCGCCGTCTTCACCCGCAGCATGAAGTCCGCCTTCCGCTTCATCGAGGAGATGGAGGTGGGCCAGGTCATCGTCAACGAGTCCAACAACTGGTGGGACATCAACATGCCGTTCGGCGGCGCGGGCGCCCGCGGCACCGGCTGGGGCCGGATCGGCGGCAAGTGGACCCTGATGGACATGACCGACACCCGCACCGGCGTCATCAGCCTCTGAAGCCTCTGACCTCCGCGGTCCCCTCCCCCAGGGGGCGTGCCCGGCACCCGGCCACGCCCCCGCACCCCCGTCCGGCCACTCTCCCCCACCCGCAGTGAGGAGCCCATGACCTCCGCCCCCGAGACCTCGCGTCCGGACCCCCGCAGCCGACTGCGCCACGCGGCGCCCGCGCCGTACTGGCTCGACCGGCCCGAGAGCCCCGGGGCACTGCCCAGACTCACCGAGGACACCGCCTGCGACCTGGCGGTGGTCGGCGGCGGCTACACCGGGCTGTGGACCGCGCTGCTCGCCAAGCGGCGCTTCCCCCGGCTCGATGTGCTGCTGCTGGAGCAGAAGACCTGCGGACACGCCGCCAGCGGACGCAACGGCGGCTTCTGCTCCCCCTCCCTCACCCACGGACTCGCCAACGGCGCCGCCCGCTGGCCCGACGAGATCGCCTCGCTCCAGCGGCTCGGCGCCGCCAACTTCGACGCGTTCGAACGGGACCTGGAGACGTACGGCATCGACTGCGGCTTCGCCCGCACCGGCAAGGTGACCGTCGCCGCGACCGACTGGCAGGCCCGCGCGCTCGGCGAGGCCGCCGAACTGGCCCACCGCCACGGCGAACCCGCCACCCTCCTCGACCGCGACCAGGTCCGCGACTACGTCGACTCACCGCTGTGGTCCGCCGGGCTGTGGAGCCCCGACTACGCCCTGCTGGACCCGGCCCGGCTGGTGTGGGGACTGCGCCGGGCCTGTCTGGAGCAGGGGGTGCGGATCGCCGAGCACACCGAGGTCCACTCGCTCGACACCCGCGCCCGGGGCCCGGTCCGGCTGCGCACCCCGTACGCCGAGGTCAGGGCCGGGAAGGTCGCGCTGGCCACCAACATCTACCGGCCGCTGCTGCGCCGGCTCTCCCTCTCCATGGTCCCCGTCTACGACTACGCCCTGGTGACCGAGCCGCTGACGGACGATCAGCTCGGCGCGATCGGCTGGCGCGGCGACCACGGCATCACGGACGCGGGCAACCAGTTCCACTACCTCCGCAAGACCGACGACCACCGCATCCTGTGGGGCGGCTACGACGCCGTCTACCACTACGGCAGCCGCACCGACGACGCGCTCACCCAGCGCGCCGAGAGCTTCGAGACCCTCGCCCGGCAGTTCGCCGAGACCTTCCCGCCCCTCGCCGACGTGCCGTTCTCGCACGCCTGGGGCGGCATCATCGACTCCACCACCCGCTTCTGCATGTTCGCCGGTACGGCGGCCGGCGGCCGGATCGGCTACGCCCTCGGCTTCACCGGCCTCGGCGTCGGCGCCACCCGCTACGGCGCCCAGGTCACCCTGGACCTGCTGGCCGGCCGGCGCACCGAGGCGACCCGGCCCGCGATGATCCGCCGCCCGCCCGTGCCCTTCCCGCCGGAGCCGGTGCGCTGGCTCGGCATCCAGGCCACCCGCCGCTCCCTGGCCCGCGAGGACGAGCGCGGCGTACGCGATCTGTGGCTGCGCACCCTGGACCGGCTGGGCCTCGGCTTCGACTCCTGACGCGGCAAGGAATGATGGGCACATGGGTTCCACGGCACACCAGGGCGGCCATCCGCTCGACGACATCGACCGGCGCATCATCGCCATCCTCCAGGCCGACGGCAGACGCCCCTACAGCCAGATCGCCGAGGACCTCGGCATCCCCGCCTCCTCGGTCCGCTACCGGGTGCAGCGGCTGGAGGAGAACGGCGTGCTCCAGATCGTCGGCATCGCCAATCCACTGACGATCGGCTTCGACCGGTTCGCGATGATCGGCCTCAAGGTCAGACCCGGAATGACACGGGAGGTCTGCCGACGGCTGCGGGAACTGCCGGAGACCTCCTACGTCATCATGACGGCCGGTCAGTACGACGTGATGGCGGAGGTCATCTGCCGGGACACCGACCACTTCACCGATCTGGTCAATGAGCGTATGCACGTCATGGAGGGCGTCATCTCGACCGAGTCCTTCTTCGTCCTGGAGGTCCACAAGATGGCCTACGGATGGGGCGTGGGCGAGGTGGAGACCCTGCTGCTGGACGGCCGCGAAGGCGCGGAGACCCCTTAGGGACGGTCCGGGTCCGGCGGGGTCAGGGTTCTGGGGGGCAGGTCCAGCGACCGGACGTGGCGGGCGAGGTCGGCCAGCGGGGCGACCCAGGTGTCACCGGTGCCGGTGACCTCCTCGATCAGTTCCTCCAGGGCCGCGGCCCGGGAGGGGCGGCCGGAGAGGAACGGGTGGTTGGTCAGGACGAAGCAGCCGCCCTCGGCGCGCAGCGCCCGGAACTCCAGGGACCACAGCTCCCGTACCTTGCGCGGGCTCTCGATCAGCCCGCTGCCGGAGATGCCGGGCAGGTAGCAGTACTGCTCCCAGTCGTCCAGCGCCCACTGGACGGGGATCTCCACGAGCGAGGAGTCCCGGTCGGGGACGGCGAGTTCGTAGGGGACGTCGGCGTCCATGAGGCTGGAGTCGTAGAGGAATCCGCGCTCCGCCAGCAGTCCGGGCGTGTGGTACGAGAGTTCCCACATCGGGGCCCGGTAGCCGACGGGCCGGACGCCCGCGACCCGCTCCAGGGCGTCCAGGCCGCGGTCGAGGTACTCGGCCTCGGTGCCGGGGGCGAGCCCGGTGGGCGGCTCGTGGAGATAGCCGTGGTGGCCGATCTCGTGCCCGGCCGCGACGACGGCCCGTACGGCGTCGGGGTGGTGCAGGGCGGTCCAGCCGGGGACGAAGAACGTGGCCCGCACGTCCTGTCGTTCGAGGAGCCGCAGCAGCCGGGGGACGCCGACGAGCGGGCCGTAGGACTGGTGGGTCATCACCGACATGCGGTGCCGGGCGGTGGGGTGTTCGTACAGGACGGCGGACTCGGCGTCGAGGTCGAAGGTGAAGGCGGCGGCGGCCCGGCGGCCCTCGGGCCAGTCGACCGGCTCCGCCGGCCGGGGCGCCGGGCTCATCGGGGGGCCTTGGCGCACAGGGAGACGAACTCGTAGGCGAGGTTGGCGGCGGCGACGCTGGTGATGTCGGCGTGGTCGTAGGCCGGGGAGACCTCGACCACATCGGCGCCGACGAGATTCAGGCCCTTCATGCCGCGCACGATACCGAGGAGTTCCCTGCTGGTGAGGCCACCGGCCTCGGGCGTGCCGGTGGCGGGGGCGTGGGCGGGGTCCAGGACGTCGATGTCGACGGAGAGGTACAGCGGCGCGTCGCCGATCCTGGCCCGCAGCCGGCGCACCACGTCGGTCACGGTGAGGTGCTCCAGGTCGGCGCAGTGGACGACGGTGAAGCCCAGTGCGGCGTCGGCGGTGAGGTCGTCGGGGTCGTAGAGCGAGCCGCGGATGCCGACGTGGGCGCTGGCGCCCGGGAGGAAGAGGCCCTCCTCGGCGGCGCGGCGGAAGGGCGTGCCGTGGGTGAGGGGCGCGTCGAAGTAGGTGTCCCAGGTGTCGAGATGGGCGTCGAAGTGGACCAGGGCGA
Source organism: Streptomyces sp. NPDC091377 (assembly GCF_044757045.1). Lineage (NCBI taxonomy): Bacteria > Bacillati > Actinomycetota > Actinomycetes > Kitasatosporales > Streptomycetaceae > Streptomyces > Streptomyces sp. NPDC091377. Next base: position 406,355 of record NZ_JBIVUE010000004.1, on the reverse strand, counting down.
CCGGGCCGTGGACGCGGTGCATGGCGCGCAGCAGGGGGTAGGCGACGGTGTGGTCGCCGCCGAGGGAGACCAGCCGGGCCCCGTCGCGGATCAGCGCGTACGCCGCCGCCTCGATCTCCTCGCTGGCCGCGGCGATGTCGAAGGGGTTGCAGGGCAGGTCACCGGCGTCCACGACCTGCTGGTCCCGGAACGGCATGACGTCGAGTCGGGGGTGGTAGGGGCGCAGGAGGCGGGACGCCTCCCGGATCGCGGAGGGACCGAATCGGGCGCCGGGCCGATAGGTGACCCCGGCGTCGAACGGGATCCCGGCGACGGCGACGTCATGGCGGGGGACGTCCTCGATGCGGGGCAGCCGGGCGAAGGTGCCCGCCACGCCCGCCACCATCCAGACCGTGCTCGACCTCCCCCACCTGCGGCTCAGCCTGTTCTCGGGCGCCGCGGGACTGGGCCGGGAGGTGTCCTGGGCGCACGCCTCCGACCTCGACAGCCCCTGGGACTGGATGGCGGGCGGCGAACTGCTGATGCGCAACGGCCGTACGCTCCCCGCGGCCGGCGGCGCGCAGGCGGCGCTGGTCGAGCGTTGCGCCGAGGCGGGCGCCAGCGGCATCCTGATCGGCGAGGACCCGGACACCCCGGAACTGAGCCACGCCCTCGCCGCGGCGGCCGACCGGCACTCGCTGGCGGTGCTCAGGGCGGCGTACTCGGTGAGCTTCGTGGCGGTGTCACGGGCCGTCGCCGACGCCAACACCGGCGAGACGTCGGCCCGGTTCGGCCAGATCGAGAAGATCTACGGCGCCCTGCGCGACTCCCTCGCCTCCCGCACCGGCGATTCCCCCACCGCCCGGCTCGGCCGGGAACTGGGCTGCCGGCTGCTGCTGCTCGACACGGCGACCGCGAACCCGGTCGACCCGGCGGGCACCGCCCCCGACCCCGCGCTGCGGCGGGCCGTGCTGGCCGCCGTGAGCGACCACGACGGGCACATCCCCGGGGTGCTGCACGTGCCCTTCCCGGGCGGTCCGCAGGTGCTGGCCGTGGAGGTGCCGGGCGAGGAACCGACCGTCCTCGTCACCGTCGGCCTGCCTGGCTCGGACACCTCCCTGCTGCACCATCTGGCCACGGCCGCCGCCGTCGAGACGGCCCAGCAGGGCATGCTCCGCGAACACGAACGCCGGCTCGGCTCCGAACTCCTCGCCCAACTGCTGGACTCCCGGGCCGAGGCCAAGGCCGCCCACGGCGAACTCGCCGCCCACCGGCTGCCGCCCGACCGTCTGGTCCTGCTCGCCGTACGGCACGAGAACAGCGCCGAGCAGCGTGATCTGCATCTGACCCTGAGCCGGCGCCGGGTCGCCCATCTGCTGCTCAACCGCGGGGACCTCCTCATGGCCCTGCTCAGCGACGACCCCGGTGACCTGGCCGTCGTCCAGCGGCGGCTCGGCCCGCACACCCCGACCGGGCTGAGCGCCCGTACCTCCCCCGACCGGATCTCCGAGGCCAGGGACGAGGCGGTGTGGTCCCTCTCGCTCGCCCGCGGCCAGTCCGGCGGCGGCCCGGTCCGCTACGGCGACGAGACCGCGTTCACCGTGCTGCGCAGCCTGGAGGAGGCCCGCGCCATCGTGGAACGCGTCCTCGGCCCCCTCCTGTCCTACGACCGCGCCAACGGCACCGAACTCACCGGGACCCTGCGCTCGTTCCTGGTCCACCGGCGTTCCTGGCAGCGCACGGCCGCCGCGCTGAACGTCCACAAGCAGACGGTGATGTACCGCGTCCAGCGCGTCGAGGAACTCACGGACCGCACCCTCGCGGAGACCGCCGACATCACCGAACTGTGGATCGCGTTCCAGGCGTACGCCCTGCTGCACGGCGAGTCACTGAGCTGAACTGGGCGCGGTCCGACCCGGCCTGGTCCGATCCGACCCGGCCTGGTCCGGCCGGTTCAGTCTGTTCCGACCTGTTCCGACCTGTTCCGACCTGTTCCGGCCTGGTCCGATCTGGTCCGATCTGGTCGGTTCGGCTTTCAGCCGTCCATCCTCTCGATCCACTCGCCGCCGCCCGGTGGGTAGTCGTAGCCGGGGCGGGAGACGTTCGCGCTGGTGCGGAAGGGGGTGCCGGAGTTGTCGAGGTGGAGGGTGCCGCGGCGGTCCCCGCTGGACCAGTCCAGGGTGAGGTCCCAGCGGACGTCGTGCGCCCCGGTGCGGGCGGTGACGTAGAAGACCTCGGGATCGGACTCGCTGACCTTGTACGGGAAGTCGCGTTGGCCGTTCTTGACGGCGACCGCGGGGCTGCCGTCGTCCAGGTCGACGTGGAACGACCGGGTCTCCACGCCGCCGCCGCAGCCGACGCCCATCGCGTAGTCGTTCCAGGCCAGCGGCGTCCCCTTGGAGACGACCCGGACATGCAGGTCCTCCAGTACGACGGTGTCCGCGCCGGTGCCCTGGACCGTGAGGGCGATCCGCTGCTCGTCGGAGGAGACCGCCCCGTAGGCCGCCGCCCAGCGCGGGGCGTCCTGCTCGTTCGCGGGCGGGCCCATCTGCGCGGGCTCGCTGTCCACCAGGAAGTGCTGGCTGCACGGGCTGTCGTAGACGTAGGGGCGGGTGCCGACGGTGAGCGGGACGGCGTCCGAGTCACCGCTCCCGCCGCCGTCCCCGCCGTCCCCGTCGTCGCCGTCAGCGGTGGGAGCCGCGCCGGCGCCGCCCTTCGGGTCGTCGGACGCGGTGGCGGACGGTGACGCCGACGGTGACCGGCTCCGGCCGCTCCGGGACGGGGTGGGGGACGGCTGCCCGGTGTCGTCGGTGGCCTGCCCGGTGGCACCGGCCGCCGGTCCGCCCGCCGTGTCCTTCCCGCCGTCGTCCGACCCGGGCCGGACGACGAACACCAGGGCGGCGAGCAGGGCGACGGCCGTGACGGCGGAGGCGACGAGGGTGGAACGGCGGCGCATACGGGGGCGGGAGCCGGAAGAGGCGGGCTGCCGGGGCACATCCGCGACCAAGGGGTCTGCGGGTCCGGCGGGTTCGGCGGGTCCGGCGGGGTCGGGCTCCGGGGCGGTGAGGGGCTCGGCGGCGGCCGGGGCGGCCTCGTCCGGACCCGCGGTGGGCGGCGCGGGCTCCGTCGGTTCCGTCCGCTCCGCGCCCACCGGTGGCTCCGCCCGGCGCTTACGGGCCGCGTCCGCCAGGATCCAGTGGCGGTGCAGTTCCACCCGTTCCCGCGAGGTCGCCCGGCAGACCCGGGCGATGCGCTCGACCGGCGCGTACTCGTTCGGCACGGCACTGCCGTTGCAGTAGCGGTGCAGCGTCGACGTGCTCATGTGGAGGCGTTTGGCCAGCGCCCCGTAGCTCAGTCCCGAGCGGTCCTTGAGCTGCCGCAGCAGCGCCGCGAACTCTTCCGCCTCCCCGGCCCCTGTGGCCCCTGGCACCCGTTCCTCCGTTCCACGACATCCCGTTCCAGCGTTCCAGGGGCACTGTGTTCCCCCAGCTCAGAGCCGGTTCCAGCGTTCCAGCGTCCCCAACTGCCCAGCACGGCTGGCCGCTGGGACGGATCACCGGACAAGCTCCGGTCATCCAAGCACCACCGCCACCCGAACAGCGAAAGGGCTCCCCTCCATGTCCGAAATCCGTACCTCCCGCACCCGTCTCCTCGCCGCCGCCGCCTCCGCCGTCCTCGCCACACTCGCCCTCACCGCGTGCGGGGACGGCACGGGGGTGAAGGACATGGGCGCCTCGGCCGCCGCCTCCGGCCCCGAGACGTCCGGCTCCTCCGGTTCTTCTGGCTCCTCCGGTTCTTCTGGTTCTTCTGGCTCCTCCGACTCGTCCGGCTCCGGTTCCTCCGGGTCCTCCGGGTCGGACTCGGTCGTGGAGGGCGAGGGCGGGACCGTCACCCAGGGCGGCACGAAGTCCGGCGCGGGCCGGGGCGGCGGCAAGAAGGGCTCCCGGGACGTCGTCTGCGACGGCTCCACCACCAAGACCGTCGCCGCGCCCGTCAACCGCCCCGTGAACCACATGCTGCTCACCGTCACCAACACCGGCAGCAAGCGCTGCTCCCTGTACTACTACCCGCAGGTCCGGTTCACCGACGCCCAGTCCGTGCCGCCGGTCATCGAGGAGTCCAAGCCGCAGGCGGTCGTCTCTCTCGACCCGGGCCAGTCGGGATACGCCGGGGTCAGCCTGTCCGCCGCCGACGGCAGCGGCGGGGACGGCCGCACCGCGGACTCCCTGACCGTCTACTTCCAGGGCCGGTCCGGCGGCGAGAGCGTCGGCCAGGGAGCCACCCCGTCGCTGCCCGCCGGGGGCGTCCACATCGACGACTCCCTGAAGGTGACGTACTGGCAGACGGAGATGGACACCGCCCTCAGCTGGTGACCCCCGGCGGGCGTCTCGTATGCGCCAGGGAAAATCCAGTTCATCAGTCCGCAAATCGATCACTGGATCGGTGGATTCGGCGCGGATGCCGGAGGTCCGGGCGCTCTGGCGTCGAAGTGCACAGGGCCGCGACACGGCCCGGCCGAACCTGGTGATGGGGGGCGAACGTCCAGGTCTGCTGGAAGAAGTTCGCCAACCACTTCGCCACACCCTCAGCCGGCCGGCCGCAACCCCGGTAGCAGTCGTGGGGCGCGGAACCGCAACCAGGGGCGTACACAGGTGTCAGCCGGGGGGCGACGCGGCGGCGGGTGCCCGGCACCGAGCCTGGTCGCATGAACACCACTCCCGGGCCCGCCGCCTCGCTGTCCGACCGGTTGCGCGGTGTGAACCGGACCCTCGTCGGCGTCCTGTCCGCGGTCGCGCTGATCCGCCCCCTGTTCTCGATCGTCGGCCTCAGCGACGCCCTCGGGAAACCGGCCGCGCCGCTGCTGCTCACCGCCGGTGTCTCGCTCACCTGGATCCTGGTGGTGGGCCTGCGCCGGGACCGTGAGCCGCTGCTGACCCTGATCGCGGCGGGCGTCGGCTACGCCCTCGCGACGATCGTGCTGAGCGCGATCCTCTCGCCGCTGCTGACCGGCGAACTCCAGGGCCCCCTCGCCAAGCCGTACGCGATCGTTCCCCTGCTCCTCGTCAACATCCTCTGGGGAGCGGCCTGCGGCGGCTTGGCCCTCGCCCTGCGCGCCCTCCGGAACCGGGGCCGCTGACCGGGAGGGAGCGGTCCGCTTCGGCGCGCCCCGCCGGTCAGGGGGCCGTACTCATCTCCACCGGGTGGTTCAGGGCGCCCACGCCCTCGATCCGGATCTCCACCGTGTCGCCGGGGACCAGCCGGCCGACCCCACCGGGGCTGCCGGTGAGCAGGACATCGCCGGGGCGCAGGGTGATCCAGCGGGTGACATGGGCGAGCAGCCGACCGACGTCGAAGATCATGTCGGCGGTGGAGGCGTCCTGGACCGTACGGCCGTTGACGAGGGTGCGCAGCCGCAGGGCGCCCGGGTCGGGGACGTCCGTCTCGATCCAGGGGCCGAGCGGGCAGAAGGTGTCGGCGCTCTTGGCGCGGGTCCACTGGCCGTCGGCCCGCCAGTCGTCGGCGGTGATGTCGTCGGCGCAGGTGTAGCCGAGGACATGGTCGGCGAAGTCGGCGGCGGCCACCTGGCTCGCGGTGCGGCCGATGACGACGGCGAGTTCACCCTCGTACTCCAGTCGGCGCAGCCCGGTCGGGTGGATCACCGGGGCGCCCGGGCCCACGACGGCGTTGGGGGCCTTGAGGAAGAGGGAGGGCTGGGTCGGCCACGGGCGGCCCTTCTCGGCCAGTTGCCCGGCGTAGTTGCTGCCCGCGCAGACGATGACCCGGGGGTCGCAGGGGGCGAGCAGTTCCACCTCGTCCAGGGCGGCGACCCGGGGGCCGGGGCGCCGGTCACCGTCGGCGGGGAGGGTGTCGCCCAGGTCGTGGACCTGGCTGCCGACGAGCGCGCCGTAGCCGGTGTGCCCGTCCTTGCGGTATCTGACCACTCGCATCGGAGCTTCTCTCCCCTTGTGCCGTGATACGGTACGGCGTTCCGTGAAAAGGTACAGGGATGGTAGGGCCGGGCTGTACCGGAGTCAACGAGGAGGCATCGGGGATGCAGAACGTTCTCAACGCGCTGCGGGTGCTGGAGGAGGTCGCCGCCCGGCAGCCGATCGGGGTCGGTGAGCTGTCCCGGGTGGTGGGGCTGCCCAAGAGCACGGTGCAGCGCGCGCTGCGGACGCTGGGCGAGGCCGGGTGGATCCGGCCGGCCGGGGGTGAGGTGACGCGCTGGGCGGTGACCACCAAGGCGCTGGACGTGGGCCGGCACGCCAGTGGCGACCTGGGGCTGCGGGACGCCGCCGTGCCGGTGATGGAGGAGGTGCGCCGGCGCACCGACGAGACGATCCACCTCACGGTGCTGGAGGGCGACCGGATGGTGCTGGTCGAGCGGCTGGAGACCGCCAAGGCGGTGCGTACCAGCATGTCCCTGGGGCACGCCCTGCCGCTGCACGCCTCCGCCAACGGCAAGGCGGTGCTGGCGGGCTGCCCCGCCGAGCGGGTCGAGGCGCTGCTCGCGCAGGGACTGCCGCGCTACACGGACACCACCGTCACCGACGCCGACCGGCTCCGCTCCGACCTGGACGAGGTGCGGGCGCGGGGCTACGCCGTCAACCGGGGCGAATGGCGGTCCGACGTCGGTTCGGTCGCCTCCGCCGTGCTCGGCGAGTCCGGCACGCCGATCGCGAGTCTCAGCGTCAACGTCCCGATGAGCCGGCTGACGGAGGAGTCCGAGCCGTACTTCGGATCGGTGGTGAAGGAGGCGGCGCGGACACTGTCGGCACGGTGGGGACCCGGCGGGGGCGGGGGGCGGTGAGCCGCTGAGGGGGCGACGGGCGTCGGAAGCCGCTGAGGGGGGCGGCGGACGCTGGGAACCGCTCGGGGCGGGTGACAGGCGCCGGGAACCGCTCGGGGCGAGCGGCGGGCGGCGGGCGCCGGGAGCACTCGGGGGGCGGTGTGCCGTGCCGGTTCAGTCGTCCGGTGTTCCGGCCAGTGTCGCCGGCGCGGTCGCCAGGTCGTGGAGGCGGGGGGCTCGACTACGCCCGGTCGGCCGTCGCGCCGGAGACGACGCGCGCCCGGCTGGGCCCGGCCGACGCCGACACCCTGGCGGTGCACGGGCTGGTGCCCGGCGGTGTCCCGCCCGTCAGCCCGCGCCCCGGCGTCCCGTGCCTCATCGACCCGGCCGTGCCGGGTGGTGCCGCTGCGGCGGTGAGGCAAGTCCGCTTCGGGCATTCGCATTTCACCTCATACACCCGCACTCCACTCGCACCGCACCCGCACCGCACCCGCACCACCACCCCCTCCGCTCCCTCGATTGAGTAAGCTTAGGCTTACCTTTGTATGCTGATCGCCGTGTGCTTCCGCCCCCGCGGAGGCACCCTCGTGCTGCCCAGTAGACAAGGTGCGTCATGTCCCTCCCCGCCCTCACCCGCCACCGTCGTCATCTCGCCGCCGCGGGCTCCCTCGCGCTCGCCCTCGTGCTGACCGGCTGCGGCGGCTCCGACGAGGCCGACGCCAAGGGCGGCTCCGACGACGCGAAGTCCTCCGGCGCGTTCCCGGTCACCCTCGACAGCGCGCTCGGCGAGGCCGTCATCGAGAGCGAGCCCAAGCGGGTCGTCACCCTCGGCCAGGGCTCCGCCGAGACCGCCATCGCGCTGGGCACCGTGCCCGTCGGCGTGGAGAGCTACCCCTGGGGCAGCGACAAGACCGGCTACCTGCCCTGGATCCACGAGGCCGTCAAGGAGAAGGGCGCCGAACTGCCCCAGCAGTTCACCGGCGGCGAGGAACTCGACATCGAGGCCATCACCGAGCTGGAGCCCGACGTCATCCTCGCGCCCTGGTCGGGTGTCACCCAGGACCAGTACGACATCCTCAAGGACATCGCGCCGACCGTCGCCTACCCCGAGAAGGCGTGGTCCACCAACTGGGACCAGCAGATCGAGATCATCGCCAAGGCGCTCGGCAAGCCCGAGCAGTCCAAGACCCTCATCGAGAAGATCGACCAGCAGCTCGGGGACGCCGGCGCGACCCGCCCCGGCTACAAGGACGTCACCTTCTCCTACATCTACACCTCCGGCCCCGGCACCCTCGGTGTCTTCAAGCCCGAGGAGCAGCGGGTGGCGATGCTGTCCAAGCTGGGCCTGAAGGTCGACCCGGTGGTGAACACGTTCAAGGAGACCGAGGGCACGGACTCCTCGCTCATCGGGCTGGAGAACGCCGACAAGCTGTCCGACAGCGACATCGTGTTCACCTTCTACACCGATGAGAAGACCCGCAAGGAGATCGAGGCCCAGCCGCTCTACGCGGCCATCCCGGCGGTCAAGAACGACGCCCTGGTGTACAGCGCCGACCAGCCCTTCGTCACCGCCTCCTCGATCATCAACCCGCTGACCGTGCCGTACACCATCGAGCGCTATCTGCCCATGATCGACAAGGCCGTGGCCAAGGTCGCCAAGTAGTGACGACCGGTCACCACGGGCCGGCCGTCCGGCGTCACCAGGGGCCGGCCGTCCGGCGGCGCGGCGGGCCGGCCCGGTATCTCACGGCCCTCGCGCTGTGTCTGCTGCTGCTCACGGGCGCGCTGCTGGCCAGCGTGATGTTCGGCAGCCAGCCGACCTCGCTGCGCGAGGTGCTGGACGTCCTGACCGGCGGCGGCGAGGACTACACCCGTACCGTCATCGAGAGCCGCTACCCGCGCACCGTGCTGGGGCTGCTCGCCGGGCTCTGCCTCGGAGTGGCGGGCACCCTCATGCAGGGGGTCACCCGCAACCCGCTGGCCGAACCCGGGCTGCTCGGCCTCAACGCCGGGGCCGCCGCGGCCATCGTCGCCGGGACCGCCTACGCCGGTGCCTCCGGACAGCGCGAGACCATCTGGTGGGCCCTCGCGGGCGCCCTGGTGACCGGCGTCGTCGTCCATGTCGTCGGCTCGGTCGGCGGCGGGGGCGGACCGGTGCGGCTGGTACTGGCGGGGGCGGTGCTCTCCGCCGTCCTCGCCGCGTTCGTGCAGGCCGTCGCGCTGTCCCGGCCGCAGGTCTTCGACACCTACCGCTACTGGGTGGTGGGCTCGCTCGCCGGCCGCGACTACGACGCCGCCTGGGCGGTCCTGCCGTTCTGCGGCGTCGGACTCGCCCTGGCCGTGGTGCTCGCGCCCGGCCTCAACGCCATGGCGATGGGCGAGGACAAGGCGGCCTCGCTCGGCATCAGCCCCGCCCGCGTCAAAGGCGGCGGGCTGCTCGCCGCGACCCTGCTCTGCGCCTCCGCCACCGCCGCCGTCGGCCCGATCGCCTTCGTCGGCCTGGCCGTCCCCCATCTCGTACGGGCCCTGGTCGGCGCCGACTTCCGCGCGCAGATCGCGTTCACCGCGCTCGCCGGACCGACCCTGCTGCTCCTCGCCGATGTCGTCGGACGGATCCTGCTGCGCCCGCAGGAACTGATGGTCGGCGTGGTCACCGCCTTCGTCGGCGCGCCCGCGCTGCTGTTCGCGGTGCGCCGGATGAGAGGAGCGACATGAAGCAGACCACGGCGGACCGGGTTCCGCCGTCCTCCTCCCGGCGCCCGGGCCGTGCGCTCGTCCGGGTCGGCCCCTGGGTCGCCCTTCCCGTGCGCCGGGCCACCGCGGGGGCCGCGCTTGCCGTACTGGTGCTGCTGGCCGCTGCCGCCGCCGCGACCCTGTCGATGGGCCGGCTCGGTATCGCCCTGCCCGATCTGCCGTCCGCGCTCGCCGGGGACGCCACCGGCAAGAACGCCTTCGTGCTCAACCGGCTGCGCGGGCCGAGGCTGGTCGTCGCCATCGCCACCGGCGGCGCGTTCGGGCTGTCCGGGGCCCTGTTCCAGTCCGTCACCCGCAATCCGCTCGGCAGCCCCGATGTGATCGGGCTCGGCGCGGGCGCCGGAGCGGGGGCCGCCGCCGCGGCGCTGTTCCTGCCCGATGTCGTCCCGGTGGCGGTCGGGGCGCTGCTCGGCGCGCTGATCGCCATGGCGGTGGTGTACGTCAGCACCGGCACCGGGTTCCGCAACCCCGGGCGGCTGGTGGTGGCCGGTATCGGGGTGGCGGCGATGGCCACCGCCCTCACCCAGTACGTGGTGTACGCCGTCGAGCGGGACAAGGCCAGCGCGCTGACCGCCTACATCAACGGCAGCCTCTCCGCCCGGTCCTGGGAGGACGCCCGCACCATCTGGGCCGTCCTGCTGGTCGCGCTGCCCCTCGCCGCGCTGCTCGCCCGCCCGCTGCGGCTCGCGGAGATGGGCGACGACCTCACCGCCGGACTGGGTGTCGACCCCGGCCGGACGGCGACGGGGGCGGTGGCGCTGTCCATCGTCCTGTCGGCGGGGGCGGTCAGTGTGGCCGGGCCGATCGCGTTCATCTCGCTGACCGCGCCTCAGATCGCCAAGCGGATCACCCGCGGCGGCGGCCCCCATCTGTTCCTGTCCACCCTGCTCGGCGCGCTCCTGCTGGTCCTCGCCGACCTCACCGCCCAGCAACTGCCGCTGTTCGACAACCTTCCCGTCGGCCTGTACACCATGGCCCTGGGCGGGGCGTACCTCGGCTATCTGCTGATGCGGGAGTGGCGGCAGGGGCTGTAGGGCCGCGCCTTTCGGAAACAGGGCCGCGCCCGCCGTCGCATGGACGGGCGGGCGCGGTCCGTCGAGCCGGCCGACCGGTCAGGCCGGCCGGCTCAGGGCGTCACTTGGACTCGGGGCAGGAGCCGTAGCCCCCGTCGCCGTACTCCTTGTCCTTGTCCTTGTCCTTGTCCTTGTGCCCGCCCTTGTCCTTGCCGTCCTTGCTGTTCTTGCTGTTCTTGCTGTTCTTGTCCTTCTTGTCGCCGTACTCCTTGTCCCCGTACTCCTTGTCGCCGTAGCCGTCGTCGCCGTAGCCTCCGGGCTTGCAGGGCTTGGGCGGCTTGGGCGGCTCCTGACCCTTCTCGTTGTGGAGGCGGGCGGTGACGGTCTCCTGGTCACCGCGGATCTCGTACGGCCCGCTGATCGGGTTCTCGGGCAGCGCGTAGCCGTCCGGGGCGTGGATCTCGCGCAGGTAGTACGTGCCGTCCTCCAGTTGATCGAAGGAGCAGCGGCCCGCGGCGTTCGTGGTGCACTCCAGCCCGAGCTGGCTGTCCGGGTTCGCACCGCTGGTCTGGAGACCGGGAACGCCGTTGGTCTCCTCCCACAGGTCGAACGTGGCACCCTCCAGCGGGTCCCCGCTGTCGGCGTCCGTCTTGACGATGCCGATGGAGCCGTTGTCCTGCGGGGTCGGGATGCGCCGGTTGCCGGCGGTCACGGAGACCCCCGTCTCCGCGGTGTCCTCGTTCAGCGGCAGCGGACCGAACACCCCGGGTACGGGCAGTTCGTAGCCGGCGGGGGCCGCCGTCTCCTGCCAGTAGTACGTCCCGGTCTCCACGGTCCGCGAGCAGACGCCGTCGGCGCCGGTCACGCAGGGGGCGCCGACCTCGGTGTCCGGGTTGGCGCCGGTCGTCTGGAGACCGGTGACGCCGTTGGTCTCCTCCCACAGCTGGAAGGTGGCACCGGACAGCCGGGCTCCGGTCTCGACGTCGGTCTTCACGACCTCGACCTCACCGGTGATGGGGGTGACCGTGGTCGGGTGGTCCTCGGCGATCACCGAGACACCCATCGACGCGTTGTCCTCGTTCAGGACGAGCGGGCCGAACACCGTGTTGTCGGGCAGGTCGTACCCGTCGGGCGCGGCCGTCTCCTGCCAGTAGTACGTGCCCGTCTCGACCGTCCGCGAGCAGACACCGTCGCCGCCCGTCACGCACGGGGCGCCGACCTCCGTGTCCGGATCGGCCCCGGTCGTCTGGAGACCGGGAACGCCGTTGGTCTCCTCCCACAGCTGGAAGGTGGCACCGGACAGTGGGTCACCCGTGTCGGCGTCGGTCTTCACGACCTCCACGTCACCCGTGATCGGCGTGACCGTCGTCGGCTCGTTCTCGGCGGTCACCGAGACGCCCTCCGACGCGTTGTCCTCGTTCAGCACCAGCGGACCGAAGACCTGGTTGTCCGGCAGTTCGTAGCCGTCGGGGGCGACGGTCTCCTGCCAGTAGAACGTGCCCGTCTCGACCGTCCGCGAGCAGACGCCGTCGGCGCCGGTCACGCACGGGGCGCCGACCTCGGTGTCGGGGTTGCCGCCGTCGGTCTGGAGCCCCTCGACACCGTTGGTCTCCTCCCACAGCTGGAAGGTCGCACCGGACAACGGGTCACCCGTGTCCGCGTCGGTCTTCACGACCTCCACGTCACCCGTGATCGGCGTGACCGTGGTGGGGTGGTTCTCGGCGGACGCCGACACACCGTCCGACGCGTTGTCCTCGTTCAGGACGAGCGGGCCGAACACCGGGTTGTCGGGCAGGTCGTAGCCGTCGGGGGCCGCCGTCTCCTGCCAGTAGTACGTCCCGGTCTCCACGGTCTGCGAGCAGAGGCCGTCGGCGCCGGTCACGCACGGGGTGCCGACCTCGGTGTCGGGGTTGGCACCGTCGGTCTGGAGCCCCTCGACACCGTTGGTCTCCTCCCACAGCTGGAAGGTCGCACCGGACAACGGGTCACCCGTGTCCGCGTCGGTCTTCGCCACCTCCACGTCACCCGTGATCGGCGTGACCGTGGTGGGGTGGTTCTCGGCGGTCACCGTGACGCCGGTCTCCGTCGTCAGCTCCAGCGGGCCGAACACCGTGTTGTCGGGCAGGTCGTAGCCGTCGGGGGCCGCCGTCTCCTGCCAGTAGTAGGTGCCCGTCTCGACGGTCCGCGAGCACGAGCCGTCGGTGCCCGTCACACACGGGTCGCCGACCGAGGTGTCCGGGTCCGCGCCGGTCGTCTGGAGACCGGGGACGCCGTTGGTCTCCTCCCACAGCTGGAAGGTGGCACCCGCGAGCGGGTCGCCCGTGTCGGCGTCGGTCTTCACGACCTCCACGTCACCGGTGACCGGGACGGTGCCGCCGCAGTCGGGCAGGTCGCCGTTGAACGGGTAGGCGTGGAACTCCTGGCCGCCGCCCCCGGTCGATGACGAGGTGTGGGTGAGCGAGCCGGTGGTGAAGAAGCGTCCGTTGACACCCGGCAGGGTGACCGTGGTGCTGGAGGACTGGTTTCCGATGAGGAAACTGCCCTGGAACTGCCCGGTGCCGTTCAGGTTCACGGTCGTGGCGTCGGGGAAGTTCCACAGCAGTCGCTCGCGGTAGGCGTTGAGCGGGTCGGTGCTGTCGTCGATGGCGCCGCTGTAGGTGTTGATCGTGCGGTTGGCCCCGATGATGTTGACCAGGACGGTCGCGGTCGCCGGGATGTTGGCGAAGGCCACGCCCTGCTGGCCGCCGTTGGCGCTCGCGATGTTGAAGTCGACGTTGAAGACCTGGAGCTGCGAGGTGCCGTCGCCGGTGAACAGGGTCTGGAAGCCCTGGTTGACCGCGGTGCCGGTGGGCGGACGCAGGGCGCCGTCGACGCGGGCGTAGCACTGGCTGGCCGTGGTGAGTCCGTCGCGCAGGGCGGTGTACGGGCCGGCGGCGTCGGGGTCCTCCACCAGGTCGGCGAGGACGGTGCCGGTGACGGTGCCCGCGTGGCGGACCACGCCGGCCTCGGCGAGCAGTCGCTGGCCCGGTGCCACGGTGACATCGCCACCGGTGGTCAGCCAGTCCGCGCCGACCGGAGGCGGCACCCGGGAGCCGACGCCGGCCTCGCCGACGTTGTAGATCTGGCTGACGCCGGCGCTCTTGTTCATGTCGAAGTTGTCGAGGACGACGACCCGGCCCTCGGCCTCGGCCGCGGCGCCGCGCACATCGAAGTCGGCTCCGACGAACACGTTGATGCCGTTGTCGCGGCCCGCGATCGGCCCGTTGCTGACCCCGGGGAAGGGGTCGGGACAGCTTCCGGGCACGCAGGGCCCGAGCCCTCCCGGCAGCGGCGCGGCCGACGCCGGGGCGGCGGCGGGCCCGAGGACCAGGACGGGTACGGCCGTCAGCACCGCCGCACAGGCGAGTCCCGCCGATCTCGCGTGCCGTCTCAGGCGCGCGGAGGGGCGGGCGGTGTGGTTTGTCATGCCGGGAGTGTCGGATTCCCGGCCCCCGGGGCTCGGATACGCCACGCGGGGTTGGGCCGGTCAGGGCCGCCTCTCACCCGGCAGGCGCACCGCTGCCGCGGCGGTATGACCGCGCGGCAGCGGTGGCGTGGCGTACGGCGTCCCGGTGCTCAGGAGGGCGGCATCAGGACCGTGTCGACAAGGTCGATCTGCCCGTTCTTGGTCTTGATGTCACCGCAGGTGATCTTCGCGACGTTGTTCACCTTGAAGGTGCTGCCGGAGCCGGCCGTGGTCAGCTTGGCGCCCTCCAGGGTGGTGAAGGAGCCCTTGGCGAGGTTCGACCGGGTGATGTTCTTCTCCACCACGTGGTACTGGAGGACCTTCTTCAGCTGGTCCGCGTTGTTCATCAGATTGTCCAGCTCGGTCTGCGAGAGCTTCTTGAAGGCGGCGTTGGTCGGCGCGAAGACGGTGACCTGCTTGGCGTCGTTCAGCGTCTTGGTCAGGTTGGCCTTCTTGAGGAGGGTGTTGAGCTGGGAGAGTTCCTTGGTGTCGGCTATCGCGTCACCGGTCTTCTCCGTGGCCGAGTCCGCGGTGCTCCCGTTGCCGGACGTGGGCAGTACATTGCAGCCGGTGCCGAAGGTCCCCGCCTTGGCGGAGGCGCTGGCGCTCGGGCTGGCGCTCGTGCTCGTGCTCGCGCTGGGGCTGGCGCTCGTGCTGGCGCTCGCGCTGGGGCTGGTGCTCGTACCGGCGCTTGCGCTGCCGCTCGGGCTGGGGGAGGCGGCGGCGAACGCCTGCGGGGCCGCGCCGACGGCCAGGGCCAGTGGAAGGGCCACGGCGACGGAGCCGACGAGGGTGCGAGAACGACCGAACTTCATGACGTTTCCCCTTTCCGGGGTGAGCGGGTTTCCGAGGTGGGCGGGGGTCCGAGGCGGGCGGCCGAACGAGCCGTCACGCCGTCACGGCTCGTTCGGGAGGGGGGCGGTCGCTCCCCGCGGATCCCTGGCACAGCCGGGTTCTCGGAGCCGCGTCACTCCGAAGGCCGTCCCGGACCGGGCCGACCGGTGCACACCTGACTCCGAGCATTGCAGCGGTCGTACGGGTCTGCATCCCAGGGTCGGCGGCCGGGTGAACGGGGGTGTCGTGAGGCGGACCTGACGGCCGGGTGCCAAAGGATGCGGACGTGACGGACGCGAACGGACACCGGGGCTGCGACACATCGGGACCGCCGGGGCCGGCGGCGGTGCTGCCGGGCATGAGCGAGGAGCAGGTACGGGCGCTGCGCCGGGTCGGCCGGGCCTGGAACCGGGTCTCGGCGGCGCCGTCGGTATGGCGCCGGGCGCTGCCCGTCGAACCCGACATGGGCCGCTTCCCGCGCTCCGCGGAACCGGCCCCGGCCTGGTTCGGCCGGCTGATCCCGCTCCCCCCACTGCCCGGCCCCGGCCACGCCACCCCACCCACCGGACCGGCCGAACCGGCTGAACCGGCTGGATCGGCCGGACCAGCCCGAGAAGCCGGACCGGCCGACCGGGCCGAAGCCCCCGAAGAAGCCGAAGCGGCGGCGAACCCGCGGGGGGCGGTCCTGCGGCGGGTCCTGCTGGGGGCGCCGCTGGCGAGTTCGGCGTTCGTCACGGAGCGGATGCGCAAGCTGGTGGCGTTGCCGGTGCTGTCGGCGGACGCGCTGTCCTCGGTGGCGTACGGGCCGGAGGCGATGCTGACGGTCCTGGTGCTCGCGGGCGCGGCGGGGCTGGCGTACACCTTCCCGGTCGCCGCGGTGATCGTGTTCCTGATGCTGGCGGTGGGGGTGTCGTACCGGCAGACGATCCGCGCCTACCCGCACGGCGGCGGCTCGTACATCGTCGCGGGCGACAATCTGGGGCCGGTGGCGGGGCTGGTCGCGGCGGCCGGGCTGATGACGGACTACGTGCTGACCGTCGCCGTGTCGATCGCCTCCGGCATCGCGGCCATCACCTCGGCGCTGCCGGGGCTCACCCCGTGGACGGTGCCGCTGGGCGTGGCAGTGATCGTGCTGCTCCTCGCGGGGAACCTGCGGGGCATCCGGCAGGCGGGGGCGCTGTTCGCGGCGCCGACGTACGCGTTCGTCGTCGCGATGTTCGCGCTGATCGGGGCCGGTCTGGTGGACGCCGCGCAGGACGGGTTCCGGGCGGCGCCGACGCCCTCGGTGCCGGTCACCGAGGCGGTCGGGCTGCTGCTGATCACCCGGGCCTTCTCGTCCGGCGCCACGGCGATGACCGGGATCGAGGCCATCTCCAACGCGGTGCCCGCCTTCCGGCCGGTGGAGTGGCGCAACGCCCGCACCACCCTCACCTGGATGGTGGGGCTGCTGATCGCGATGTTCGCGGGGATCGTCGTACTCATCCATCTCACCGGGGTGGTCCCCCGCTCCGACGAGACGACCCTGTCCCAGCTCGCCCATCTCTCGTTCGGGCAGGGCTGGTTCTACGTCTACGTCCAGGCGGCCACCGCCGCCGTGCTGCTGCTGGCGGCGAACACCGCCTACAACGACTTCCCCCGGGTGCTGTCCCTGCTGGCCCGCGACGACTACGCGCCGAAGGTGTTCCTGCGCCTCGGCGACCGGCTGGCGTACAGCAACAGCACGGTGGCACTGTCACTGGCGGCGGCCCTGGTGTACGTCGCCTTCGACGGGCGGACCGGGGCGCTGATCCCGCTGTACGCGGTCGGGGTGTTCCTCGCGTTCACGCTGTCCCAGTCGGGGATGGTCGTGCACTGGTGGCGGCGGCGCGATCCGCACTGGCGCAAGAGCCTCGTCTTCAACGCCACGGGCGCGGTGCTGTCGGGGCTGGTGCTGCTGACGGCCGGGGTCAGCAAGTTCACCTCCGGGGCGTGGGTCGCGCTGCTCGCGATCGCCGTGTTCCTGCTGGTGACGACCCGGGTCCACCGGCACTACGCCACCACCCGCGAGGCCCTGCGGCTGCGCCCGCACGCCGTGGACCTGCCCGCCCGCCCCGGCGCGGGACCGCTGACGCCCGCCGTGCGTACCGGGTCGGCCGCGGATCTGCGGGAGTCGGAGGAACTCCCCGAGGAGATCCGCCATCTGTCGGTGGTCGCCGTCGCCACACTGGACCTCGCCGCGATGCGCACCCTCGCCTACGCCGCGTCGCTCGCCCAGCCGGTGCTCGTCGTCCACATCAGCACCACCGAGGAGGAGGAGCGGCGCTTTCGCGCGTACTGGTCGCTGTGGGGCGACCATCTCCCGCTCCAGACCGTGCTGTCGCCCTACCGTGCGGTGGTGGCACCGCTGGTGCACTACATCGAGACCCTGCACCGGCTGAACCCCGGTCTGACCCTGACCGTCATCCTCCCGGAGATCGTCACCCGCCACCGCCGCCACCAGTTCCTCCACAGCCGCACGGCCCCCCGCCTGCGCCGCTCCCTGCGCCGCCTGCCGAAGATCGTCATCACCACGGTCCCGTTCCACCTGCCGACGTGAACGGGCGGGGCGGGCAGGCCGATGAGCGGGGTGCGGATCTGGTGCTACTCGCCCGTGGGGCTCGGCGGGGTTCCGGGGGTCCGGGGCAGGCGGGCCCGCCACGTCAGGCGGGTGCCGCCGCCGGGCGGGGTGCCGAGGTCCAGGGCGCCGTCGCACTGCGCGGCCCGCTCCGCCATGTTGCGCAGTCCGCTGCGGCGGCCGTCGGCCGGGGTGCCCACACCGTTGTCGGTGACGGTGAGGCGGACCTCGTGGGCGTCGGCGGTGAGGGCGATGTCGGCGCGGCTCGCCCGGGCGTGGCGGGCGATGTTGGTGAGCGCCTCGGAGAGCACGGCCACCACATGGTCGGCGATCTCACGCGGTACGTCGGTGTCGAGCAGCCCCTCCATCCGGACGCTCGGCGCGAACCCGAGGACGGGGGCGGCCTCGCCCGCGACCCGCACGGCCCGGGAGCGCAGCCCCGCCCCGGCGGCGCCCTCGCGGGTGCGGAGCCCGAAGATGGTCGAGCGGATGATCTTGATGGTCTCGTCCAGGTCGTCCACCGCGCGCACGACCCGCTCGGACGCCTCGGGGTGCTCGATGAAGCGGCCCGCGCTCTGGAGGGTCATACCGGTGGCGAAGAGCCGCTGGATGGCCAGATCGTGCAGGTCGCGGGCGATCCGGTCGCGGTCCCTGAGCACCGCGACCTGGGCGGCGTCCAGGCGCCGCTCGGCCAGTTCCATGGCGATCGCGGCCTGCGCGGCGAAGCCCTGGAGGGGTTCGATCTCCGTCGCGGTGAACACCGTCCGCCCGCTCTCCCGGATCAGCAGCACCACCCCGCGCACCCCGCCGTCCCGGGTGCCGATGGGCACGGCGACCGCCGGTCCGAGTCCGGTGAAGGCCGGGGAGCCCACCGCGACCCGGTCGTCCTGGGAGACATCCGGGCTGGTCACGGGGGTGACCGTGGTGAACGCCTCGCCCATCAGCCCGGCGTCGGCGGGCAGCACCAGGCCGCGCACCTCCTCCGCCTGCGGGCCGAGGGCGAGTTCCACGCCGAGCGCGTCGGTGTCCTCCATCGGCATGGCGACCACGGCGAGCGCGGCACCCATGATCTCCCGCGCCCGGTCGGCGATCAGCCGCAGCACCTCGCCGCGCTCATCGCCGGACATCAGGACGTGGGTGATCTCGGCGGTGGCCCGCAGCCAGCGTTCCCGCAGCCGGGACTCCTCGTAGAGCCGGGCGTTGTCGATGGCCACCCCGGCGGCGACGGCGAGGGTGGCCGTGACCGCGACGTCCTCGTCGTCGAAGCGGACGCCGCCGCGCTTCTCGGTGAGGTAGAGATTGCCGAAGACCTGGTCGCGGACCCGGATGGGGACGCCGAGGAAGGTGTTCATGGGCGGGTGGTTGGCCGGGAAGCCGTAGGACGCCGGGTGGTCGGAGAGCTTGTCCAGGCGCAGCGGCTCCGGGTGACGGATCAGCTCGCCGAGGATGCCGTGGCCCTCGGGGTAGTGGCCGATGGCGGCGATCCGGTCCTCGTCCACGCCGACCGTGTGGAACGCGGAGAGCCGTCTGCCGTCCGGGCCGATCACGCCGAGCGCCGCGTACTCGGCGTCGACCAGGGCAGCCGCGGCCTCCACGATGCTGCGCAGCGCCTGTTCCAGGTCCAGCTCCCGGCCGACCGAGAGCACCGCCTCCAGCAGGCTGTGCACCCGGTCCCGGGTGCCGCGGGCGGCGTCGATCCGCGCCTGCAACTCCTCCAGCAGCTCGTCCAGCCTCAGCTGCGGTAGTCGTACCCGCGTCTCCCACGGCTGCTCGGGGCTTGCCACCTGCGTCGTCTCCTCCGGTCCTGCGAACGGGCCGCTGAGCGGCCTGGTGAACGGCCTGCTGAACGGACTGGTGAACGGCCCTGCGAACGGCCTGCTGGACGTCCGCACACCGCCCCCTCCGGCCAGGCCCACCGTACCCACCCGGGGCACGGGGCGGTATCGGGGCGGTACCGGACGGGTCCACCACCCGGGCGGGCCGCGGCGCCGGGCCCGGGCCGTGTCGGTTGGGTCGTGTCGGTTGGGCCGTGTCGGTTGGGTCGTTCGGCCCTAGAGGTGGGGAAGGACAGCACCTCCCCCTCGGGGCGTCCGCGTCGGACGCTGGAAGCGTGCCGTGACCGTGGACCGGTCCGAACCGTCGACCCGAGGAGCGTGTCATGGGCCGTTACGTGTACGACTTCCCCGAGGGCGGCCGGGAGACCGCGGAGCTGCTCGGCGACAAGGGCGCCGGCCTCGCCGAGCTGGCCCGGCTGGGCCTGCCGGTACCGGCGGGTTTCACCGTGACCACCGAGGCGGGCCGCGCCCTGCGCGCCGAGGGCACGGAACCGGAGGGCCTGATGGCGGAGGTCTCCCGCCATCTGCGGACCCTGGAGCGCGAGGCGGGCCGGCTGCTGGGCGGCCGGGACGACCCGCTCCTGGTGTCCGTCCGGCCCGACGAGGGGGCCGCGCGGACCGTCCTGGACATCGGACTCAACGACGGCACGGTGACCGGCCTCGCCAAGGCGTCCGGCAGCGAGCGGTTCGCCTGGGACTCCTACCGCCGGCTCGTCCACACCTTCGGCAGCACGGTCATGGGCGTGGAGTCCGACCGCTTCGAGACGGCCCTCACCGAGCTGGAGCGGGATCACGAGACCCCGGACGAACCGCACCTGGACGCCGAGGAGCTGACCGAGCTGGTGGAGTCGTACAAACGGCTGATCCTGGACCGGACCGGCCGGGCGTTCCCCCAGTCGCCCGCCGAGCAACTGGGCCAGGCGATCCTCGCCGTGCTGCGCGCCCACGACGACGACGGTCAAGGCGTGGCGGTGACCGTGCAGCGGATGGTCTACGGCGATCTCGGGCCCGACTCCGGCAGCGGGGTGGCCGTCACCCACGACCCGGTCACCGGCCGGCCCGGCCCCTACGGCGCCTATCTGCCCGACGCGCAGGGCGCGGACGTGTCGGCCGGGGTCCGCGACACCCTGCCGCTGACCGCCCTGGACCGGCTCGACCCGGCCTCCCACCGGCGGCTCTCCGCCCATCTGGCCCGGCTGGAGGAGCTGCACGGCACCCGCTGCGCCCTGGAGTTCACCATCGAGCGCGGCACGCTGTGGCTGCTGCGGGCACGGGTCGGCACCCCATGAGGTACGAGATGACGCACACGGGCGAAGCACCGGCGCGGCGGGCCCCCGTCCGGCGCCGGGTCGAGATCGACGGGGCCGAGGCGCTGCGGCTGCTGGGCGGGGTCTCGCTGGGGCGGATCGTCTTCACCCGGCACGCGCTGCCCACGGTCCGCCCGGTCAACCACGCGCTGGACGACGGTGACATCGTCATCCGCACCCACGAGGGCGCCGCCCTGACCACCCACGCCCAGTCGGAGGACGGGCCGGGGGTCGTCGTCGCCTACGAGGCCGACTCCTTCGACCCGGAGACCCGGCTGGGCTGGAGCGTGGTGGTCACGGGGTACGCCCGGCTGGTGACCGATCCGGCCGAGCTGGCCCGCTGTCAGGCGCTGGTGCGGCCCTGGGTGGACCAGGAGATGGACCAGACGGTCCGGATCCGGCCGGACCTGGTGACCGGGGTACGGCTGGTGGCCGACTGACCGGGCGGGACGACCGCCGTCGCCGGTCGGGTCAGCCCGCCGGGACGTAGATGACCGGGCAGTGCGCGTGGTGCAGCAGCGCCCGGGCGGGCCCTCCGTGCCGGGTCCCGGCCGCGCGAGGGGTGCCGACGACCATGACGGCGGCGCCGCGGGTGGCCTCCACGAGCGCGGTGTACCCGGTGCGGGTGCCGCGCGGCGGGCGGGGGTCCTGGGCCGGGTACGGCGCCCGCGCCCCGGTCACCACCTGGAGCCGGGTACCGCGCCGCGCCGCCTCCTGGAGGGCGTAGACCGCCGTGTCGGTGTCGTGCTCCGGTCCGAGCAGGACGTCATGGCGGTCGGCGCGGTACGGCCGCGCGCCCCGGACGACCATCACGGGGCCGTGCGCCCGGGCGAGCAGCCGGGGGCCGACCGCGCCGCACAGCAGGGCGGTCAGCGCGCCCAGGCCGCGCGAGCCGACGACGGTGAGCAGGGCTTGCGCGCTCTCGCGGGCCAGCGCCCGGGCGGCGCCGCCCGCCACGGCGACGGGCTCCACGGGCAGGCCGGGGTGGCGGGCGCGGACCCGGGTGACGGCGGAGTCCAGCACCGGTCCTGCGGCGTCCCGGTCCTGTACGGCGTACACCACCCGGAGTCCGACGCCCCTGCGGTCCGCCTCCTCGGCGGCCTGGTCCAGCGCCCGCACGGATCCGGGCGACCCGTCCACCCCGACCGTCACATGCTGCGGTGTCATGACCCCGGCTCCCTTCGGGCACTCTCCTGTGTGCCCGATGGTGAGGTCCCGCCCACCCCCCGGGGAGCCGCCGGGAAGCCCCCGGCGCAACGCCGAACGGCCCTTTACGACAGGGCCGTTCGGCATCCACAGGGGGCTCCCGGCACGCGCCCGCCGACGCCGGGTCCGGGTTTCCCTTCTCGCGGGCACCGGGGCTCACACCACTCCGGACACGCGGCCCGCGTCGCCCACGCGGCGGCCTCATACCGTGATGCGGCGGCCCGTGATCACCTGGGCGTCGACCCGGATCCACAGGTCGCGGCCGTTTCCGGCCCACGGTTCGCTGTAGGCCGCCTCCGCGAGTCTGCGGGTGTCGTCCGTGCCGGTCACCGCCTCGCCGCGCCCGCGGACCAGCACGCTCCAGCCCTGGCTGAACGCGTCGTCGATGCGGTCGACCTCGAAGGCGACCCGGCGGCCCGCGGCGAGCGAGGGGGTGGCGCCGTCGGCGGTGCGGAAGACGACCGCGCCGTCCACCACGCTGTAGTTGACCGGCACGACGACCGGCCCCGAGGAGGTGGGGACCGCGATCCGGCCGACGCCGTGGCTGCCGAGCAGGGAGCGGGACTCGTCCTCGCTCAGCTCGGTGAACTCGGCGGTACGCGATGCCTGTTCCGGTCCTGGCGGCAGGTCGGCCGTGCCGCCGGACAGCTCGGAGACCGAGGTCTCCAGGGCGGCGGCGATACCGAGCAGCGCTCCCCGGTCGGGGGCGGCGCCGGGATGCTCCTCCAGATAGCGGATGTAGCTGGGCGCCATGCTGGCGCGTTCGGCGACGTCCTCCCTGGTCAGACCGAGGTCGGCCCGCCGGGTGGCGAGACGGCGTCCCAGATCCCCGAGGGGCCGTTCGCCCGCCGCGCCGTCCCTCGTCCGTTCCGCCATGCTCGTCACATCCCTTCGCCCCCACCCACCACATGCGCCACGTAAGTCCATCTTGACCGAGATGGCCCCCGTCCGCTTGGGCCGATCGGCCCGGTCCGGTCCGGTGACGCGGGACGGGGCACCGCGCACACACGGTGACCCGCACCCGCGTCCGGCCTGCCCCACCCGGCCCGCCCGGCGGGGACCGTCCGGCCCTTCTGCCAGGTCAGCGGCGGGCGGTTTCATCAGAGCATGTGCCAGAACCCCACGCGGCCCATCCCCACACCGTCGGTCCGGACCGTCGACGGGACCACGGTCGTCGCGCTGTACGGCGAGATCGACCTGATGACCGCCGCACCCCTCGCGGCCCGGCTCGACGCGCTGACCTCGGGCCCCCGCCCCGACCTGGTGCTGGATCTGCGCGAGGTCACCTTCATCGACTGCGCCGGGCTGAGCGTGCTGTGCCGCACCCGCAACCGGGTACGGGCCCGGCAGGGCAGGCTGCGCCTGGTCGCGGGCGGCGGGGGGTTCGCACGGCTGCTGCGGGCCACCCGGCTGGGCGGGGTCTTCGAGATCAGCCCGGACCTGCCCAAAGTCCCGGCGATCTGAGCGGGGCCGGGGTGCGCCGACGGCCCCGGGAACGTACGGTGACGTCCACGTGTTCGACCATGAACGTAGGCGGCGGAGGGCGGCATGGCCGACAAGCAGACGACGAAGGCGGCGAAGGCGACGAAGCCGGCCAAGGTCCCGCGCGCGGTGTACGAGAAAGAACTGCTGCGGCTCCAGACCGAGTTGGTGAAGCTCCAGGAGTGGGTGCGGGCCACGGGCGCCCGGCTCGTCGTGGTCTTCGAGGGACGGGACGCGGCCGGCAAGGGCGGCACCATCAAGCGGGTCTCCGAGCATCTCAACCCGCGTGTCGCCCGCATCGCCGCGCTGCCGAAGCCGACCGAGCGCGAGCGCACCCAGTGGTACTTCCAGCGCTACGTCGAGCATCTGCCGGCCGCCGGGGAGATCGTGCTGTTCGACCGCTCCTGGTACAACCGGGCCGGCGTCGAGCATGTGATGGGCTTCTGCACCAAGGAGGAGTACCAGCTCTTCCTGCGCCAGTGCCCGATCTTCGAGCGGATGCTGGTGGAGGACGGGATCCTGCTGCGCAAGTACTGGTTCTCGGTGAGCGACACTGAGCAGCAGGAGCGGTTCCGCAAGCGTCTGGAGGATCCGCTGCGGCGCTGGAAGCTCTCCCCGATGGACCTGGAGTCGATCACCCGCTGGGAGGCGTACTCCCGGGCCAAGGACGAGATGCTGGTGCACACCGACATCACCGAGGCGCCCTGGTTCGTGGTGGAGAGCGACGACAAGCGCCGGGCCCGGCTGAACACGATCGCGCATCTGCTGGACTCGATGCCGTACCAGGAGATCCCGCCGCCCGTCCTGGAACTGCCGCGGCGCCCGCCGTCCACCGGCTACGAGCGTCCGCCGCGCGATCTGCAGACCTACGTCCCGGACCACGCGGCGAAGCTCTGACCGAGACGCTGACCGACGCTCTGCCCGTCATCCCGTTCCGGCACCACCGCGACCGGGCAGTCCGCGTGGTGCAGCGCCCGATGGGCCACCCGGCCCAGTTGCAGGCCGAAGGTCCTGGGGCGGCGCCGGGCGCCGACCACCAGCAGACCGGCACCGTGCGCGGCGTCCACGAGGACGGTCCTCGCGGAACCCTCGACGACCCGCCGCCGCACCTCCATCCCGGCGGGCACACCCCTGAGCGCCTCCTCCAGCGCCTCCCACGCCCGCCGCTCGCACCGGTGCGCCGACTCCTCATCGGGCCGGGCCAGGTCCGGGCCGCCGCGCGCGGGGTGCCGCCAGGCCCGTACGGCCTCCAGGACCGCGCCGCGCCGCCGCGCCTCGTCGACGGCGAAGCGCACCGCCGCCGAGCCGGCGAACGGCTCCCCGACACCGACGAGGATCCGCGGGCGCGAGCGGGTGTCGTGGTCGTCGCCGCGGACGACGATCAGCGGGCAGTGGGCGTGTCCGGCCACGGTGAGAGCGACCGAGCCGAGCAGTGCCTCGGTGAGGGCGCCGCGGCCCCGGCTGCCGAGGACCAGCAGACAGGCGTTGCGGCTCTCCCGCACCAGCACGTACCCGGGCTCCTCCGGCACCGTCCCGGCGGACACCCGCAGCGCCGGGCGGCGGTCCCGGGCGCGACGGACGGCCACCTGGACGACCTTCTCGCCCAGCACCTCGTCGGCGGGCCCGCCGAGGGCGTCGGCGAGTGCCTTGCCCTCGTAGCGCTCCCACAGGGAGGCGTACACCACCCGCAGGTCCACCCCGCGCAGGGCCGCCTCGTCGGCCGCCCGGTCCACGGCGCGCAGGCCGGGCCCGGAGCCGTCGACCCCGACGACGACCGGCAGGTACTCCCGTTCGTCCCGGCCGCGCGGGACGCCTACGACCGTGGTGTTCATGGCTGCGCTCCTCGGGACGGGTGCGGGACGACGGCGACCGGGGCGGTCGCGTGGTGCAGGACCGTGTGGGTGACGGCGCCGATGCGGGAGCCGAGGGGGCCCCGCCGGTCCCGGCGGCCCACGACGACGAGGGAGGCGTCGGCGGAGGCTTCCACCAACTGCGGGCCGGGGCTGCCGTAGCCGGTCTCCCGGACCACTTCGACCTCGGGGAACTTCTCCCGCCACAGAGCGAGGGGTGCGTCCAGGGCGGCGGTCCGCTGCTGGGCCATCGAGCCGTGGTGGGCGGGGTCGACGGCCAGGCCGTACGCGGAGTACGGCGGTGGATTCCAGGCGTGCAGGATGCGCAGGGAGGCGGGCCGCGGCCCGGAACGCGAACCCGATCACCCCGGCGTCGGGGTCGGCGGTGTCGAGGCCGAGGACGACGGGCCGGTTCGGGGTGGCGGCGGAGGGGGTGCCCGCCGGGTCCGGCGCGTGTGCGTCGGCGGCCCGTGCCTCGGCCCGGACCAGGACGACGGGCCGCTCGGTGCGGGCCACGACGGCGAGTCCGACGGAGCCGAGCACGAAGCCGCCGACCGGGCCGAGCGCGCGTGAGCCGAGGACGAGCAACTCGGCCTCCTCCGCCTCCCGCGCCAGCAGTTCGGCGGGCCTGCCGTCCAGGTGTCCGCTGGTCACCTCCAGGTCGGGGTGGCGCAGCCGCAGTCCCTCGGCGGCCTCCCGGGGCACCCGCTCCGACCAGTGCCGGTGGGTCTCCTTGCCGTCGACGCGGGCCTCCGCGAGGGGCTCGGGCACGGGCTCCCGGATGTGCACCAGCTTCAGCGGCGCACCGAGCGTCCGCGCCTCGCGGGCCGCCCACTCGGCCGCCGCGCGGCTCTCACGCGAACCGTCGAGCCCGACGGTGACGGGGCGGGTCATGGTCTCCACCTCCTGGACGGGGCCCTGCGACGGACCCCGGACGGACGGATCCGGTCGCGCCGGACCCTCGACGGTTCCTTCTTCCAGCCTCGGTCCCCGGGCGGGGCCCCGGCAGGGGTCGGAGGTCCCCGCCGGGGTCCGACCGGCCCGGGCCGCTCCTCCGGGGTCACCGCAGCCAGGTGCCGCGGCGGACGAGCGGGAGCCGGGACCAGGCCCGGCCGAGGCCGAGGGTGTCGCCGGCCGAGGCGGCGGCGAGGGCGATCAGGACGACGGCGTAGACGAGGTGGTAGTCGGCGAAGGGGTTCGTCGACATGCTCGCCGAGCCGTCCGACAGGTGCCGGGCGGGCGGCCATTCGGCGATCCACATCAGCGCCATCATCACCGTGCCCGCGAGGGCGGCGCACCGCAACGCCACCCCGGCGGTGAGGGCGAGTCCGACCCCGAGCAGGCCCAGCATGAAGAGCCAGTCCGCCCAGGCGGCCCCGGCCCAGGCGTGGAACGCGGACTCCATGGGGCCGACGCGCACCCCGCCGAGGAACCCGGCGGTCGGGGAGCCGCCGTCGAGCCAGCCCTTGCCGGACGGGGTGGCGTAGCCCAGGCCGAAGGTCTTGTCGAGGAACACCCAGAGGAAGACGAACCCGGTGACCAGCCGCAGGCCGGCCAGGGCGTACGCCGACGCGGCGGGCCGCGCGGTCGCGCCCTCGTCCCGTACCGCGGACCCGGCGGCGCCGGACGCGCGCCCGCCGGACAGGGAGGGCGGGGCGGGCGGGGAGGGCGGGGAGGGCCGGCGGGGACCCGGAGTGCGGTGCGGGTGGTGGTGCACGGCCATGGTCGTGATCCCTTCGGGAGGGGGCCGGGACGGTCGGTCACTGCCCGACACGGCTCACCCTCGTCCCGTGACGGCCCACCCGCACGATGCCGAAGGGCACCCACCGCCGATGCCGGGCGGGCCCGGCCGTACGAGCCGAAGGGCCCGGTGGGCGGGCCCGGGCGGCCCATGGCCGGGGGGACGCGCCCGGCGCACTCTGGAGGAGGCGACCCGGCCGCCGCGCCGGCCCCTCCACCGCACTGGCCGTACCCACCGCGTCCGGAGGCACACCATGATGACGACCGCCACGCCCAGCATGCTGCGCGCGCTGCCCGCCGAGTACCGGCAGCGGCTCATGAGCACCGCCCGCGAGGTGTCCTTCGGCCCGGGCACCCGGCTGTTCGAGGAGGGCGGCGCCGCCGACCGGTTCTGGATCATCCGCACCGGCACCGTCGAACTCGACCTGCATGTCCCCGGCCGCCGGGCCGCCGTCATCGAGACGCTCCGCCACAACGAACTCGTCGGCTGGTCCTGGCTGTTCACCCCGCATGTGTGGCATCTGGGCGCGGAGGCGACGACACCGGTACGGGCCTACGAGTTCGACGCCCGGGCCGTACGGGCGATGGGCGAGGAGGACCCGGCGCTGGGGCGGGCGGTGGCCCAGTGGGTCGGCGACGTCCTCGCCCACCGGCTGCACGCCGCGCGCACCCGGCTGCTGGACCTCTACGCCCCGTACGGCTCGGGCCACGGACGGCTGTGAGCACCCCGGGCCACGGCACCCCGGCCGCCCTCAGTCCTCCCCCGGCCTCCGGCCCCCCGGTCGGCCGATTGGGGCCGGTCGGCCCTGGTGCGTCCGGCCCCCGGCGCGCGATGATCGACCCACCGGGGAGTCCGCGGCCCGCCCGGTGACCGCCCACCGGCGACCGGGCACACCGCGACGCAGGCCACAGGGGAACAAGGGGTCGTCATGACCGACACACGCACCTTCACCGAGCAGGAGCCGATCAGGGTCTTCCTGCTGGACGACCACGAGGTCGTACGGCGCGGACTGAGCGATCTGCTCGACGCCGAACCGGACATCTCGGTGGTCGGCGACGCCGACACGGTCGCGCACGCCCTCGTCCGCGCCCCGGCGCTGCGCCCCCATGTCGCCGTGCTCGACGTACGGCTCCCGGACGGCGACGGCATCACCGTCTGCCGTGAACTGCGCAGCCGGATGCCGGAGCTGGCCTGTCTGATGCTGACCTCGTTCGACGACGAGGACGCGCTCCTGGACGCCATCATGGCGGGGGCCTCGGGATATGTGCTCAAGCAGATCCGGGGGTCCGACCTGATCTCGGCGGTACGCACGGTCGCCTCCGGGCAGTCCATGCTGGACCCGGCGACCACGGCCCGGCTGATGCGCTCGCTGCGCGCCGACCCGGCCGAGAGCCAGACCCCGGCGATCGCCCCCGAGCTGGCCAGTCTGTCGCCGCGGGAGCGGGACATCCTGGCCCTGATCGGCGACGGGCTGACCAACCGGGAGATCGGCAAGAAGCTGTACCTCTCCGAGAAGACCATCAAGAACCACATCTCCCGGCTGCTGGCCAAGCTCGGTGTGCAACGCCGGGTGCAGGCGGCGGTCCTGGCGTCCCAGCTGGACCACGGGGACCGGGCCGGGGGCGGGAGCGGGCGGCCCGCACGGTAACGAGCCGATCCCCCGGGCAGCCCCTCAGGCGTCGCCAGGGGCCCCGAGGCGGACCGGCAGGGCCTGGTGACCGTTGCTGATCATGGAGCCGAGCGGGCGTAACTCCTCGTGCGGGACGGCGAGGCGGACGTCGGGATAGCGGGTGAAGAGCCCGCGCAGCGCCTCCGCGACCTCCATCCGGGCCAGCGGAGCCCCCAGGCAGAAGTGCACGCCGTGCCCGAAGGCCAGGTGCTCCTTGTTGAGGCGGGAGACGTCGAAGGCGTCGGCGGTGTCGCCGTGCCAGTCGGGGTGCCGGTTGGCGGGACCGTAGGAGGGGAGGATGGCCTCGCCGCGCCGGATGGTCTGCCCGTCGGGGAGGGTGAGGTCGCCGACGGCGAAGCGCAGGGGCAGGAACTTCAGGGCCGGTTGCAGCCGCAGGGTCTCCTCGGCGACGTCCTCCCAGCGGAACTCGCCCGCCCTGACCCGGGTGAGCTGCCGGGGGTGGGTGAGCATGGCGACCAGGGCCTCGTCGATGACGTTGACGGTCGTCTCGTAGCCCGCGCTGATCAGCAGGATGATGGTGTCCCGCAACTCCGGGTGGGTGAGGCCGCTGCCGTCGGTCTCGTCGTCCCGGGCCGCTATCAGCAGGGAGGTCATGTCGTCGCCGGGGGTGGCGCGTTTGGCGACGATCAGTTCGTCGGCGAGGGCGAAGAGCCGGTCGTTGTTGGCGGCCTGCTGTTCCTGGGTGAGCGTGGTGTCGAATATGCCGTCGACCACCTGACGGAAGTGCAGGGTCTGTTCGTCGGCCACGCCCAGGAGATGGCTGATCACCGTGATGGGCAGCGGATAGGCGAGCCGCTGCCGCAGATCGACCACCGTGTCCCCGGAGTCCGGGGCCAGCCCGTCGAGCAGGGCGGAGACCGTCTGCTCCACCATGGGGGCGAGCGCGGCGATCCGGCGGGCGCTGAGCGTGGGGGAGATCAGCCGGCGCAGCCGCCGGTGGTCACCGCCGTACGCGGTGAACATGTTCTGCACCGCGACCCACAGGGCGAGCGGCCAGGTGGTGACCCGGTTCCCGAAGTCCGGCCAGTGGGTGCGGGCGTCCTTGGAGACGTCGGGGCTGGTGAGCAACTGCTTGAGCAGGGCGGGGTCGGCGACCGACCACGCGGTCACCCCGAGGATGTCGACCCGGACGGCCGACCCGCTGTCGCGCAGGGTCCGGAACTCCGACTGCCAGTCGGCGCCGTTGGGGTCCAGGACGAGCGGCGGACGCGGCGGACGCACGCTGTCGTGTGACTGAGCGGACTGCTGGGACATGAGTTCTCCCTTTACTCGAATAGACGATCGACTTTCCCGAATTTCTCGACTTTCCCGAAGAACGGAACACGGAAATACGCGCGCACCGGCCGACGCATATGACAGAGAAATAACCCCATGCACGCTGAATTCAATAAAAGGGTGCGCGCCCCGCACTCCCCACAAACCCCGCCCCTGACGGCGCCCACGGCGCTTACGTCGTACCGGTCCGCCGGTCGCCGAGCGTCGCGCACGCCCGCGCGCACCCCGGCACCACCCCGCGTCCCGCGCCCCTTCCCTTGCCCACGGGCGCCCATCTCACGCTATCGAGGGTGTTTAGTGGGCTTGTCGCATGTTCCAGGGACATGAAGGGCAAGGACCGGTCTGCCGAGACGGATCTCGCTGAAACGGATCATCTCTGAAGGGGGAACTCCATGCCCGTCCTGTGCTGCCCGGCGGTGGCCGTGCCCGAGTACACGATCACGCATGAACAGACGCTGAGCCTGGCCCGGTCGTTGTACAGGGGCCATGAACAACTGCCGCTGGCGCTCCGTCTGATCGGCAACACCGGCGTCAGCAAACGCCATGTCGTGCAGCCGCTGGAGAAGACCTTGCGGCACCCGGGGTTAGAGGCGCGTACGGAGACGTACGAGGCGGAGGCGAAGGCGCGCGTCCCGGACGTGGTCGAGCGGGCCCTCGCCCACGCGGGGCTCGGCCCCCGGGACATCGACGTCATCATCTATGTCTCGTGCACGGGCTTCATGATGCCCTCGCTGACCGCCTGGATGATCAACGCCCTGGGGTTCCGCTACGACTGCCGTCAGATCCCCATCGCCCAGCTCGGCTGCGCGGCGGGCGGCGCGGCCATCAACCGCGCCCATGACTTCTGCGCGGCCCACCCCGGTTCCAACGCCCTCATCGTGGCCTGCGAGTTCTGCTCGCTGTGCTACCAGCCGACCGATCTGACCGTGGGGAACATGCTCTCCAACGGACTGTTCGGGGACGCGGTGGCCGCCGCCGTGGTCCGCGGCTCCGGCGGAACGGGCGTGAGTCTGGAGGCCAACGGCTCGTACCTGGTGCCGGACAGCGAGGACTGGATCGCCTACCGGGTCCGTCCCACGGGCTTCCACTTCATGCTGGACCGGCGGGTCCCGGGCACGATGAAGCAGTTGGCGCCCGCGCTGTCCTCCCTGGCCGCCCAGCACCAGCGGGACGTCAGCACACAGGGTTTCTATCTGATCCACGCGGGCGGCCCGCGCATCCTGGACGACCTCAGCCATTATCTCGCCGTCCCGCCGGAGAAGTTCCGCTTCAGCCGGGCCACCCTCGCCGACTACGGGAACATCGCGAGCGCGGTGGTCCTGGACGCCCTGCGACGGTTGTTCGAGGAGGGCGGCTGCCCGCCCGGCGCGCTGGGCATGATCGCGGGCTTCGGCCCCGGCATCACCGCGGAGATCTCCCTGGGCCGCTGGGTCACCGACACGCCCGACCCCACGGAGCGCAGCGGCGACACCCCGGCCGTGGCCACCGAGGGCCCCTCATGAGCGAAAAGGCCGTCGCGCACACGGGCCCCCTCGTGAACGCAGGAGCCGTCGCGCACACGGACCCCCTCGTGAGCGGAGGAGCATGACCGCGATCGTCCCGTCCGCCGGGCTGGTGCTGCCGCCCGGCGGCGGCCGGACCATGGCCGCCGCCGCCCAGCACGTCACCTTCAAGGTGACCGGCGCGCACTCCCGGACCGCCTCCACCTTCGAGGTCGTCGTCCCGCCCGGATTCGACGTGGGCGCCCACACCCACACGCACAGCGAGGAGTTGTTCTACGTCATCGAGGGCGAGTTGGAGGTGCTCGCCTTCGAACCGCTGGTGCGGACGCCCGACCGCTGGCGGGAGTGGGAGTCGGCGTCCGGCGAACGGGCGGTGCGGGCCGGCCCCGGCACTCTGCTGTTCGTACCGCCGGGCTGTCCGCACGCCTTCGCCAACCCGGGCGGAGCGCCGGCCCGGGTGCTCTTCCAGGCCGCCCCTCCCCCGGCGCACGAGCGGTACTTCGAGGAACTGATGGACCTCCTGGCCGCCGACGGCGATCAGATCGACCACGCGGCCGTCGCCGCCCTGCGGCTGCGCTACGACGTCCATCAGCTCACCCCACTGCGCTACGAGCCGCCGTGCGGTTAAGGTGGCCGGTGCAGCTGGTTCGCCCCGTCCGCCAGGCGGGAGGCGTCGTAAGAGGGAACCCGGTGGGAATCCGGGACTGCCCCGCAGCGGTGAGCGGGAACGACCGCCGTCATACGCACTGGACCCCTCGGGGTCTGGGAAGCGACGGCCTGTAGGTGTCCTCCGGTGTGCCACCGGGGAACGTGCCCGCGAGTCCGAAGACCTGCCATCTGCCCGTGCGCGAACCACTCGCGCGCGGACATCCCGGTGACCTCGTGGGCGGGTCGGCGTACAGACCGAGCGGACGGCCGAAGGCCGCTTCCGTCCGGTCCCGTCACCCTTCGCGCCCCCGTCCCGTCCCCGGGATCTCAGGGATTCATCTCGCGAAGGAGATCTCCGTGACCCGCACGTCCGCAGCCGCGGCGACCCAGGCCACTGTGTACGGCTACCCCCGCCAGGGACGGCACCGGGAGCTGAAGAAGGCGATCGAGGGCTACTGGAAGGGCCGCACCGACGCCACCGCACTCACCGCGACGGCCACCGCGCTGCGCCGCGCCCACTGGCATGAACTGGCCGACGCCGGCATCACCGAGGTCCCCACCGGTGACTTCTCGCTGTACGACCACGTCCTGGACGCCACCGTGATGGTCGGCGCGATCCCCGCCCGGCACCGGACGGCGGTCGACGCGGACGCCCTGGACGGCTACTTCGCGATGGCCCGCGGCACCCAGGAGATGGCGCCGCTGGAGATGACGAAGTGGTTCGACACGAACTACCACTACCTGGTCCCGGAGCTGGGCCCGGACACGGTGTTCAGCGCCGACCCCGGCAAGCAGGTCGGCGAGTTGAGGGAGGCCCTCGCGCTCGGGCTGGCGGCGCGTCCGGTGCTGGTCGGGCCGGTCACCTTCCTCCTCCTCGCCAAGCCCGCGCCCGGGGTGGCCGCCGACTTCGAGCCGCTGACCCTGCTGGACCGGCTGCTGCCCGTCTACGCCGAGGTCCTGGCCGATCTGCGGGCGGCCGGCGCCGAGTGGGTGCAGTTGGACGAGCCCGCGCTGGTGCAGGACCGCACCCCGGCCGAACTGAACGCCGCCGCCCGCGCCTACCGCGACCTCGGCGCCCTCACCGACCGGCCGAAGCTGCTGGTGGCGTCGTACTTCGACCATCTCGGCGAAGCCCTCCCGGTGCTGGCGAAGGCACCGGTGGAGGGACTGGCGCTGGACTTCACCGAAGCCGCCGCCGCGAACCTGGACGCGCTGGCGGCGGCCGGCGGGCTGCCCGGCAAGCGGCTGGTGGCCGGGGTCGTCAACGGCCGCAACATCTGGATCAACGATTTCTCCCGCTCCCTGTCCACCCTCGCCACCCTGCTGGGCCTGGCCGACCGCGTCGACGTCGCCGCCTCCTGCTCCCTGCTGCACGTCCCGCTCGACACCGGCCTGGAACGGGACATCGAACCCCAGGTGCGGCGCTGGCTCGCCTTCGCCCGGCAGAAGACCTCGGAGATCGCCACCCTCGCCAAGGGCCTCGCCCAGGGCACCGACGCCATCGCCGCGGAACTCGCCGCCAACCGCGCCGACCTCGCCTCCCGCGAGCACTCCCCGATCACCCGCGACCCCGCTGTCCGGGACCGCGCCGCCGCGGTCACCGCCACCGACACCCGCCGCTCGCAGCCCTACGCGCGGCGCACCTCCGCGCAGCGCGCCCACCTCGGGCTGCCGTTGCTGCCGACCACCACCATCGGCTCCTTCCCGCAGACCGACGAACTGCGCGCCGCCCGCGCCGACCTGCGCGCGGGCCGTATCGACACCGCCGGCTACGAGGACCGCATCAAGACAGAGATCCAGGAGGTGATCTCTTTCCAGGAGAAGACCGGACTGGACGTCCTCGTGCACGGCGAGCCCGAACGCAACGACATGGTCCAGTACTTCGCCGAACAGCTCACCGGCTACCTCGCCACCCAGCACGGCTGGGTCCAGTCCTACGGCACCCGCTACGTCCGCCCGCCCGTCCTGGCCGGCGACATCTCCCGCCCCCGCCCCATGACGGTGCGCTGGACCACCTACGCCCAGTCGCTCACCACCCGCCCCGTCAAGGGCATGCTCACCGGGCCGGTCACCATGCTCGCCTGGTCCTTCGTCCGCGACGACCAGCCCCTCGCCGACACCGCCCGCCAGGTGGCGCTCGCCCTGCGCGACGAGGTCACCGACCTGGAGGCCGCCGGAACCTCCGTCATCCAGGTCGACGAACCCGCACTGCGCGAGACCCTGCCCCTGCGGACCGCCGACCGGCCCGGCTACCTGGACTGGGCCACCGAGGCGTTCCGGCTGACCACGGCCGGGGTCCGGCCGGACACCCAGATCCACACCCACATGTGCTACGCCGAGTTCGGCGACATCGTCCAGGCCATCGACGACCTCGACGCCGACGTCATCAGCCTGGAGGCGGCCCGCTCCCACATGCAGGTCGCCCGCGAACTGGCCGCCCACGGCTACCCCCGCGAGGCCGGCCCCGGCGTCTACGACATCCACTCCCCCCGGGTACCGGGCGCGCAGGAGGCGGCCGACCTGCTGCGCACCGGGCTCAGGGCCATCCCCGCCGAGCGCCTGTGGGTCAACCCCGACTGCGGACTGAAGACCCGCGCCTGGCCCGAGACCCGGGCCTCCCTGGAACACCTGGTGTCCGCCGCCCGCACCGTGCGGGCGGAGATCGCGCCGGAGCCGGGGCCGAAGTAGCGCGGTGACAGGGCGAGGGCCGGGAGAGGCGTACGCGGTGTACGCCTCTCCCGGCCCTCGGCCCTCCCCCGTCCGCGCCCCGCTACAACCCGATGTCGCGGGCGCGGATGTCCTCCAGGGACTCACGGCGGACCAGCAGCCGGGCCTGGCCGTCGCTGACGGCGGCGACGGGCGGACGCCCGACCAGGTTGTACCCGGAGGCCATGGAGAGGTGGTAGGCACCGGCGACGGGGACCGCGAGGAGGTCGCCGGGGCGGATGTCCTCGGGGAGTTCGACGTCGGCGGCGAGGATGTCGCCCGCCTCGCAGTGCCGGCCGACGACGGTGACCGGGGCGGGGGCGCCGCCCGCGCGGCCGATCATCCGGGGCGCGTAGCGGACGCCGTACAGGGCCGGGCGCGGGTTGTCGCTCATGCCTCCGTCGACGGCGACGTAGGTGTGGCGGCCGGTGCGTTTGACGGCGAGCACGTGGTAGAGGGCGATGCCCGCCGGTCCCGCCACGGCCCGGCCCGGTTCGATGAGGAGCCGGGGGACGGGGAGGCCGGCGGCGGTGCAGGCGCCGGTGAGTTCGGCGCGGACCTTGCGGGCGAGGGCGGTGAGGTCGAGGGCGGGTTCGCCGGGGCGGTAGGCGATGCCGTGGCCGCCGCCGAGGTCGAGTTCGGGCAGGGTGAGGCCGTGCTGGTGGTGCAGCCGGGCCATCAGGCCGACCAGCCGGCGCACGGCGGCGAGATAGGGCTTGACGCTGGTGATCTGCGAGCCGAGATGGCAGTGGAGGCCGGTCAGTTCGAGCTGGGGCTGGTCGAGTATGCGGGTGATGGCGTGCTGGGCGTAGCCGTCGGCGATGGAGAGCCCGAACTTCTGGTCCTCGGTGCCGGTGCGGATCTTCTCGTGGCCGCCCGCCGAGACACCGGGCACGACCCGCACCATCACCTTCTGGTGGCCGTCGGGTCCTACGGCGGCGGCGAGCCGGGCGATCTCGGAGGGGCTGCCGATGACGATCCGGCCGACACCGAGCCGCAGCGCGCTCTCCAGGTCGCGGGGCGTCTTGGCGTTGCCGTGGAGCACGATGCGCTCGGCGGGGAACCCGGTGGTGACGGCGAGTTCGAGTTCTCCGGCGGAGCAGACGTCGAGGCCCAGGCCCTCCTCCGCCACCCAGTGGACCATGGCCCGGCACAGGAACGCCTTGGCGGCGTAGTGGATACCGGCGTCGGGGAAGGCGTGCCGGTAGGTGCGGCAGCGGTCGCGCACCTCGGCCTCGTCGAGGACGTAGACGGGGGTGCCGAAGCGGTCGGCGACCTCGGTGAGCGGGACCCCGCCGACGGTGACCTCGCCGGGCAGGGGTTCGGTGGTGGAGGCCGGCCACACGGACAGGGCGTCGGCGGTGGCGGTGACGGTGGTGTCGTGGACGGTGGTCATCGTGCGCTTCCCTCGACGAGTGCGGCGGCACCGGTGGCCCGGCGGGCGGCCACGGTGTCGGGGGCGGTCCAGGTGCGCCGGCCGGCCCCGGACGGTGCCGGGTGTCCGGGGCGGCGTGGCCGTGCGGTGGGCACGGGGGCGGAGAGCTGGGGGTCGACGGTGAGGGCGGTGACACCGAGGGGCTCGGTCAGCGCGCGGAGGGCGGGCTCGGCGAGCCGGATCCAGAGGTGGCCGGTGCCGAGGGTGGCCGTCAGACGGCGCTCGGAGGTGAAGGCGACAGCGGTGCGGTCGCCGAGCGGGGTCCGGAAGAACCGGGCCGCGCACCCGGAGGGTCCCGGACGGACCGGGACGTACAGCGGTCCGGCCGGGGACGGTGGGGAGGGCTCCGGGTCGTCGTCGCACAGGGTGTCTGCCATGGGTGCCTCCTGGAGGCCGGGCTCGTTCGGTCGGGAGCGATGAGCGCCCCGGACGCGGGGAGGCGGTCCGGGGCTCACGGATGACGCTATGCCCGGGGACCGGGGGGCCGGGACGGTCCCTGACGCGACGCTGACGGTGCGGGGCGGGACGCATACGGATCGCTGACGCGAGAGCCCGGAAGAGGTCCCGGGGTGGTGCGGGAGGTGGTGCGGGAGGTGACCTGGAAGGTGGTCCGGAAGTGGTCCGGAAGGTGGTCCGGAAGGTGATCTTCCACCCACTATGAACGCCGTCTATACTACCTATGTATAGTCCTGGTATGCCCACTCTGAGCAACAAGATGGAAAGACCGGGGCGCCGGTTCCGAACTGCGGCGACGTATCTGACAGCGACCGTGCTGACCCTGGCGCTCGCGGGCTGCGCGAACGTGGAGACCACGGCGCCGAGCAGTGTCCGCGCTGACACCGCCGCCGACGCCGGGGACCGGTTCGGCAGCGTCGACTGCCGCAAGGCCAAGTGCGTCGCGCTGACCTTCGACGCCGGTCCGAGCGAGCACTCCACGAAGCTGCTGGACATCCTGAAGGAGAAGCGGGTCCCGGCGACCTTCTTCCTCCTCGGCAAGCGGCACATCGACACCTACCCCGAGCTGGTGGTGCGGATGGCCGACGAGGGGCACGAGGTCGCCAGCCACACCTGGACCCACCGGATCCTCACCGAGCTGGACGACGACGAGATCCGCGAGGAACTGACCCGCACCAACGAGGAGATCGAGCGCCTCATCGGCCGCGCGCCGACGCTGATGCGCCCGCCGCAGGGCCGCACGGGCGACAGCGTGCAC
Organism: Streptomyces sp. NPDC091377; assembly: GCF_044757045.1. Lineage (NCBI taxonomy): Bacteria > Bacillati > Actinomycetota > Actinomycetes > Kitasatosporales > Streptomycetaceae > Streptomyces > Streptomyces sp. NPDC091377. The sequence goes on along the minus strand of NZ_JBIVUE010000004.1, from coordinate 368,997 downwards.
CGGATCTCCAAGGAGCTGGGCCTGGCCGAGGTGCTGTGGACGGTGACCGCGAAGGACTACCAGACCACCGACTCCGACCTGATCCGCGAGCGGGTGCTGAAGCAGACCTCGCGGGACGGGATCATCCTTCTGCATGACATCTACGACGGGACCGTCCCGGCCGTGCCCGGCATCATCGACGCCCTCAAGGAGCGCGGGTACGTGTTCGTGACCGTGCCCCAGCTGCTCGCCCCGGGCGAGGCGGAGCCGGGGAAGGTGTACCGGTAGACCGAACCGGCGGGCACCGGCGGGCGGGAGCGGTGGGCAGGACCGGTCGGCGGGACCGGCGCGCGGGAGCGGTGGACGGGAGCGGTGGGGGCGGGTGGGCCTGCCTAGGATGCGTTCGTGATCAGCTTCCTGCTCGAACGCACGGCCCCGCTGCCACCGGCCGAGGCGTGGCGCCGGCTCACCGAGTGGCCCCGGCACGGGGACGCGGTCCCGCTGACCCGGGTCTTCGTGGCCACCGCGCCGCCCAGCCGTACGGGGACGGTCGTCGTGGCCCGTTCGGGACTCGGCCCGCTCGGCTTCGACGACCGCATGGAGATCACGGTGTGGCAGCCGCCCGGCGCGGACACCCCGGGCCGCTGCCGACTGGAGAAGCGCGGACGGGTCGTGCTCGGCTGGGCCGAGATCGAGGTCCTGCCCGGGCCCGGCGGTCGCGCCCGGGTGCGCTGGCACGAGGAACTCGGCGTCCGCTTCCTCCCCCGCCTCTTCGACCCGCTCCTGGAACGCACGGCACGGGCGGTGTTCGGGCGGGCGGTGAACCGGCTGTTGCGGACGGCGTAGCGGACCGCCCGGCCCGGCTGTTCACGCACCGGGATCGGGAGGCCGCGGTGCGGCTCAGGCCACCGAACCGATCCGCCGCACCGGCGCCCTCGGCGGGTCGTGGTGGATCGGGGTGTGCGCCCCGGTGAGCGGGACCCCGGAGCCGCCGCGCCGGGCGGCGACGATCTCCGCCGCGATGGACAGCGCCGTCTCCTCGGGCGTACGGGCGCCCAGGTCCAGGCCGATGGGCGAGCGCAGCCGGGCCAGTTCCCGCTCGCTCACGCCGACCTCCCGCAGGCGCCTTTCACGGTCCAGGTGGGTGCGGCGCGAGCCCATCGCGCCGACGTACGCCACCGGCAGCCGCAGCGCGAGCCGCAGCAGGGGGATGTCGAACTTGGCGTCGTGGGTGAGCACGCACAGCACCGTCCGGCTGTCGACGTCGGTCGACTCCAGATAGCGGTGCGGCCAGTCGACCACGACCTCGTCGGCCTCCGGGAAGCGGGTACGGGTGGCGAAGACGGGGCGGGCGTCGCAGACCGTGACGTGGTGGCCGAGGAACCCGCCGACCCGCACCAGGGCGGAGGCGAAGTCGACGGCACCGAAGACGATCATCCGCGGGGGCGGTACGGACGCCTCCACGAGCACGGTGAGCGGGGCCCCGCAGCGGGAGCCACGGGCACCGATCTCCAGGGTGCCGGTGCGGCCGGCGTCCAGGAAGGCGCGGGCCTCGGCGGCGACCGTGCGGTCCAGTTCGGGACGGTCGCCGAGACCGCCGTCGTAGGAGCCGTCGGGGCGTACGAGCAGGGCCCGGCCGCGCAGGGCGGAGGGGCCGGAGACGATCCGCGCCAGTGCCGCCGCCTCCCCCCGCGCGGCGGCGGCGAGGGCGGCGGCCAGCACCGGCCGGCCGGGGTCGCCCGTCCGCACCGGGACCACCAGGATGTCGATGACGCCGCCGCAGGTCAGTCCGACGGCGAAAGCGTCCTCGTCGCTGAAGCCGAAGCGCTCCAGGACGGGGAGGCCGTCCTGGAGCGCCTGGCGGCACAGTTCGTAGACCGCCCCCTCCACACAGCCGCCGGAGACCGAGCCGACCGCCGTGCCGTCGCCGTCCACCGCGAGGGCGGCGCCCGGCCGGCGCGGGGCGCTGCCGCCCACGGCGACCACGGTGGCGACGGCGAAGTCGCGGCCCTGCCCGACCCACCGGTCCAGCTCCTCGGCGATGTCCAGCATGTGTCGGTCTCCTCACGGTGTCGAAGGGGGCGTCGGCGCGGACGACGGCGCTACCGCACGCCGAGCCAGCTCTCGATCGGGCTGAGGGCGAAGAAGACCAGGAAGACCGCGGTCAGCGCCCACATGAACGCCCCGATCTGCCGGGCCTTGCCCTCGGCGAGCTTGACGGCCGCGTACGAGACGACACCGGCCGCCACGCCCGCGGTGATGGAGTAGGTGAACGGCATGACGACGACGGTCAGGAAGACCGGGATCGCGGTGGACCGGTCGGACCAGTCGACGTGCCGGGCGTTCATCATCATCATGGCGCCGATCACCACCAGCGCCGCGGCGGCCACCTCGCCCGGCACGATCGCGGTGAGCGGGGTGAAGAAGAGACAGGCCGCGAAGAACAGTCCGGTGACGACCGAGGACAGCCCGGTACGGGCGCCCTCGCCGACGCCGGTCGCGGACTCCACGAACACGGTCTGGCCGGAGGCGCCCGCGACCCCGCCCACGACCCCGCCCGCGCCGTCGACGAACAGCGCCTTGGACAGACCCGGCATCCGGCCGTCCTTGTCGGCGAGTTCCGCCTCGGTGCCCACGCCGATGATGGTCGCCATCGCGTCGAAGAACCCCGCCAGCACCAGCGTGAACACGATCATGCCGACCGTCATCACGCCGACCTCGCCCCAGCCGCCGAACTCCACCTGGCCGAAGAGCGAGAAGTCGGGCAGGGAGACCGCGCCACCGCTCAGTTCGGGCGCCCCGCTCGCCCACTGCTTCGGGTCGATGACACCGAGGGCGTTGAGGAGAACGGCGACCAGGGTGCCGCCCACGATGCCGATGAGGAGGGCGCCGGGGACGCGGCGGGCCTGGAGCATGAAGATCGCGAGCAGGGTGAGGGCGAAGAGCAGCACCGGCCAGCCGGTCAGCTCACCGGCGGGGCCCAGGGTGACCGGGGTGGACTCGCCCTGGTGCACGAACCCAGCCTTGGAGAAGCCGATCAGCGCCACGAAGAGGCCGATGCCCATGGTGATGGCGTGCTTCAGCGCCGCCGGGATCGAGTTCATGATCATCTGGCGCAGGCCGGTGACGACCAGCAGCATGATGACCACCCCGTACATCACGCACATGGCCATCGCCTGGCCCCAGGTCATCTGCGGGGCGACCTGGGAGGCGAGGACCCCGGAGACGGAGAGTCCGGCGGCGAGAGCGAGCGGCACCTTGCCGACGAAGCCCATCAACAGGGTGGTCAGGGCCGCCGCGAAGGCGGTCGCGGTGATCAGCCCCGACCGGGCCAGGGTGCCCCCCGCCGCGTCCTCGCCGGACAGGATCAGGGGGTTGAGCAGCAGGATGTACGCCATCGCCATGAAGGTGGTGACGCCGCCGCGGACCTCGCGGGCGAGGGTTGAGCCTCGGTCGGATATGTGGAAGTACCGGTCGAGCCAGGAGCGTCCGGCGGGGACACGGGTTCCGTCACCCGCGTCCTGCGCGACGCTCTTCGGCTCCAGTTGCTGGGTCATATGGGCCTGCTCCCAAGGTTCACAGGGGCACCCGTGTGGAGCACCGCCGTACGGCGGTCACGGGATTCGGGACGTGCCCGACCCGGGGGACGGCCCGAGACGAACGGGGGGACGGAGGGACGGACGGAGGGATGGAGGGACGGAGGGTGCCGGGGGGGGCCGTGAGCGAGCGGCCCGCCCGGCGCCGGTGTGCGGTGGTTCCCGCGTCCGGCGGTCGCGGTGGACCGCGGTCGCCGGATGCGATGGGCCGCGGTCGCCGGGTGCGGTGTTACGCCGTGCCCGTCAGATGCTCCGGGCGTACCGGGGTCCGGTTCAGCTCCAGCCCGGTCGCGGCGCGGATCGCCGCGAGGACCGCCGGGGTGGAGGAGAGGGTGGGAGCCTCGCCGACGCCCCGCAGTCCGTAAGGGGCGTGGTCGTCGGCGAGTTCGAGGACATCGACCGGGATGGTCGGGGTGTCGAGGATGGTGGGGATCAGGTAGTCCGTGAAGGACGGGTTCCTGACCTTGGCCGTCTTCGGGTCGACCACGATCTCCTCCATGACGGCGACGCCGAGGCCCTGGGTGGTGCCGCCCTGGATCTGGCCGATCACCGAGAGCGGGTTGAGGGCCTTGCCGACGTCCTGGGCGCAGGCCAGTTCGATGACCTTGACCAGGCCGAGTTCGGTGTCGACCTCCACGACGGCGCGGTGCGCGGCGAAGGAGTACTGGATGTGGCCGTTGCCCTGCCCGGTGCGCAGGTCGAAGGCTTCGGTCCGGCGGGGCCGCCACTCCTCCTCGGCCTCGACGGACCTGTCCTCCAGGACGTCGACCAGATCGGCGAGGACCTCCCCGGCGTCGGTGACGACCTTGCCGCCCTCCAGGAGCAGTTCGGCGGTGGCCCAGGCGGGGTGGTAGGAGCCGAACCTGCGGCGGCCCAGCTCCAGGACCTGCTCGCGGACCAGTTCGCAGGCGTTCCTGACGGCGCCGCCCGTGACGTACGTCTGCCGGGAGGCGGAGGTGGAACCGGCGCTGCCCACCCGGGTGTCGGCGGGCTGGATGGTGACCTGGGCGACGCCGAGTTCGGTGCGGGCGATCTGGGCGTGGACGGTGATACCGCCCTGGCCGACCTCCGCCATGGCGGTGTGCACGGTGGCGACCGGCTCACCGGCGATGACCTCCATGCGGACCCGGGCCGTCGAGTAGTCGTCGAAGCCCTCGGAGAAGCCGACGTTCTTGATGCCGACCGCGTACCCGATCCCGCGGACGACCGACTCGCCGTGGGTGGTGTTGGACAGGCCGCCGGGCAGTTGCCGTACGTCGGCGCCCTCGCTGGACTCCCACTGGCGTTCCGGGGGCAGCGGCATGGCCTTGACGCGGCGCAGGAGTTCGGCGACGGGGGCCGGGGAGTCCACGGGCTGGCCGGTCGGCAGGAGCGTGCCCTGTTCCATGGCGTTGAGCTGCCGCAGTGCGACCGGGTCCATATCGAGCCGGGCCGCCAGTTTGTCCATCTGGGCCTCGTAGGCGAAGCACGCCTGGACCGCGCCGAAGCCGCGCATGGCGCCGCAGGGCGGGTTGTTGGTGTAGAGGGCGATCGACTCGATGTCGACGTCGTCCACGGCGTAGGGGCCGATGCCGAGCGAGGCGGCGTTGCCGACGACGGCCGGGGAGGCGGAGGCGTAGGCGCCGCCGTCCAGGACGATCCGGCACTTCACATGGGTGAGCCTGCCGTCCGAGGTGGCGCCGTGCTCGTAGAAGAGCTTGGCGGGGTGGCGGTGGACATGGCCGAAGAACGACTCGAAGCGGTTGTAGACGATCTTGACGGGTTTACCGGTGCGCAGGGCCAGCAGACAGGCGTGGATCTGCATGGACAGGTCCTCGCGCCCGCCGAAGGCGCCGCCGACCCCGGCCAGCGTCATCCGGACCTTGTCCTCGGGCAGGCCGAGCACGGGGGCGATCTGCCGCAGGTCGGAGTGGAGCCACTGGGTGGCGACGTAGAGGTCCACCCCGCCGTCCTCGGCGGGGACGGCGAGCCCGGACTCGGGGCCGAGGAACGCCTGGTCCTGCATGCCGAAGGTGTACTCGCCGCTGACGATCACGTCCGCGCGGCGGGCCGCCGCGGCGGCGTCGCCGCGGACGATGGGCTGGCGGTGCACGATGTTGGGGTGCGGGACATGTCCGGCGTGGTGGTCGTCGCGGTGTTCGTGGACGTGGATCGCGTCCGGGGCGGTGGCGGACGCCTCGTCGGTGATGACGGGCAGCGCGCGGTAGTCGACCTTGATCTTCGCCGCCGCCCGGCGGGCGGTCTCCGGGTGGTCGGCGGCGACGACGGCGACGGGTTCGCCGTGGTGGCGGACCTTGCCGTGGGCGAGGACCGGGGTGTCCTGGATCTCCAGCCCGTAGTGCTTCACGTCGGTGGGCAGGTCGTCGTAGGTGAGTACGGCGTACACGCCCGGGGTGGCGAGGGCCTCGGCGGTGTCGATGGAGAGGATCTCGGCGTGGGCGACGGTGGAGCGCAGGATCTGCCCCCACAGCATGTCCTCGTGCCACATGTCGGAGGAGTAGGCGAACTCCCCGGTGACCTTGAGGGTGCCGTCGGGGCGGAGGGTGGACTCGCCGATGCCGCCCTTGGTCGGGGAGCCCTGGGAGCCCTGGGTGACCTGGGTGGGCGTGCCGTCGGGGGCGCCGTTCACGGGCATCGTCAGACCTCCTGTCCCTGCCGTGCCGCCGCGAGGCGGACCGCGTCCATGATCTTCTCGTAGCCCGTGCAACGGCACAGGTTGCCGGAGAGGGCCTCGCGGATGTCGGCGTCGCTGGGGTCGGGGTTGCGCTCCAGCATCTCGTCGGCGGCGACCAGCAGTCCGGGGGTGCAGAAGCCGCACTGGACGGCTCCGGCGTCGATGAACGCCTGCTGGATCGGGGCGAGCGCGGCGGCGCCGTGGCTGTCGGTGGGACGGCTGTCGGTGGTACGGCTTTCGGCGGTACGGCCTTCGGTGGCACGGCCTTCGGCGGTACGGCTTTCGGTGGTGTGGCCCGTCGTGCCGTGGGCGCGCTGGTGGGCGTGGTCGGCGAGGCCCTCGACGGTGACGACCTCGCGGCCCTGGGCCTGTCCGGCGGCGACCAGGCAGGAGCAGACCGGCACGCCGTCGAGGCGGACCGTGCAGGAGCCGCACTCGCCCTGCTCGCAGGCGTTCTTGGAGCCGGGCAGGCCGAGCCGCTCGCGCAGCACGTACAGCAGGGACTCGCCCTCCCAGACGTCGTCGGCTTCCTGCGGGCGTCCGTTGACGGTGAAGTTGACGCGCATCTACGCAGCTCCCTCGCTCGTGCGGCGGGCGCCGCGGTACGACTCCCAGGTCCAGGTCAGGGTCCGGCGGGCCATCACACCGACGGCGTGCCGGCGGTAGCTCGCGGTGCCGCGGACGTCGTCGATCGGGTTGCAGGCGGCGGCGCACAGATCGGCGAACCGCCGGGCGACGGACGGGGTGACGACCTTCCCGTTGTCCCAGAAGCCGCCCTCCTCCAGCGCGGCGTTCAGGAACTCCTCGGCGGCGCTCGCCCGCACCGGTGTGGGCGCGGCCGAGCCGATGCCGGTGCGCACGGTCCGGGTCTCGGGGTGCAGGGCGATCCCGAAGGCGCAGACCGCGATCACCATGGCGTTGCGGGTGCCGACCTTGGAGTACTGCTGCGGTCCGTCGGCCTTCTTGACGTGGATCGCGCGGATCAGTTCGTCGGGCGCGAGCGCGTTGCGTTTCACGCCGGTGTAGAAGTCGTCGATGGGGATACGGCGGGTGCCGCGCACCGAGGCCGCCTCGACCTCGGCGCCCGCGGCGAGCAGCGCCGGGTGGGCGTCACCGGCCGGGGAGGCGGTGCCGAGGTTGCCGCCGACGCCGCCGCGGTTGCGGATCTGCGGGGAGGCGACCGTGTGGGAGGCGAGGGCGAGTCCCGGCAGTTCGGTCCGCAGGTGCTCCATGATGCGGGTGTAGGGGACGGAGGCCCCGAGCCGGACGCTGTCGGCGCCGACCTCCCACGCGGAGAGGTCCTCGATGCGGTTCAGGTCCATCAGGTACGGGGGCCTGCGGTGGTCGAAGTTGATCTCGACCATCACGTCGGTGCCGCCCGCGATCGGGACCGCGGTGGGGTGCTCGGCCTTGGCGGCGAGCGCCTCCTCCCAGCTGGCGGGGCGAAGGAAGTCCATGACCGGCTCTCTTCTGGGTCTGGTGTCGTACGTCCGGGTCTGGTGTCGTACGGCTTCGTGTCGCGTCGCTCGATGCGGTGTCGTGCGTCGTGCGCCATACGTCGTGCGTCGTGCGTCGTGCGTTGCACGTCGTGCGGAAATGAGCCAGATCGGGTGCGGCGGGCCCGGCTCGTCCTGATTCTGTTCACGCGGAGTGGGGTCAGTACACCGTGGTGTGCTCCACCGGGGTCAGTCACCGAAACCATGAAGGAGTTGGCTGGCCAGCGTGGTCATCTTGTAGATTCGTATGAACAGAGGGGCTCTGTAACCTCTCCGTTTTCCCTGAGAAACGCGGGCCCCGGCTGCACGCCCGCGGTCCACACTGTTCATCGTAGTTTTCGAGACATGGAACGGCGGCGACGAGATGCGGCTGCGCGCCCTGCTGGACACCGACGCGCTGGGTCTGAGGCTCCTGGGCGGCGAGGAGGAGCTGGACCGGGCCGTGCGGGGGGTGATGACCACCGATCTGCGCGACCCGAGCCGGTACCTCAGCGGCGGCGAACTGGTGCTCACCGGCCTCGCCTGGCGGCGGGACGCCACGGACTCCGAGCCGTTCGTACGGCTTCTGACGCAGGCCGGGGTGGCGGCGCTGGCGGCCGGTGAGGCCGAGCTGGGCGAGGTGCCGGACGATCTGGTCGCGGCCTGTGCCCGGCACCGGCTGCCGCTGTTCGCGGTGCACGAGTCGGTGGCCTTCGCGACCGTCACCGAGCATGTCGTACGGCAGGTGTCCGGCGAGCGCGCCGGGGACCTCGCGGCGGTCGTGGACCGGCACCGGCGGATGATGACCTCCGGCCCGGCGGGCGGCGGCCCCGATGTGGTCCTCGGCCTGCTCGGCTCCGACCTGGACCTGCGGGCCTGGGTGCTGTCGCCGACCGGGCGCCTGATCGCGGGGCCCGAGGAGGAGCGACCGGGGGACGCGGGGAGCACGGGGGATGCGGGGAGCACCGGGAGCGCGGGGTCGGTGGAGGACGGGGGCGTGGACGGGGACGGGGGCGGGGGCGCTGAAGGGGGCGTGGGGGGTGCGCTGTCCGCGGAGGTGTGCGCCCGGCTCGCGGCCGAGCACCTGGCCGCCGTGCGCACCGGACGCCGCGGCCCGCATCGCGCGCGGATCGGTACGACGACGTACTCGCTGTTCCCGATCCGCGGCGGCGGGCGCTCCCCGCAGGCGTCGCGGGACGTGCGCGAGAGCGTGCTCTCGGACTGGCTGCTGGCGGTCGAGGCGGACGCCGGGGACTGGCCGGAGGAGCGGCTGGACCTTGTGCACGGAGTCACACAGCTGATCGCCGTCGAACGGGACCGCCAGGAAGCGGCCCGTACGGTACGGCGCCGGCTCGCCCAGGAGGTCCTGGAACTGGTCCAGGCGGGCGCCGCCCCCGCCGAGATCGCGGCCCGGCTGCGGGTCGCGGCGCCGGTGCTGCTGCCGGGGCTCGGCGCGGCCCCGCACTGGCAGGTCGTGGTGGCCCGGGTCGAGTGGGACTGGGCCGAGAGCGAGGGCGGCCCGATCGCCCAGGCCCTGCTGGAGGAGATCCTGGCCGACCCGTCGGCCCCCGGCCCGGAGCCCTCGGACCGGATCGCCGTGGCGCACACCGGGGACGAGGCCGTCGCCCTGGTGCCGCTGCCGGCCGTCTCCGCCGAGCACGACGGCTCCGAGACCGGGATCCTCGCCGAGACCCTCCTGGAGTCCGTACGGGACCCCCTGACGGCCGGCCTGGAGGAGGACGGGCGGGTCACCCTCGGGGTGAGCGCGGCCGTGCACTCGGCGGAGGGGCTGCGCGGGGCGCTGGAGGAGGCCCGGCACGCCCGGCGGGTGGCCGCGGCCCGGCCCGGCCGGGTGTGCGCGGCGGGCCACCAGGAACTCGCCTCGCACGTGCTGCTGCTGCCGTTCGTGCCGGACGACGTGCGCCGCGCCTTCACGGCCCGGCTGCTGGACCCGCTGCGGGAGTACGACCGGCGGCACCGCGCCGAGCTGATCCCCACCCTGGAGGCGTTCCTCGACTGCGACGGCTCCTGGACACGGTGCGCGGCCCGGCTGCATCTGCACGTCAACACCCTGCGCTACCGGGTGGGGCGGATCGAGCAGTTGACCGGGCGCGACCTGTCGCGGCTGGAGGACAAGCTGGACTTCTTCCTCGCGTTGCGCATGAGTTGAACCGTGCGGGGCCCGCCGGAGCCGAAACCTCCGGGGGGTCCAAGTTCCCACGACTTTGTGAAATCCTTCACCCACCCTCTTGGCCCGGCGGTGCCGCAAGTGCTGGAATGCGGACACTCAACAGCTCGACGGCGTGCTCGGGGAGGGCAATGTGGCGCATACCGCCATGTCTGGTGCCGGAACGACCGCAGACGACGATCCGCTCCAGACGGCGGTGTGGCGCTTGCGCTCGCGCGCCTGCTGGACGGACGCCGCGGAACTGCTCCGGCCGGACACGCCGGCCGCGGCGCTGCAACGGGCCGCGCTGCTGGTGGAACGGTGTCTGTACACCGAGCAGGGCTGGCCGGAGGCGGAGGACGCGCTGCGGACGGCGGAGGCGGTCGCGCACAGCGACGAGGAGCGGGGTGCCGCCGCTTGTGAACGCGGGTACTTGGCCTACGCGGCGACGGTGCTGGCGGTGCGGGACCGGGCCGACGAGGCGCGGGCCGCGCTGGGGCGGGCGGCGGCGCTGATCCCGCCGGACGCGGCGGGGCGGGCGCTGCTCGACTTCCGGCGGGGGCTGCTCGCGGAGAACCTGGCCCGGTCGCCGCAGTCGGCGCGGGCCGCGTACCGGCGGGCGCACGCCGGGGCGACCGCCCGGTCGGACACCCTGCTGCTGTCGTTCACCTGGCGGCATCTGGCGGGGCTCGCGCTGCGGGACGGGGAGTTGGCGGAGGCGCGGCACGGGTTCGCGGAGTCGCTGCGGATCCGGGAGGAGCTGGGGTATCTCGTCGGGACGGCTCCCGCGTTGGCCTCGCTGGCCGACACGGAGTCCGAACCGGAAGCCTCTCGGTTGCGGGAGGAGGCTCGGCGGTTGTTCCGGTTGTTGGGGGGTGTGCCGACGTGGTTGGCGGGGCGGTTGCCTCCGGCGGTTTCTGCGTGAGGTTGGGGTTGGGGAGGGGTGGGGGGTGGTGGGGGTGGTTGTTCGGCCGGCCGATCGTCGTGGCTGGTCGCGCAGTTCCCCGCGCCCCTTCGGGTGGGACGGCGGGGCCGGGGTTTTCAGGGGCCGGGGGTGATCTCCGCGATCGGCCGTCGAGCGGCTGGCCGGATCGTCGTGGCTGGTCGCGCAGTTCCCCGCGCTCCTTTGGGTGGGGCGGCGGGGGCGGGGTTTTCAGGGGCCGGGGGTGATCTCCGCGATCGGCCGTCGAGCGGCTGGCCGGATCGTCGTGGCTGGTCGCGCAGTTCCCCGCGCCCCTTCGGGTGGGACGGCGGGGGCGGGGTTTTCAGGGGCGGGATCTGAAGATTTCTGCGATGAGTAAGTGGACGGAGTCCAGGTCGTCGGCGATCAGGGCGTCCAGGAGGGCCGCGTGGTGGGCGGCGTCGGCCATGAGTTCGGTGCGGCCTCGGGGGGCGGGGGTTCCGGCCTGGGTACGGCGGTGGAGGTCGCCGGCGATGCGGACGAGCTGTTCGTTGCCGGAGAGGCTGAGCAGGGCGCGGTGGAAGGCGCGGTCGGCCTCGGCGTAGGTGGCGCGGCAGCCGGTCGCGGCGGCGCGGACGGTGGCCTCGGCGGCGGGGCGCAGCTCGGCCCAGTCCTCGGCCGGGACGGTCCGCGCCAGCCGCATCAGCACCGGCACTTCGAGGAGCGCCCGCACCTCGGCGAGTTCGGCCAGTTCACGGGCGTCGCGCTGGACCACCCGGAAGCCCCGGTTGGGGACGACCTCCACGGCGCCTTCCTGGGCGAGCTGCTGCATGGCCTCGCGGACGGGGGTCGCGGAGACGCCGAAGCGTTCGCCGAGGGCGGGCGCCGAGTACACCTCGCCGGGGCACAGCTCGCCGGCCAGCAGGGCGGTGCGCAGGGCGGCGAGTATCTGGCCGCGCACGGAGGAGCGCTGGACGACCGGCCGCGGCAGGGGCGGCTCGCTGTGGGTGTGCTCACCGCGCACGGCCCCGGTGAGGTCGCCGCGCTCGCGTACGGCGTCGTCCTCGGGACGTGCCTGGGGCGGGACCCGGACCGCGGTGGACCGCGGCGGTGCCCCGGTCCGGGCGGTGTCCTGCACACCCTGCTTCACGGGCCCTCCTCCGGGCTTGTCGGCACTTGGGGTCATTACGGCGGGTTGTTACTCGTCCGTCAAGCACCATAGGCGCAGAACCGGGCAGTTCAAATTTCGAACAGAGTGGGTAAGGTAAGGCTTACCTCTAATCGCTCGCGCATCGGTGGTCCGGTATGCCTCTGCCCTCGTCGTCCGTCGCGGACTCGTTCGCCCGTCTCGCCGAGGTCTACCCCTGGCTCTCGATCCGGGAGCTGACCGAGGGCGAGCCGGTCCCCGAGGGGGACGGCTGGGTCTCCGCGGGGGCGCTCTCCGAGGGCGGGGCCGCGCTGGACACCTTCCTCGCCTGGGACGACACCCAGATACGCCGGGACTACGGCGAGCCGGGCCGCCCGGACGTGGTCGCCAGCTTCGGTCTGCACCGGTACGCCTGGACGGCCTGTCTGCTGATCACCGTGCCCTGGTTCGTGCACCGCCGCGTGCCGCGCTTCCCCGTGGCGCAGGTGGCGTACCACCGCGACGAGTCCCGGATGGCGGTGCGCACCGGGTCCTTCGCCTGTCTGCCCGGCGATCCCGCCGCCGCGCTGCCCGGCGCCCGGGTGGTCGCGGACGAGGCGGCGCTGCGCGACGAGGTGCGGGCCGCGGTCGCCGAGCACCTGGAGCCGGTCCTCGGCGCCTTCGGGCCGCGGATGCGGCGCCGGGGGCGGGCCCTGTGGGGCATGGCGACCGACGAAATCGTGGAGGGGCTCTGGTACATCGCCGGACTGCTCGGCGAGGGCGAGAAGGAGCGGGCCGAGCGGGAACTGGACCTGCTGATGCCGGGGACGGTCAAGCCGTACGCCGGTTCCGCCGCGTTCCGGGTGCTGACCGGCCCGGCGGGCGAGGCGCTGCCCACCCGGGACCGGGTCACGTGCTGCATGTACTACACCCTGCGCCCCGACGACGTCTGCGCGACCTGCCCGCGCTCCTGCGACGCCGAACGGGTCGTCAAACTGATGGCCGAGGCGACCGCCTGACGGTCGTTCAGGGCCCCCCGGGGACGCGCGTGGCGCCGGACCCGCTAAGATCCTGCGCGAGCGGACCCCGTACAGTCTGCAAAACTTCACAGCTTCCTCACACGTTGCGAGAAGTTCCCCTGGAACCACCCGTACGGGTAGTCTTCTTCGAACTCAACTCCCGCCCCTCAAGCGGCAGTTCGAGCAGAACGCCGCCCTGGGCACCCCTCACTGCCTTCCTTGGCGGCCTCTTGCCCCGAAACCCTCTGAGGGCCGCTGGGTTTGGGCCACTATGGCGGGCGATACGCCCTATCCCAATGCGAGGGACCCCCAGTATGAGACTGACCGACATATCGCTTAACTGGCTGCTTCCGGGCGCCGTGCTGCTCCTGGGCATGCTGGTTGCGGTGGCGGTGCTCCAGCGCGGCAAGCGCTCCGCGGGGAAGGACACGAAGGCGGACGACTCGTGGGAGCGCGCGGAGGAGCGCCGCAGGCGCAAGGAGGCCATGTACGGCACGGTCTCCTACGTCCTGCTGTTCTGCTGCGCGGCGGTCGCCGCCGCTCTCTCCTTCCATGGCCTGGTCGGCTTCGGCGAGCAGAACCTCGGCCTGAGCGGCGGCTGGCAGTACCTGGTCCCGTTCGGCCTGGACGGCGCCGCCATGTTCTGCTCGGTGCTCGCGGTGCGCGAGGCCAGCCACGGTGACGCGGCGCTCGGCTCCCGGATACTCGTGTGGACCTTCGCCTTCGCCGCCGCCTGGTTCAACTGGGTGCACGCGCCGCGGGGCATCGGTCACGCGGGCGCCCCGCACTTCTTCGCCGGCATGTCCCTGTCGGCCGCGGTCCTCTTCGACCGCGCGCTGAAGCAGACCCGCCGGGCCGCGCTGCGCGAGCAGGGCCTCGTGCCGCGTCCGCTGCCGCAGATCCGGATAGTGCGCTGGCTGCGCGCCCCGCGCGAGACGTACAGGGCATGGTCGCTGATGCTCCTCGAAGGAGTGCGCAGCCTGGACGAGGCCGTCGAGGAGGTCCGCGAGGACAAGAAGGTCAAGGAGCGCGAGCGGCTGCGCCGCCGCGAGGCCGAGCGCCTGGAGCGGGCCCAGCTCAAGGCCATCAGCCGGGGGCACCAGAAGTTCGTGGGACGCGGCCACGGCCGCCAGGCGGAGCTTCCCGCCGCGGAGCAGAGCGCCGAACGCGCCGCCGCGGAGCCTGCCATAGAAACCCCGGAGCAGTTGCCCGTACTCCAGCGGCCCTCCTTGCAGCCCGTCCGCACCAGCACTGACCCCATCACGGTCGATCTGACCGCGGAGGACGACACCATGGCGCTGCCGCGCCTGGACTCCCTGGAGCGCAAGCTCAAGGACCTTGAGCAGCAGTTCGGCTAGCCGAACCGCAGCACGAGCGGTGTCCGGCCGAGGGCCGGGCCGCGGTACGGCCGGGACACGAAGGGCACCGGCACGGACCACACCATCGGGACGGGGCGCGACCGGAGACGGTTCGCGCCCCGTCCCGTTGGGTCCCGCTGGCCGTGCACCGCGCTCAGGCCGCCTCGGCGCCCAGTTCGAACCAGACCGACTTGCCCACCCCGTGGGACCGTACGCCCCACGCGTCCGCGAGGGACTCCACCAGGGTCAGGCCCCGGCCGTTGGTCCCGTCGTGCGGGCCCGGCGCGCCGGGCCGGGGGCGCTGGGCCACGAAGTCCCGCACCTCCACCCGCAGTCCGCGCGGACCCACCTCGGCGGTCAGCACCGCGTCCCGGTCGGTGTGCACCAGCGCGTTGGTGACCAGCTCACTCGTCAGCAACTCGGCGATCTGCGACTGTTCGGGCCGCTCCCAGCCGCTCAGCAGCTCACGCAGTGCCCTGCGTGCCTCGGGAACGGCCCGCAGATCCGCCCGGCCGAGTCGGCGCCGCAATCGCGGCTCGTACGGTCCCCCTCCTGGAGCTTCCGGAATCCCTACCCCCGTGATGCGCGGGCCGACCCCGACGACCGTCGGACCGCCCCCGCGTACTTGCCTCTTCATGACCCCCGCCCGCGTGCCGATCTCGGTTCCCCTCCTGTCGAACACGTTCACGGGGATCCTTGCCCCATCAACCACCGGGCAAGTCATGGCGAAGGGTTGAGGCCCGGGTGTTCGGCCATCGTGGAGAGGCGCGCGGAGCGCCGGAACGGCCTCGGTGCGACATGAGTTCGACTCATGGACCACGGGAGTTCGCCCGGCGGCCCGTTTCGCGGCATGCATCAGGGCGTGCGGGTGGTGGAGCGGGGGTGCAGCGGGGGCGGATCGATCCGGACACGCCGATTCCGGCACCACCACGGCGCGCGCCCGCGTGCACGTGAATCTGGCCGGAATCGTATGGGTGCTCCGTACCGAGATGTACGGTCCGGACGGATATGAGCGGTCCGGACGGAGCGAGGTGCTCCGTCCGGACCGCAGGGCGACGGGGCCGCCCTCCCGACCCCCGTGGCGGGAGGGCGGCCCCGTCCTGCGCGCGCGGGCTCCCCCCGTCGCCCGCGCCTCACCGGAGCTGGTGCGAAACCGCGCTCGGTGGCGTCAGTAGAGCTTGTTGACCGCCGTGGTCGTCGTCTTCTTGAAGGCCGGCACCGGCGCGTCCGAGAAGTCGCCGAGCTGCGACCAGTCCACGACCGTCACGGCCTTGCCGTCCCGGCCCACCGACAGCAGCCGGATGTCGGTCGCGCCCCACGAGGTCTCGGTGTGCAGCCCGTGCACCCGGGCGCCCTCCTCCACCGGCAGCGTGCCGTAGCCCCGGTAGCTCGCCCGCACCTCGGGGTCGCTCTGCTCGATGCGCTCGGCGCAGGTGCGGATCTCCCGGTTCATCCGGTCGGCCAGCGCCTTGGCCTTGGCCGCCGTGCCGGTGACGATGGTCAACTGACGGGCGCTCGCGTCGAGATCGGTGCGGAAGGGGCGGTAGCGGGAGTCGTAGCCCCGGAACACCTCGTCCAGGCAGAGCCGCAACTCGTCCGGGACCCCGTCGGTGACCCGCCCCGCGGTCCACGCGGAGGAGGGGTGCGGCGGCAGTTGGGACGCCGACAGGAACGCGGGCGAAGGGGCCGCCGAGGGCGCTGCGTCGGCGGGAGCGCCGAGCACCGCGGCGGCGGTGAAGGCGGCGACGGAGAACGCGGTGAGCGCTGTGGTCCGGCCGACCTGGGTACGCATGGACAAGTGGACTCCCCCTGATGAGAGCGCGCCGGAAGGGGCGCGCGAGTGGTGTTCCAAGAGCATCCGCGCTCCCGCTGAACCGCCGCAACCTTCCCGGACGGTGGAACCATCCCAGCCCATCTGACGTGCACATATATGAGGTGCCTGGGATACCGTCGGAGACCGTCCCGCAGCGCCGCACACCCCTGAAGGTCCGTCCACGGAAGCTGGGAGAACGGTGTCGGCCCACCATGACGACGTCGAGCGGTTCGCGGCCCTGCTGCGAGGGCTGAAGGAGCGCACGGACCGCAGCTACGGTTCGCTCGCCCGCCGGCTGCACATGAACACCTCCACGCTGCACCGCTACTGCGCCGGCGACACGGTGCCGCTGGAGTTCGCCCCCGTGGAACGGTTCGCCGCGCTGTGCGGGGCCGCCCCGGAGGAACGGCACGAACTGCACCGCGCCTGGCTGCTGGCGGTGGCGGCCCGCCAACGGCCCCGGAACACGGGAACGGCGGCGCAGGAGACGGCAAAGGCGGAAGCCGCTCCTGCGGTTGCCGAGGCGGCCGGGGAAGCCGAGGCGGTCGGGGAAGCCGAAGCAGCCGCAGGGACCGGGGCAGCCGCCGAGCCCGCCCCCTGGTTCCGCCGACGTCGTACGGTCATCGCCACCGCCGCCGTCTGCGCCACGCTGCTCGCCACCCTCGGGACGCTCTCCGGGCTGCCCGCCGACCGGCGGCCGGAAGCGGTGGGGGCGTCGTCCTCATCCGGTTCCACGCCGGAGGTGTTCCGGGCGACCGGGACGCCCACGCCCGGCGACTCGACCGGCCCCTCCGTCAAGGGCGACAAGAACAGCGCGGACGGTGCCGGCGACGGGAAGGGCACGGGCTCCCCCAGCGCGTCCGGTGCGCCCCGCGCGTCCGGCGCCGGGGGCGGTACGTCGGGGGCGGCGCCGTCCGCCGGGGCGGCGGCGGGGTCGAAGGACCCGGCGCCCGCCGGGCTCCCCTTCACCTGGACCTCCGACTCGCACGCCTGGGCGCTGGGCTGCGGCCACGACTACGTCATCGACCGGCCGCCCGCCCGGGTCCCGCCGCCCCCGGCCGCGCAGGACGCCCGGGGCTGGGCGACCGCGCAGGGCGCGGTGCACGGCAGGGACACGAACGTACGGATCACCGTGCAGGGGCGGTCGGCGACGACGGTGGTGCTGGAGGCGCTGCGGGTCCGGGTGGTGGGGCGCGCGGCGCCGGTCCGGGGCAACTCGTACGCCATGGACCAGGGCTGCGGCGGCGCCATCACCCCCCGCTACTTCGATGTCGACCTGGACATCGACCGGCCGATCGCGCGGGCGATGCCGGGCGACGACGTGGGCACGGAACTGCCCGCGGTGCGGATGCCGTACACCGTCTCCAGCACGGACCCGGAGGTGCTGCTGGTGACGGGGCGGACGGCGGGCTGCGCCTGCGACTGGTACCTGGAGCTGGACTGGTCCTCGCAGGGGCGCGGCGGCACGGTCCGGATCGACGACAACGGGCGCCCGTTCCGCACCAGCGCGATCAAGGGCCTGGACCGCTACCAGTACGACGTCAGCGGCCGGGACTGGATCCCGTACGCCTGACCCCACCGCCCGGGCGGCCCCGGGCGGTGCCGGGCGTCATCTGCGCCAGAACAGGTGGTGGGTGACCCCGCTCGGGCTGGGCACGACCTCCAGGTGGTACCGGTCGAGCAGGTCCTCGGGGGACTCCCACAGCCGCAGCCCGGACCCGAGGGTCACCGGCGCGACCGCCACGTGGAGGGTGTCGACCAGATCGGCGTCCAGGAACTGCCGGACGGTACCGACCCCGCCGCCGAGCCGGACGTCCTGGCCCCGCGCCGCTTCCCGCGCCTGTCCGAGGATCGTGGCCGGGTCGCCCTCGACGAAGTGGAACGTGGTGTCGGAGAGGGTGAACGAGGGGCGCTCGTGGTGGGTCAGGACGAACACCGGGGTGTGGAAGGGGGGCTCCTCCCCCCACCAGCCGCGCCACTCGTGGTCCTGCCAGGGCCCGCGCTGGGGCCCGAACTTGTTGCGGCCCATGATCTCGGCGCCGATGTTGCGCGAGAAGTCCCGGGTGAAGTAGTCGTCCAGGCCGCGGGTGCCGCCGGGGTCGGTGCGGCCGGGCCAGCTCGCCGTGGCCCCGGCCCAGGCGAGCAGTTGTTCGGGACGGGCGTGGCCGAACGGCCGCTCCAGGCTCTGGTCCTCACCGGCGCCGATCCCGTCCCGGGAGACGGTGAAGTTCATGACTCTCAGCATTTGGTCCATGGGGGGTCCTCGTCCCGTCCGGTCGGATGGTCGTGGTGCGGCGGAGTGCCGTACATCAGGACGTCGAACGGGAGGCGGCCGGATCGACAGCGGACCGCGACGTTCCGCGACGGATCAGGGGCGCGGTACGTTGCGCAGGTTGGAGCGGGCCATCTGGACCATCCGGCCTACGCCGCCGTCCAGCACGATCTTCGACGCGGAGAGCGCGAAGCCGGTGACCATCTCGGCGCTGATCTTCGGCGGGATGGAGAGCGCGTTGGGGTCGGTGACGACGTCCACGAGGGCGGGCCCCTTGTGCCGGAAGGCGTCCTTGAGGGCGCCCGCGAGCTGCTTGGGCTTCTCGACCCGCACCCCGTAGGCGCCGCAGGCACGGGCGACGGCGGCGAAGTCGGGGTTCTTGTTGGTGGTGCCGTACGACGGGAGCCCGGCGACCAGCATCTCCAGTTCGACCATGCCGAGGGAGGAGTTGTTGAAGAGGACGACCTTCACCGGCAGGTCGTACTGGACCAGGGTGAGGAAGTCGCCCATCAGCATCGAGAAGCCGCCGTCGCCGGACATCGAGACGACCTGCCGGCCCCGGTCCACGAACTGGGCGCCGATCGCCATGGGCAGCGCGTTGGCCATCGAGCCGTGCGAGAAGGAGCCGATCACCCGGCGGCGTCCGTTGGGCGAGATGTAGCGGGCGGCCCAGACGTTGCACATCCCGGTGTCGACGGTGAAGACCGCGTCGTCGTCGGCCATCTCGTCCAGGACGGCGGCGACGTACTCGGGGTGGATCGGGACGTGCTTCTCCACCTTGCGGGTGTACGCCTTGACGACGTTCTCCAGCGAGTCCGCGTGTTTCTTGAGCATCTTGTCGAGGAAGCGGCGGTTCTCCTTGGGCTTCACCCGCGGGGTGAGACAGCGCAGGGTCTCCTTCACATCGCCCCACACCGCGAGGTCCAGCTTGGAGCGCCGGCCGAGCCGCTCGGGGCGGACGTCGACCTGGGCGATCGTCACGTCGTCCGGGAGGAAGGCGTTGTACGGGAAGTCCGTGCCGAGCAGGATCAGCAGATCGCACTCGTGGGTGGCCTCGTAGGCGGCGCCGTAGCCGAGCAGCCCGCTCATGCCGACGTCGTACGGATTGTCGTACTGGATCCACTCCTTGCCGCGCAGGGCGTGGCCCACCGGGGACTTGATCTTCCCGGCGAACTCCATCACCTCGCGGTGCGCGCCCGCCGTGCCGCTGCCGCAGAAGAGGGTGATCTTCTCGGCGCGGTCGATGAGGTCCACGAGCCGGTCGATCTCGGCGTCGCCGGGGCGGATCGTGGGCCGGGAGGTGACGAGGGCGGTCTCCAGCGGCTTGTCGGGGGCGGGGTGGTCCGCGATGTCCCCGGGGAGGGTGATCACGCTGACGCCGCTCTGTCCGACGGCGTGCTGGATGGCGCTCTGGAGCACCCGGGGCATCTGCTTCGGGTGGGAGATCATCTCGCTGTAGTGGCTGCATTCGGTGAACAGCCGGTCGGGATGGGTCTCCTGGAAGTAGCCGAGCCCGATCTCCGCGGACGGGATGTGCGAGGCGAGGGCCAGCACGGGGGCCATCGAGCGATGGGCGTCGTACAGGCCGTTGATGAGATGGAGGTTGCCGGGGCCGCACGAGCCGGCGCAGGCCGTGAGCTTGCCGGTGATCTGGGCCTCGGCACCGGCCGCGAACGCGGCGGTCTCCTCGTGGCGGACGTGCACCCAGTCGACGGCGGGGTTGCGGCGGACGGCGTCCACCACCGGGTTGAGGCTGTCGCCCACCACCCCGTACAGCCGCTTGACTCCGGCGCGGGCGAGGATGTCGACGAACTGCTCGGCGACGTTCTGCTTGGCCATGACTGCGGTGCCCCTTCGGTCTCCGTGGATCCCTCGGGTTCCATCCACGCACATCGAAACCGGTTACGCCTCCCAAACGGCCGCGGCCGTACGGTCGTCCGCGTACCCCTTGACCCGCATCTGTATGTCCGCGAGGAACGCCGTCAGGCCCGGCGGCCCGGCCGCCGACCAGCGGTCCGTCAGATGGGCGCTCAGCCCGGGCTCGTCGCGCAGCGGTGCCGCGAGCCCGTCCGTGCACATCAGCAGGGTGTCCCCCGGGCGGGCCACCGAGGCGCGGAAGCGGAAGGGCGCGCGGGGCGGCCCGGGCGCCGGTTCGTACGGGCTCGGGGGGACGGGGAGGCCGAGGTCCATGGTGAGCCGGTCGCCCTCGGGGGTCTCGGCGGGCGGTGCGTCGGGGGCCATCTCGGTGAGCTGCGGTTCGACGGTCTGCCAGACCCCGTCGCGGAGCCGGAAGAGCCCGCCCGCGCCGACGCCGAAGAAGACCCGGGTACGGCACCCGGGGTCGGCCGGCAGCAGCAGACAGCGCAGACTGGCCGACCACTCCTCGGGGCGCAGCCCCTGGTCGGCGGCGCCCGCGCGGAGTCTGCCGAGGCTGCGGTCGGTGAGCCGGTGCAGACCGGACTTGAGGTCGCCGCGCCGACCCGCCCGCAGGTCCTCGGCCAGTCGGGAGTGGCTGCGGCCCACGGCCCGGGCGATCCAGGCACACGCCTCGGCCGCCGCGCGGTGCGCCCCGGGGGTGGCCCGCACGCCGGTGGCCATCGCCACCAGCACCAGGGCCTCCTCCCCCGCCCCGAAGCGTGCGGTGAGCAGCGCGTCGCGGCGGGGCTCGCCCCGGTAGCGGGCGGAGTCGCCCCGCACGGACACCGCGCGCAGGACGCAGCTTCCGTGATGGGCGCCGTCCAGCACGGTGTCCGCGACCAGCCCCGCCAGGTCCTCCGGATCGGCGACGGGCAGCGCGGTGGGCTCGGGGTCATAGGTGGGCGGCCCGGAACCCACGTGACCGACGGAGGGAGCCGGTACCGGATCCGGTGCCGGGGGCGGCGGAGGCGGGAAGGTCTGAGGACCACTCTCCGTGGACAGAGGCCGCTCCCAGGGCGCACGTCGACGAACAAACCCGAGCCGCCGGGTGGCCTCCGGCCGGGTGGCAGGGAGGGGCGGGTTGGCGGACCCGGGCCGGGTGGCGGGGTGGGACGGAGTGGCGGACCCGGGCCGGGTGGCGGGGAGGGGCGGAGCGGCGGACCCGGGCCGGGGGGCGGGGTGGGACGGAGTGGCGGGCTTGGACGGAGTGGCGGGCTGAGGTCGGGCGTCGGGCTCGGGCCCGGTGGCGGCCTGGGATGGGGTGGCGGGCACGGGCCAGGTGGCGGCCACCGGCCGGACGGCGGGCGGGGGCGAGGGGGCGGCCTCGGGCCTGGCGTCAGCATCGGGCCGCGCGTCGGGCTCCGGCCCGGTGGCGGCCTGGGATGGGGTGGCGGGCACGGGCACGGGTCCGGTTGCGGCCTGGGGCCGGTCGGCAGGTGCCGGCCGGTCGGTGGGCTCGGGCCGGTCGGTGGGCTCGGGCCCGGCGGCGGGCTGGGGCAAGGTGGCGGGTTCGGGACGGGCGTCAGCCTCCGGCCGCGCCTCAGACCGCGCCTCAGACCGCGCCTCGGGCTCCGGCAGGAAGGCGGCCTGGGGACGGGCCTCGGCCCGGGGCGGGATGGCAGACTCCGGCCCGGCGGCAGACTCCGGCCCGGCGGCAGACTCCGCCCCGGCGGCGGGCCCTGGCGAGGGGGCGGGCTCGGGCCGGTCGTCGGCCTGCGATGGGGCGTCGGCGGGCTGGGGCGGGATGGTGGCCTGGGGCCGCGCGTCGGGCTCTGGCCGGACGACAGACACCGGCCGGGCGGCGGCCTCGGGCCGGTCGGCAGACTCCGGCCGCACCGTGGGCCGGGGCGAGGGGGCAGGCTCGGGCCGCGCGTCGGGCTCCGGTCGAGCGGCGGCCTGGGGCGCGGGCTCGGGCCGGGTGGGCCTCGGCTCGGTCGGGCCCGGCGGGGAGGGCTTCGGGGCGGTCGGGCCCCGTAGGGGTGGGGCGTCGGAGAGAGGGGGCGTCGCGCTCGGGGCCGAGGCGAAGCGGTCGTCCACTGAGTCGCTGGTCGCCGTGGGACCGGTGTCGTCGGTGGGGCCGTCGTACAACTGCCCCCACCAGTCGTCCTCGGGACCTGTGGGCCTTCCCCCTCGATGGCTCATGCCCGTCATTCTCACCGGACGGGCCCCGGAAAAACGGGGCATGTGGAAAAACGCATGGGCCGAAGGCCGGGGCGCGGGGGCCGTCCCGAGGCCGTCGGGCGGCTCCACCCCCCACGGGAGAACCGCCCGACGACGCTCGGGGGACCCGGCCGGACCAGGCCGAAAAGGCCCTCTTGACCGGGGGCGGTGACGTAGGTCGCCGTCGCCCCACCTTGGCAGAGTGACCGTCGGTACGGCGATGATGGGCCGAGGCGGGTTTGCGCCGTGGCTGCTTTCCGCCACCGCCCCCGCGGGAGGCCGACGAATCGGGAGGTGCGGCGCCTGATGCTGGCGGCGATAGGGCTGGACGGAACACACGAGTCGGCGTACCGGGCGCTGGTGGCGGTGGGCGCGGCCGACGTACCCGATCTGGCGCGGCGGCTGACGCTGGGCGAGCGGGACACCGAGCACGCGCTGCGCCGGCTGGAGGCGCGCGGACTGGCCGCGCAGTCCTCGTCGCGTCCGGGCCGCTGGGTGGCGGCCCCGCCGGGGGTGGCGCTGGGCGCGCTGCTCACCCAGCGGCGGCACGAACTGGAGCAGGCGGAACTGGCGGCGGCCCTGCTCTCCGAGGAGTACCGGGCGGCGGCCTCGGAACCGGCCGTGCACGATCTCATCGAGGTGGTCAGCGGGGCGGCGGCGGTCTCCCAGCGGTTCCTCCAGTTGCAACTCGGCGCCGGTGCCGAGGTGTGCGCGCTGGTGACCGGCGACCCGGTGGTGGTCACCGGGACGGAGAACGACGCCGAGGAGCAGGCGACGGGGCGCGGGGTGCGCTACCGGGTGGTGGTGGAACGGGCGGTGCTGGACCAGCCGGACGGCATCACCGAGCTGACGGCGGCGCTGGGGCGGGGCGAGCAGGTGCGGGTGGTGGACAGGGTGCCGACCAAGCTGGTGGTCGCGGACCGCTCGCTGGCGCTGGTGCCGCTGACCGCGCCGTCGGCGGAACCGGCCGCGCTGGTGGTGCACGCGAGCGGGCTGCTGGAGCTGCTGTGCGGGCTGTTCGAGTCGGTGTGGCGGGAGGCGCTGCCGCTGCGGCTCGGCGCGACGGGCGTGACCGAGCAGGGCCCGGACGGTCCCGACGGCACCGATCTGGAGCTGCTCTCCCTGCTGCTGGCCGGGCTCACCGACGCGAGCGTGGCCAAGCAGCTCGATCTGGGGCTGCGGACGGTGCAGCGCCGGGTGAAGCGCCTGATGGAGCTGGCGGGGGTGACGACCCGGCTGCAACTGGGCTGGCACGCCTACGAACGGGGCTGGGTGGCGCGCGAGGGGTAGTGCCCCGGCGTGCGGGGGATGGTACTCCGGCCGGTTCGCGGACCTGCGCGTTCCGGGCGCCTCCGGCACCCTGGGCAGATGGAAGTGTGGGAACTCCTGCTGGTCGGCGTGGTCCTGCTGCTCGGCCTGTGCGGAGTACTGGTGCCCGGGGTGCCGGGGTCGTGGCTGGTGTGGGCCGCGGTCCTGTGGTGGGCGCTGAAGGAACCGGGGCCGGTCGCGTGGGGCGTGCTGGTCGGGGCGTCGCTCGCGCTGCTGGTCGCGCAGGTGGTGCGGTGGGCGCTGCCGCCGAGGCGGCTGGCGGAGTCCGGGGCGACACCTCGTACGGCGGTGTTCGCGGGGGTGGGCGCGGTCCTCGGCTTCGTCCTCGTCCCGGTGGTCGGGGCGATCCCGGGCTTCATGGCCGGGATCTATCTCTGCGAACGGCTCCGGCTGGGCGGCCCCGGTGAGGCGAGGGCCGCCCTGCGCCAGGCGATGCGCTCGGGCGGCTCCAGTGTGCTGACGGAGTTCTTCACCTGTCTGTTGATCGTGGCGGCGTGGCTGGGGGCGGTGCTCGCGGGCTGACCCGGATGCGTGCGGGGCGGCGGCCGTCTCAGAGGGAGCCCTCCAGTTCCAGCAGCCGCAGCTTCCGTTCCAGACCCCCCGCGTACCCGGTCATCGACCCGTCCGCGCCGATCACCCGGTGGCACGGCCGGACGATCAGCAGCGGATTGGCGCCGACGGCCCCGCCGACCGCCCGGACGGCGGCACGCGAGGCCCCGATGCGGGCCGCGATCTCGCCGTACGAGGTGGTCGCCCCGTGGGGGACGGTGTCGAGCGCGTCCCACACCCGCTCACGGAAGGCGGTGCCGGACGCGCGCAGCGGCAGCCGGAACTCCTTCAGCTCCCCCGCGAAGTAGGCGGCGAGCTGTTCTCCGGCCGCGCGGAACAGCGCCGGGTCGTGGATCCAGCCCTCCTCCACGGTCCGTCCGCCCTTCTGCCCGGGCACGGACAGGGAGGTCAGCGTTCCGTCGGGGTCGGCGGTCAGCAGCAGCTCACCGAGCGGGCTTTCGAGGCGGGTGTAGTGGACGGGGCCGGGGACGGGCACAGGGGTGGCGGGGGTGGGGGGCATCCCGGTGGCTGCCGTGGTGGCGGTGGTCTCGGTGATCTCGGTGGTCTCGGTGGTCTCGGTGGACATCGTGGTCACTCCAGCTCTCCTGCGGTCCGCAGGTGTCGTACGGCGTATGAGCGCCAGGGGCGCCAGGGGGCGGGGGCATCGGCGCCGGGTGGCGCCACGTCGGGGTCGCCGAGGGCCCGGGTGCGGATCGCGGCGACGGCCTCGGGGGTCAGGCCCGGCAGGGCGTGCAGCGCCTGTTCCGCCTCGTCCCGGTCGGCCCCGGGGTCGAGGCGTACGGTGCCGTCGGCGAGGGCGGCGGTCAGCGCGCCGAGCGCACCGGTGGGCTCGGCGCCGGCGAGGACGGCCGGTTCGGGGAAGAGGTGCGTGAGGGTGCCGCAGGGCGCGTCGAGCGCCTTGCCGTACCGCTGGACCAGTTCCCCGGCGCGGGCGGGGCCGACCAGGGCGCGTACCGCCAGTTCGTCCGGGTCGGCGGTGCCGGGTGAGCGCAGTCCGGGCCGGGCGGTGACCAGCGGGGCGAGCCGGGGGTCGGCGCCGAGCCGCTCGTCGACGGCGTACGGGTCGGCGTCCAGGTCGAACAGGCGGCGCAGGCGTTGCACGGCGGTGGTGAGATCGCGCTGGTCGGTCAGGTGGAGCTGGGCTTCCAGCCAGCCGCCCGGATGGGTGGCCGAGCCGGAGGTGCCGGTCCGCTCGCCGACGGCGACGATGCCGGTGCCGTAGGGCAGGCGGAGGGTACGGCGGTAGGTGCGGGTGCCGGGTGTCCCGGTGACCTCCTCGACGCCGGGCACGGCCTCGCGCTCCAGCAGATCGAAGACGGAGGCGGCGTGGTACGGCCCCCGGTGGGCCAGCCGCAGCGGGATCCCGGCGGTCGGGGTGCCGGTCGCCGGGGTGCCGGCCTCCGGAGTGCCGGTCGGCAGGGTGTCGGTCCGGGCGGGTCCGGGCGCGGTGGTGCGCAGGTCGCTCGGGGTGAGCGCGTACACCTCGCGGATCGTGTCGTTGAACTGCCGCACGCTGGCGAAGCCGGACGCGAACGCGATCTCCGTGACCGGCAGGCCGGTGGTCTGGAGCAGCACCCGCGCGGTGTGGGCGCGCTGGACGCGGGCCAGGGCGACCGGGCCGGCGCCCAGTTCGGCGGTGAGCTGGCGTTGCACCTGCCGGGAGCTGTAGCCGAGCCGGGTGGCGAGGCCCGCCACGCCCTCGCGGTCGACCACGCCGTCCCTGATCAGCCGCATGGCCCGGCCGACGACGTCGGCGCGGACGTCCCAGTCGGCGGAGCCGGGGACCGCGTCCGGGCGGCACCGGCGGCAGGCCCGGAAGCCGGAGCGCTGCGCGGCGGCGGCGGTGGGGTAGAAGCGTACGTTGCGGCGTTTCGGGGTGACGGCCGGGCAGCTGGGGCGGCAGTAGATGCCGGTGGTTTCGACCGCGAAGAAGAACGCGCCGTCGAAGCGGGCGTCTCTGCTGCGTACGGCCTCGTACCTGGTGTCTTCGTCCATCACGTGGTCCAGTCTCCGCCCGGGGTGGGGGGTGGTGCTAGCGGAAATCGGACGTCGGGTTCGGGGGGGGTGTGCCGGGTGCGGGCGGGCGGGCGGGGCGGGGTGGGGGTTGCCGTGTGGTTCCCCGCGCCCCCAAAGGGTTGGGGGCGCGGGAGGGCGGTTACCTCAGGCCGCGGCGTTTGGAGGCCATGGCCTCTCGGCCCACGGCTCCTCGGCGCTTGCTCTCCTTCCGGATCTCCGCGCGGGCGCGGGCGTCGGTCTTGGCGACGATGCGCTGGTTCTCGCGCAGCAGCTTGCGGTAGCTGTCGAGGCGGCGTTCGGGCAGGTCGCCCGAGTCGATGGCCTCGCGGACCGCACAGCCGGGCTCGCTCTCGTGGGCGCAGTCGTGGAACCGGCACCGCTCGGCCAGTTCCTCGATCTCCGAGAAGACCTGTCCGACGCCGGTCCCGGCGTCCCAGAGCCCGACGCCGCGCAGCCCGGGTGTGTCGATCAGCACCCCGCCGCCCGGCAGGAGCAGCAGATTGCGGGTCGTGGTGGTGTGCCGGCCCTTGCCGTCGACGTCCCGGGTGGCCTGGACCTCCATGACCTCCGCGCCGGCGAGCACATTGGCCAGGGTGGACTTTCCGGCGCCGGACTGGCCGAGCAGCACGGACGTGCCCGAGCCGACGACGGCCCGCAGGACGTCGACCCCCTCGCCTCCGACCGCGCTGACGGGGAGCACCTGCACGCCGGGCGCGCTGGTCTCGACGTCCCGCACGAGGTGGGCCAGGGTCACCGGGTCCGGCACCAGGTCGGCCTTGGAGAGGACGACCACGGGCGCGGCGCCCGACTCCCAGGCGAGGGCGAGGAACCGCTCGATCCGGCCGAGGTCCACCTCATCGGCGAGGGAGACCGCGACGATCGCGTGGTCGACGTTGGCGGCGAGGATCTGTCCCTCGGACCGCTTGGAGGAGGTGGAGCGGACGAACGCGGTCCGGCGCGGGAGGTAGGCCCGGACGTACCGGGGTGTGCCGCCGGGTTCGACGGCGACCCAGTCACCGGTGCAGACGACCCGCAGCGGGTCCTCGGGGGTGACGAACGCGGTGTCGGCCCGCAGCGGACCGTCGGCGGTGATCACGTCGCACTGCCCGCGGTCGACCCGGACCACCCGTCCGGGCAGCAGCCCTTCGGCGGCGTACGGGGCGAACGCGTCCGCCCAGGCGTCGTCCCAGCCGTAAACGGTGAGGGGGGAGAGATCTGCGGACGCAGAGTGGGAAGTCAAGGGGGACCCTTCGCGATGCGGTCCCGGCGCGCAGTGGGTGAGGTCAGCCGGTGACCGCGGAGGTGGAATGGATGGTGTACGGGATGCGGGCAGCGCCCATCACGGAGACAGCCATCGGTCGACACCTCCTCATCACTCGCTCGCGGTACGTCGGCGGCCGTGCGGCCACCGCGGGACCCGGCAACTCTAGCCCGGTGTCCGGGATCGCCGTCAACCGCTTTTCCGTCAGCCGGTACGGCAGGTGCGGCCGTTCAGGGTGAAGTCCCGCGCGGGGGCGTTCCCGTGGTCCCTCAGGCCGACGAAGCCGAAGGCGAGGGTGCCGTCGGCGGGGACGGTGCGGTTGTAGTGGGCGGCGCGGGCGGTGACGCGGGAGCCCTTCTGGTCGATGCGGGTGTCCCACATCGAGGAGATCGACTGGCCGTCGGGGAAGGTCCAGCCGACGGTCCAATTGTCGAGGGGCCGCTCGGTGGTGACCTTGACGACGGCCTCGAAGCCGGTCGTCCACTCGCTGACGATCTCGTAGGTGGCGTGGCAGGGCGCCTCGGGGCGCCGGTCGCCCCCGGTCCCGGTCCCGGACCCGCTGCCGGTTCCTTCGCCGTGCCGGTTCCCGGTCGCGGAGGTTCCCTGCGGCTCGGGCTCCGGCTCCGGCTCGGACGCCGGCTCGGCGTCGGGCTCCGGCCCGGCGTCGTGGCCCGGTACCGGGGCCTCGCTCCCGGCGGCGGAGGGCTTCGGCGGCTCCGCGGCCCGGGGCGACCGGGAGGACCCGGCGGACGGGGCGTCCTGGACCGCCTCGGTGACGTCGGGGTCGGTGGCGGGCACCCGGTCGGCGGCGTCGCTCTTGCCGTCCCCGAAGGGCATCAGGGAGACGCCGAGCGCGACGAGGGAGACGACCACGGCGGTGGCGACCAGGCCGCCGCGCAGCGCCCGGATGCGGCACGGGGTGGCGTCGGCGGCGCGGACGGCCGGGACGGCGCCGGTGGCGAGGCGTACCTCGGCGGCGCGGCGGCGGCGTTCGAGATAGGCGAGGCCGCCCCAGCCGAGGATGCCTCCGGCGAGCGCGGCGGGCAGGGCGCCGCCGTGCACCCGCAGGCATCCGGCTGCCTCCGAGCAGGTCGCACAGCGGGCGACGTGCCGGGAGAGGTCCTCGGGGGTGTCGGCGACGGCGGTGCGGGTGACGGCGTCGAGCAGCCGGGCGTGGCCGCGGCACTCGGCGTCCAGCGGCCGGTCGAGATGGTTGCGCAGGCAGCGGTCGCGGAAGAGTCCGCGGACCTCGGTGAGTTCCTCGGCGAACCCGGCCGGGTCGAGCCCGAGCCTGGCGGCGACGGTGCGCGGCGGCAGCGCCTCGACCTCGGTCAGCCAGAGCAGGGCCGCGTCGGGTCGCTGCATGTCCTGGAGGGCGCGCAGCGCGAGGGGGCGCTGGGTGGGCGGTCCGGTGGGGCGGGCGGCCTGTCCGGAGGTGAGCCACAGCCGTAACTGGGGGTCGAGGCGGTGGCCCTGGCCGCGGGCCTCCCAGTCGGCGGCGGTGTCACGGACGGCGGCGAGCAGCAGGGGCAGCCGCGGCAGGGTGGCGGGCCGGCGTCCGGCGCCCCGCCCCGCGACGCCGGTGCGTACCTCGCGGACGCCGTGCGCGAACGCCTCGGTGGCCAGGTCGGCGGCGGCCTCGGAGCCGACCGCGCACAGGTCGGCGTAGGAGAGCACGGTGTCCCAGCTCTCGTCGAACTCCGCGGCCCCGGCGGCGTCGTGGGGCGTGGGCAGGTCTGGCATCGGTCTCCCGCGTCGAAGCGAGGTCGGCTCACTCTGTGGACAGCGAGGTCAACTCACTCCATGGATACGTCAGTTGCGGGGAACCTCGCGAGCGCCGTCGAGCCTTTCACGCGTTCCCCGCAACTGACAAGCGAGCATTCCGCCCTACGCCTGGACCGGTTCCTCCGCGGGCTCCCGGGCGGGGAGGCTGTCCATGAAGGAGCTGACCGAGAAGACGGCGTTGCCGGGGCCGGGGGGGCCGTAGCCGGGGGGTGAGGAGAGACCGAAGTCCTCCATCGTCTGCCGGTACGCCTGGAGCAGGCGGATGTGGTACTCCAGCGGGGCGCCCTGGGGGTTGGCCTTGCCGAGCGGGGTGGTGGGCTCGGGGCACCAGGTGGTGAACCGCGGGGTGATGCCGTGGGACATGAAGAAGCGCAGCCCCTCCGTGGTGGAGGCGATGGCCTCGTCCACGGTGGTGAAGCCGAAGGGCTCGGCCATCTCGACACCCGCGACGAAGTTGGGGATGACGTTGCGGGCGCCGAAGATCTCCGCCGAGTCCAGGATGCGGCGGTGCCACTCGTCCCGGCCGACGTAGCGCTCCTTGCCCGGGCAGTACAGCTCGAACAGCCGGCGGTCCCACACCTCGTAGTTGGGGTGGTAGATCTGCACGCCGTAGTCCTTGAAGCGCTGCACGTCGTCGCGAGGCAGGGCCTGGGCGACGACCTTGCCGATCCAGCGGCCCGGGAAGCGCTCCTCGATGGCCTTGGCGTAGTGGCCGTAGAAGTCGGCCTCGTCGCGGCCGGCGACGGTCTTGGTGATGGCGCCGCCGGTGAGGGTGTAGGCGGTGGAGGTCTTGGCGGTGTCGTAGCGGTCGATGATCTCCAGGGCCTCCAGCACCTCCTCCACGTCCTTGACGCCGGTGTAGGGGCGTCCGGCCGCCTTGTGCTGGCGCCAGTTGTGGTTGATGTCGCAGTACTGGCACTCCTCCTTGGCGCCGAAGTACTGGCAGACCCGGAAGACGGTCAGGTAGATCAGATAGCCCCACTGGATGGTGGGGGCCACCTCCATGACGGACTTCCCGTTGGAGAGGGTGTGCCGGTAGTACTCGGGCATCGGCGGCACCCCGACGTCGGCGATGCGCTTGCCGTCGAGGTAGAGGCCGAGCATGCCGGAGTCGTCGGCGGCGACCCGGTAGGGGGAGGCCGGGTTCACGCGGACGGAGACCACGGTGCGGCGCAGGTCGTAGGGGCCGCCGGTGAGGATGATCTCCTCGGGCGGCCGGCGCAGCGCGGCCTCGCCCAGTTCGGGCAGGGTGCCGTGGTCGAAGGAGAAGATGAAGTACGACTTCGGTTTGACCTCACCGCCCTCGTTGTCGCTGAGCGCGGAGGGGTCGAACGCGAGGCCGCCGCGCAGCAGGTCCTCCTTGAAGACGGCCTCCCGTGGTACCTGCGGGAAGCGCTCCATCAGATCCTCGACGAGCGCGGTGCGGCTGCCCATCCCGTTGTCTCCTCCCTGCGGCGGTGTTCCGCTCCTCACGGTATGCCCCCGGCTCCGCCTGGTGTGCGGCCGGGTCCACCGGAGTGGCGTCGACGCTTCCGGCGGATCTCGCCGGAGCCGCCAGTATCGCCCAGGTCACGGGGGTGTCGTGGCACTGGACCGGGGTGCCGGGGGCAGTGGTGTGATGATCCCGACACGTCCGCCGGGAGGGGCCGCCGTATGACCGTGACGAACTGGGCCGGGAACATCGTCTACACCGCCGGGCGGGTGCGGCGGCCGGTGAGCGTGGCGGCGCTGCGCTCGCTGGTGGCGGGCAGCGCGCGGGTGCGGGTGCTGGGCAGCGGGCACTCGTTCAACACCCTGGCGGAGCCCGGGCCGGGCGGCACGCTGCTCTCGCTGGACGCGCTGGAGCCCGTGCTCGACGTGGACACCGGGCGCCGTACGGTCCGGGTCTCGGGTGGGGTCCGGTACGCGGAACTCGCCCGCGCGGTGCACGCGCGGGGTCTCGCGCTGGCCAATCTGGCCTCGCTGCCGCACATCTCGGTCGCCGGGTCGGTCGCCACCGGCACCCATGGCTCGGGGGTCGGGAACGGGCCGCTGTCCGACGCGGTGCGGGAGGTGGAGCTGGTCACCGGTGACGGTACGGAGGTGCGGATCGGGCGCGGGGACCGGCGGTTCGGCGGGGCGGTCACCGCGCTGGGCGCGCTCGGGGCTGTCACCGCCCTCACCCTGGACCTGGAGCCCGCCTTCGAGGTCGAGCAGCGGCTGTTCACCGAGGTGCCGCTCGCCGGACTGGACTTCGAGGCGGTGATGGCGGCGGCGTACAGCGTGAGTCTGTTCACCGACTGGCGGGCGCCGGGCTTCCGGCAGCTGTGGGTCAAGCGGCGCACCGACCGGCCGCTCGCGGACCTCGGCTGGGGCACGCCCGCGACCGGGCCGCTGCATCCGGTGCCGGGGATGCCCGCGGGCCACTGCACCGAGCAGCTCGGGGTCCCCGGGCCCTGGCACGAACGGCTGCCGCACTTCCGCGCCGAGTTCATGCCGAGCAGCGGGGCGGAGTTGCAGTCGGAGTATCTGCTGCCGCGGCGGCACGCGCTCGACGCGCTGCACGCGCTGGACGGGCTGCGGTCCGTGCTGGGGCCGGTCACCCAGATCTGCGAGGTGCGCACGGTGGCCGCGGACGGTCAGTGGCTCAGCCCGAGCGGGGGCCGGGACTCGGTGGCCGTGCACTTCACCTGGGTCCCGGACACCGCCGCCGTACTGCCGGTGGTCCGGCGGGTGGAGGCGGCCCTGGACGGCTTCGCGGCCCGGCCGCACTGGGGGAAGGTGTTCGCGGTCCCGGCGGAGGTGGTGCGGGAGCGGTACCCGCGTCTGGCCGCCTTCCGTGAGCTGGTCGCCGCGCTGGATCCGGGCGGGACGTTCACCAACGCGTTCGTCCGGCACCACCTGGGTCCGGTGTGACATGCCGTTACGCCTTTTCGGTGACGGTGCCGGTGCCGGCGGCCGTGCGTCCCGCGGATCCCGGAGACTTCCTGGGATGCCCGGAGGGACCATCGCTCCCAGGGCCGACCGAGGAGACCGGATGTCCTTCCGCACCACCACCGCCCCCGCCTACGTCGAGGATGTCTCGCCGGGCAGCGGGGCCCTGCCGCCCCGGGCCGGGTACGCGGCCTCGGACGCCGCGACGCTGTCGCTCGACGGCACCTGGCGCTTCCGGCTGTCGCCGGACGCGGGCAGCGCGGACGAGTCCTTCGCCCGGCCCGGGTACGACGCCGGGGACTGGGCCGGGATCGCGGTGCCCGGCCACTGGGTGCTCCAGGGCGAGGGGGCGTTCGGCGCCCCGATCTACACCAACCACACCTATCCCTTCCCGGTGGATCCGCCGCGCGTCCCGGCCGAGAACCCGACCGGCGACCATCTGCGCGTGTTCGACCTGCCCGACGGCTGGCCGGACGGCGGGGACGCGGTGCTGCGCTTCGACGGGGTGGAGTCCTGCGCCCGGGTCTGGCTCAACGGGACCGCGCTCGGCGACTTCAAGGGCTCCCGGCTGCCGCACGAGTTCGCGGTCGGCGCGCTGCTGCGGCCCGCCGGCAATGTGCTCGCGCTGCGGGTCCACCAGTGGTCGGCGGGGTCGTACTTGGAGGACCAGGACCAGTGGTGGCTGCCCGGGGTGTTCCGGAGCGTGACCCTCACACACCGCCCGCCGGGCGCCGTCCGTGACTTCTTCGTGCACGCCGCCTACGACCATGTCCAGGGCGAGGGCACCCTCCGGGTCGACTCCGACGTGCCCGGCCGGGTCACCGTCCGCGAACTGGGTCTGGACCTGGCGACCGGCGAGACCGCGCGGGTGCCGGTGGCGCCGTGGACGGCGGAGACCCCGAGGCTCTACGACGCCGTCCTGGCCACGGCGGGCGAGCGGGTCCCGCTGCGGATCGGCTTCCGGACGGTCGCCCTCGACGGTGGGCTGATCAAGGTCAACGGGCGGCCGGTGCTGTTCAAGGGCGTCAACCGGCACGAGTGGCACCCCGAGCGGGGCCGGGCCCTCGACCCCGCCACCCTGCGCGAGGACGTGCTGCTGATGAAGCGGCACAACATCAACGCGGTGCGCACCGCGCACTATCCGCCGCACCCGGCCTTCCTCGACCTGTGCGACGAGTACGGGCTGTGGGTGATCGACGAGTGCGATCTGGAGACCCACGGCTTCACCGAGCAGGACTGGCGGGACAACCCGGTGGACGACGACCGCTGGACCCCGGCCCTGCTGGACCGGGCCGCGCGGATGGTGGAGCGGGACAAGAACCACCCCTCCGTGATCATCTGGTCGCTGGGCAACGAGGCCGGCACCGGCCGCGGACTGACCGCGATGGCCCGCTGGATCCGCGCCCGGGACTCCTCACGGCTGCTGCACTACGAGGGCGACCCCACCTGCCGCGACACCGACATGTACACGCGGATGTACGTGGACCACGCCGAGACCGAGCGGATCGGCCGCGGCCTGGACGGCGGCCCGCACCGACGCCGCCGGCTGCCCTTCCTGCTGTGCGAGTACGCGCACGCCATGGGCAACGGGCCGGGCGGCCTCGCCGACTACCAGCGGATCTTCGAGACGTACGAGCGGATCCAGGGCGGGTTCGTCTGGGAGTGGATCGACCACGGCCTGAAGGACCCGCGGTACGGGTTCGCGTACGGCGGCGACTTCGGGGAGGAGGTGCACGACGGGAACTTCGTCTGCGACGGGCTGCTCCTGCCCGACCGCACCCCGTCCCCCGGTCTGGTCGAGCTGAAGAAGGTCGTCGAGCCGGTCCGGATCGAGGGCGACGGCACGGGCGGCACGGTCCGGGTGACCAACCGGCAGGACTTCGCCGATCTGGCGGCGTTCGCCTTCACCTGGTCGTACGAGATCGAGGGCGGGACGGCCGGGACGGGCCCGCTGTCCGTGCCGCCGCTCGCGCCGGGCGAGTCGGCCGAGGTGAAGCTGCCGCAGCGGCCCGAGGGGACCGGTGGGCCGGCCGGTGAGGCGGTGTGGACGGTCCGGGCGGTGCTGGCCGGGGACACGGCGTGGGCGGAGCGGGGCCACGAGGTGGCGTGGGCCCAGCTGCCCGCCGCCGCGCGCCCGCCGGTCTCCCCCGGCCCGGTCGCCCGCCCGGTCGAGCGCGAGGGGCGGATCACCCTCGGGCCGGGTGTGTTCGACGCCCGCTCCGGCGCGCTGCTGGCGGTCGGGGAGGTGGCGGTGGAGGCGCTGCGGCTGGATGTGTGGCGGGCGCCGACCGACAACGACGAGGGCGCCCCCTGGCAGCCCGAGGCCCGCCCCGGCCCACTGTGGCGGCGCCTCGGGCTGCACCGGATGCGGCACCGCACCGACGGGGTGGAGGTCGGCGAGGACACGGTGACCGTACGGTCCCGGGTGGCGCCGGCCGGCCGTGAGGTGGGCCTGCGCACGGTCTACCGCTGGACCGGCGACGGCACCCGGCTGCGGCTGGCCGTCACCGTGACGCCCGAGGGCGAGTGGACGGTACCGCTGCCCCGGCTCGGCGTCCGCTTCGGGCTGGCGTCGGCGGACGGGGTGGAGTGGTTCGGCGGCGGTCCCGGCGAGGGCTACCCGGACACCGCGTCGGCGACCCGGCTGGGCCGCTGGCGGTCCACCGTCGACGCGCTCCAGACGCCGTACGTCCGCCCGCAGGAGAACGGCGCCCGGCCCGCGGTGCGCTGGGCGGAACTGGGCGGACTGCGGATCGAGGGCGACCCGGAGTTCTGGCTGACCGCACGCCGCTGGACCACCGAGCAGCTCGACGCGGCCCGGCATCTGACCGACCTCACGCCGGGCGACACGGTGTGGGTCAACCTGGACCACGGCCAGACGGGCATCGGCTCCCAGTCCTGCGGTCCGGGCACCCTGCCGCCCTACCGTCTGCGGGCGGAGCGCGCGGAGTTCAGGTTCTCGTTCTCGCCGACACGGTGAGATGCACGGCCCGGTGAGGCGTACGGCGGACGGGGCGCAGGGCGATCGGGGCGCACGGCGCCGGGGGGCGGTGGTCCTCCCGTACCCCCGTGACGGGAGGGCGCCGCCCCGGCGCGCGGGCTCAGTGCCTCCGGTCCTTGCGGAGCCTCCGGTGCCGCCCGGCCTCCGCCCCCGGCGCCGTACAGCCCCAGCCCGAGTCGTCGTCGCCCTCGGCCGTGGCCCTCGACGCGTCCGCCCCGCCCCACACCCGTCGCCGTAGCACTCGTGCTCCTCTCGGATCCGCCGGTCTCGTCCCCCACATGCTCACGCGGGTGACGCCCGGGTCCCAGGCCCTCTGCGACCCTGGGACCACCAGACCCACCCAGGGACAATGAACCCATGGCAGCAGCAGGGGAGTTGGGTCAGTTCCTGCGGTCGCGGCGGGCGCGGATCCGGCCGGAGGACGTGGGGTTCGCGTCCGGGTCGGGACCGCGCCGGGTGCCGGGGCTACGGCGGGAGGAGGTCGCGCATCTGGCCGGGGTCAGCGTCGACTACTACGTACGGCTGGAGCAGGGCCGCAACCGCGGGGTGTCGGACTCGGTGCTCGGCGCGGTCGCGGGGGCGCTGCGGCTCGGGCCGGACGAGCGGGAGCATCTGACCCGGCTGGCCCGCCCGGACCGCGCCCTGGACACCCCCGAGGAACGGGCGCCGCGCCCGGGAGTGCAGCAACTGCTGGACTGGATCGGCGCCCCGGCGCTGGTCATGGGCCACCGGATGGACGTCCTGGCGTGGAACCGGCCGGTGTGCGCGCTGGTCACGGACTTCGGGCGGCTGCCGCGCGCCGAGCGCAACCTGGCCCGGCTGCATCTGCTGGACGAGGAGATCGGCCGCCGCTACCCGGACCGGGACTTCATCGCACGGGAGGCGGTCGGCCATCTGCGGATCGCAGGCGCCAGACATCCGCAGGACGCCGAGCTGAAGCAGCTCATCGCCGACCTCGGCGCACGGGTTCCGGAGTTCCGCCACTACTGGGAGCGGCACACCGTGCAGGTCAAGTCCTCCGGGCACAAACGGCTGGTGCACCCGGAGGCCGGCGATCTGACCCTGGCCTACGAGATGACGCACTTCCCGCACGAGCCGGACATGTGCCTCCTCGTGTACACGGCGGCCCCGGGCACCCCGGAGGCCGCCGCGCTGCGGCAGATGGCCAAGGCGTGAGCGACCGCCGCGCCCCGGTTTCCTGGAGCCCTTAGGATTCTTCCTGTCCGTCCAAGGACGCGAGCAGCGTCCGTCCCGCTTCGGCGTCGGGCATCGGACGTCGGACGTCGGACGTCGGACGTCGGGCGTCGGACGTCGGGCGTCGGACGTCCCGCTTCCGACGTCGAGGGAAGACCGAAGGTGGTGGAGCGACCGTGCCCCGAGTGGGCCTCACGCCCGAGCGGGTCGTGGCCGCCGCGGCCGAACTCGCCGACGAGGTCGGCCTGGAGAAGGTCACCGTCTCCGCGCTGGCCCGGCACTTCGGCGTCAAGGACGCCAGCCTGTACACCCATGTCCGGGGCCTGGCCGACCTGCGCACCCGGCTCGCGCTGTACGCGGGCGGCGAGTTGGTCGACCGGATCGCGGCGGCGGTCGCGGGCCGGGCCGGGAAGGACGCGCTGGCGGCGTTCGCGGACGCGTACCGCGACTACGCGCTGACCCACCCGGGCCGTTACGCGGCCACTCGGCTCCCCGTCGACCAGGACCTGTGCGCCGACCACCCCGCCCCGCGCCGCGCCACCGACCTCACCCACGGCATGCTCCGCGCCTACGACCTGGCGGAACCCGACCTCACCGACGCGGTCCGTCTGCTGCGCAGCACCCTCCACGGCTACTGCGCCCTGGAGGCGGGCGGCGGCTTCGGCGCCCCCAGGGACGTGCACCGCTCGTGGGAGCGGGTGGTGGAGGCCCTCCACGTGACCCTGACCCACTGGCCGCGCGAGGAAGCGGGCTGACCGCGGCTGAGGTCCTGTACGGCAGGGAGCCGAGGGTGAGGGCGAGCTTCAGGAGGCGTGGTCCCAGGCGTTCGGCAGCAGCAGCGGCGGACCGGTGTGGTGCAGGGCGGCGAAGGCGCTGGTGGTGGTCATGAGGGAACGGTAGGCGGGGATTGTTCCGGTACGCGCCTCACTGTCGGCGCCGGGGAGCGGATTAGTGTCGGTGTATGACCAGCGGAACGACCTCCCCTCCCCTCGCCTCCGCGCTCGCCTCCCGGACGCTGGTGCTGGACGGCGGGATGTCCAACCAGTTGGAGGCGGCGGGGTACGACCTGAGGGACGGGCTGTGGTCGGCGCGGCTGCTGGCCGAGCGGCCCGAGGCGATCGTCGCGGCGCATCTCGCGTACTTCCGGGCGGGGGCGGACGTGGCCATCACCGCGAGTTATCAGGCGACGTTCGAGGGGTTCCGTGCGCGGGGCGTCGGACGGGAGCGGGCCGCCGGGCTGATCGGGGCGAGTGTGGGGCTGGCCCGTGAGGCGGCGCGGCGGGCCGGGGCGGCGCGGCCGTTGTGGGTGGCGGCGTCCGTGGGGCCGTACGGGGCGATGCTCGCGGACGGGTCCGAGTACCGGGGGCGGTACGGGCTGGGCGTGGCTGAGCTGGAGCGGTTCCACCGGCCCCGGATCGAGGTGCTGGCCGGGGCGGCGCCGGATGTGCTGGCGCTGGAGACGGTGCCCGACACCGACGAGGCGGTGGCGCTGCTGCGGGCCGTGCGGGGGGTGGGGGTGCCGGTCTGGCTGTCGTACAGCGTGGCCGGGGGACGCACCCGGGCCGGGCAGCCGTTGGAGGAGGCGTTCGGGCTGGTGGCGGAGGTGGACCAGGTGATCGCGGTCGGGGTGAACTGCTGTGCGCCCGGGGAGGTGGCGGACGCGGTCGCCGTCGCGGCCCGGGTGACCGGGAAGCCGGTGGTCGCGTATCCCAACAGCGGGGAGGGCTGGGACGCCGGGGCGCGGGCCTGGGCGGGCCCGTCCTGCTTCGACGCCGGTGCGGTGCGGGGGTGGCGGGACGGCGGGGCCCGGCTGGTCGGGGGATGCTGCCGGGTGGGGCCGGAGGCGATCGCCGAGGTGGCGCGGGCGCTGCGGTAGCGGGCGGAGGGCCGTCGCGGCCCGGGGTCTCACGTCCGTCTGACGTTGCCGGGGAGCCGCAGTCGCCGTACCACCGAGCGGAGTTCCGTCATCCGGGCGGGCAGTTCCGCGGGGGGTGGGGGCGGCTGGGCGGGGGTCCGGGGGCCGGGGGCCGTCGTCCAGAGGGAGAGTTCGGCGTCCCGGGGGCCCTTGGCGGTGTGGGAGGGGCCCGCTCCGAAGAGGTGGGTGGGGTGGGTGGCGTCCCAGTGCGGCCAGCCGGGGGTGCCCTCGCGGGCGAAGCGGACCCAGGCGGCGTGCATCTCGTCGGCGAGGTCCTGCGGGGCGCCCTCCCCGGCCAGCAGGACGGCGTCCGGGGCCTTGCCGGTGCCGAACACGAAGCCGAGTTCGAGGGCGTGGCAGGCGCCCAGGCCGGGGCGCAGGGACGGCCAGGCGAACTCGTAGACGTAGGAGGAGCGCGGGCGGGCGTCGGCCAGCCGGTGCAGGGGCAGCCGGAGCAGATGGTCGGTGACCATCTGGCCGACGATCTCGGCGGGGCCCGCGCCGGGCCGCAGGGTGCGGTAGCCGCGCGGTACCTCGTGGCCGCAGCGGCAGCGGGCCATGGCTGCGGCCAGGGCGACGGGGCCGAGCCGGTCGACCCGCTCCAGGAGTCCGCCGGGGACCAGCCAGAGCCGGTACTCGTCGCTGGTCCAGCCCATCATCAGATCGACGCCGGGGGCCGCGCCGCCCTCGGTCAGGGCCTCCAGGGGGTCGCGGGGGACGACGTCCCCGTCCACCACGATGCCGAAGGCGGGGCCGCCGAGCACCGGGCTGCTGAGCCGGCCCACCTCGGCCTGGGTGCGCAGCAGCAGGGCGCGGTCGACGGCGGCGAACGCCTCGGCGGTGGCCGGGATCCGCAGCCGGTTGGCCATCCGGCGCACCATGCGCCGCACCCTGTCGCGGTCGGACACCTCGGGCGCCCCGCTCTGGAGCACCGCGCGCCGCACCAGCCCCTGCGTCTGCGGGGCGGCGATGAGCGCGCCGACGCTGATGGCTCCGGCGGACTGGCCGGCCACGGTGATCCGCGCGGGATCGCCGCCGAACTCCTCGATCGCCTCGTACACCCAGGTCAGGGCGGCGGTCTGATCGCGCAGCCCGGCGTTGGCGGGGGCGTCGGGGAAGAGGCCGTAGCCTTCGACGCCGAGCCGGTAGTTGAGCGAGACCAGGACGACTCCGTCCCGGGCGAAGGGGCCGCCGTCGTAGACCGGGACGGAGGAGGAACCCCTGGTCAGCGCGCCGCCATGGAGCCAGACCAGCACGGGCAGACGGGCGCCCGGGCCAGGCTCGGGGGTCCAGACGTTCAGGTTGAGGCAGTCGTCGCCGGGCACGACCGGGTCGGACAGGTACTGGGCGAACGCCTCGGAGTACGGCGGTTTCGGCGCGGTCGGTCCGAAGGCGCCCGCGTCCCGCACCCCGTCCCAGGGCTCGGGGGGCACGGGCGGTCGGAAGCGGTGGGGGCCGAAGGGGGGCGCGGCGTACGGGATGCCCCGGAACACCGCGACACCGTTCTCGTAGCGTCCGCGCACGGCTCCGTACGGTGTCCTCACCACGGGATCGGCCCGGTCCCCCGGGTCTGTCGGGTCTCTCGGGTCCGCCGG
Organism: Streptomyces sp. NPDC091377; assembly: GCF_044757045.1. Lineage (NCBI taxonomy): Bacteria > Bacillati > Actinomycetota > Actinomycetes > Kitasatosporales > Streptomycetaceae > Streptomyces > Streptomyces sp. NPDC091377. Next base: position 328,961 of record NZ_JBIVUE010000004.1, on the reverse strand, counting down.
GTCTGTCGGGTCTGTCGGGTCTGTCGGGTCCGCCCAGTCCTCCGGGTCCGCCCGGTCCATGGGGTCCATCGGGTCCGCCGCCGTCATCCGCCCACCAGCCCTTCGCCACGCTCACGCACCGCTCATGTTCGGGCACCCGTTCACCTCAGAGCACCACATCGCGCCGCGGTCTTCCGGCGTACCGAGGGGAGACCAGGGCCGTTCGGGTTACGTCGGGGGTCCAGGCGACCGAATCGCAGGGCTGGAGAGGCCGTCACCTTCGAATCTTGGAAGACTGTCCATGTCGTACAACATCGTGGCATCGTGTACTCGCCACCCCTGAAAAGATGGCCAAAACTCCACCGTGTGCAGGCGGTTTGTGTGCGGCATGCCGTCACAAGGCCACCGCGCCGGTCGGAGGTTCGCCTACGTTGTCGCTGACCTGATCACCCCACTCGTCCGCAGGAGGCACTGCCGTGTCGGAGTCCAACCCCCAGATCGTCACCTCCGCGGAGATACGCGCTCGGATCGACACGACCAAGCCGCACTCCGCCCGTTTCTGGAACTACTTCGTCGGGGGCAAGGACAACTACGAGGTGGACCGCGAGATCGGGGACCACATCAAGGAGATCTTCCCCGGTCTGGTCGACGTCGCCGTCACGAGCCGGCACTTCCTGGGACGGGCCGTGCGCCACCTCGCCGGGGAGCAGGGCATCCGCCAGTTCCTCGACATCGGCACCGGGCTGCCCACCGCCGACAACACCCACGAGGTGGCCCAGCGGGTCGCCCCGGACGCGCGGATCGTCTACGTCGACAACGACCCGATCGTGCTGACCCACGCCAACGCGCTGCTCACCAGCACCCCCGAGGGCAAGACGGCGTACCTGGACGCCAATCTGTACCACCCGGACTCGGTCCTCAATGCCGCCGAGAGCACGCTGGACTTCTCGCAGCCGATCGCCCTGATGATCCTCAACACGCTGGGGCATGTGGCCGATTACGACCAGGCGCGCTCCCTGGTGGACCAGCTCATGGCCGGACTGCCCTCCGGCAGCTACCTGGTGATCAGCGACAGCACCGCCACCAGCGAGGGCATGATCGCCGCGTCGAACGCGTACAACGCCAGTGGTGCCGTGCCGTACTACGTACGCAGCACCGAGGAGATCGCCGGGTTCTTCGAGGGTCTCGACCTGGTCGAGCCGGGGGTCGTGCAGGTGACGCGCTGGCGCCCGGACGGCGCGGCGTCCGAGGTGGCCGTGGACGCGTACTGCGGCGTGGCCCGCAAGCCCTGACCCGGGGTCCGTCGGTGGCCGAGGCGGTCCCGCGGGCGGATCACTCCGCGCCGGGCCGCCGGGCCACGAAGACGAACTCACGCCCCGGACGGTCGGGGGCCTCCCGCACCTCCGCCACGGCGTAGCCGTGCTCCACGAGGTCCGCCACCACCTCGTCCCGCTCGCGGAAGCGCAGGGTCGAGTGCGAGACCAGCTTCTCGGCGGGCGTACCCAGCACGTACGAGGAACGGAAGGTCACCAGCGGCCCGTCGACCCCGACCAGGTCGATCCAGTGCTCCACCGGGCCGACGCCCGCGACGTCGGTCACCTCGTGGGTCCGCGCCCGGTTCCAGCCCTCCCACGCCCGCCGGGCCGGGTCCCGGGTCTCCAGCACCAGCCGGCCGCCCGGCCGCAGCGCCCGGTACGCCCCACGCAAGGTGCGCCGCCAGTCCCGCGCGTCCACGACCGCCTGGGCGGCGTTTCCGGTCATCGTCACGAGATCGGCCCCGAGCACGGGCAGTTCCCCCGCGTCGCCGTGGATCCACCGCACCCGCTCGGCCCCCGCCTTGCCCCGGGCCACGTCCAGCGAGGCGGCGGCGGGATCGACCCCCACCACGTCGAGGCCGCGCCCGGCGAGCAGCAGCGCGAGGACCCCCGTACCGCACCCGAGGTCCACGACACGCCGGGCCCCGAACTCCCGCGCCATCGCCAGATAGGCGTCCAGATCACCGCGATCGGGGTCGAGCGGGTCGTAGAGCCGGGCGAGCCGGGGGTCGGCGAAACAGGCATCGGCTTCAGGCATGGGGCGACGGTAGGGAGGGGGCAGGGACGGGGCAACCGGATTTCGTCGCGCAGGGGCGGGCTCCGGGGCCGCTCCACGGCGCACCCGGTGACCGATTCCTTCAAGACCTCCGCTCCCCCGCGCGCCTACGGTTCCCCCATGACTCCACGTTTCGACGCCATCAGCCTGATCGTCTCCGACATGGCCGCGTCCGTCGCCTTCTACCGCCGACTGGGCCTCGACTTCCCGGAGGACTCCGGGTCCGCCCCGCACGCGGAGGCCGAACTGCCCGGCGGGCTGCGGCTGCTGCTGGACACCGAGGACAGCGTGCGCGGCTTCCACCCCGGCTGGGAGCCGCCCACCGGCTCACGCCACTCGCTCGCGCTGCTGTGCGACGACGCCGCGGAGGTGGACCGGGTCTACGAGGAGTTGGTCGGGGCCGGTCACCACGGGGAGCTGAAGCCGTGGGACGCCTTCTGGGGGCAGCGGTACGCGGTGCTGCACGACCCGGACGGCCACGGCATCGACCTGTTCGCGCCGCTGTCCGGCCCGGCCGCCGAGTAGTTCGCCCAGCGGCAGCCCCGTCAGCTCCTTGACGTCACGGGAGAGATGGGCCTGGTCGGCGTAGCCCGCGCGGGCCGCGGTCTCGGCGTACGGCACCCCCGCCCGGGCCAGCGCCAGGGCGCGCTGGAGCCGCAGGACGCGGGCGAGGGTCTTGGGGCCGTAGCCGAAGGCGGCCAGCGAGCGACGGTGCAGTTGACGGGCGCCGAGCCCGAGCCGGTCGGCGGTGGCGGCGACCGGGCGGCCCGCCGCGAGGGCGGCGACGACCCGGCGCAGCGCGGGATCGGCGGGCGCGGCGCCGGCGGCCCGTTCCAGGACGAGGTCCTCCAGGGCGGTGGCCGGATCGGGGGCGGCGGCGATCCGCGCGGCCGGCCCGCGCACCTCGGCGGCGGGCCACAGCTCGGTCAGCTCCACCCTGCTGTCGCGCAGCCGGTGGGCCGGTACGCCGAGCAGGGCGGGCGCGGTGCCGGGCGGGAAGCGGACGCCGGTCCAGGGGCCGGCCGACTCTCCGGTGGGGACATGCGCGCGGGTGTCGGGGCCCGCGACCAGCAGGCGTCCGTCGTGCCAGAGCAGGTCCATGCAGCCGTCGGGCAGCACCCGCCCGGCACCGCCCGGCCCGGTCGGCCGTACCGTCCAGACGACCGCGCCGGCCAGCCGCGATTCCCGTTCCTCGTACACCTGTCTCAGGCTACGCCGCCGTCACACGGCCCCTCGGTGCCGTCATACGGCTCCTCGCCGCCGTCACACGGCTCCTCGGGCGGCGCCCCGGCCGTTCCGCGGCGGAAGCCAGCCGGCCCCTCACGCCCCCTGTGCCACCCGTGCCCGGTGTTCCTGCGGGCTCACCCCGTACACCCGTTTGAACGCGCTGGAGAGGGCGAAGGCACTGCCGTAGCCGACCTGGCGGGCGATGGACTCCAGGGTGTCGGTGGTGTCGCGCAGCCGGTCGGCGGCGAGGGCGAGGCGATAGCCGGTGAGGTGGGTCATCACGGGTTCGCCGACCAGGTCGGTGAAGCGGCGGGCGAGGGCGGCGCGGGAGACCCCGGCCTCGGCGGCGAGCGCGGCGACCGTCCAGGGGTGGGCGGGGTCGTCCTGGAGCAGGCGCAGCACCCGGCCGACGACCGGGTCGGCGAGCGCGTGGTACCAGGCGGGCGGGGCGGCCTCGGGGCGGGCGAACCAGGCCCGCAGGGTGGCGATGACCAGCAGGTCGAGCAGCCGGTCGAGGACGACTTCCTGGCCGGGTTCGTCGCGGGTGATCTCGTCCAGGAGGAGCGGGGTGAGGGGGCAGTCCCACACCTCCGGGCCGAGCGAGAGCAGCGGGGGCAGCGCGTCGAGCAGCCGGGCGCTGACCTCGCCCGGCCAGAGGTAGGTGCCGATCAGCAGGACGGCCTCGCCGTCGGGACGGTCGCCCCAGGTGCGTACCCCGAGGTCCATGGAGCCGTTGAGGGCGCGGCCGTCGGGGTAGTGGCACACGCCGCCGGGCAGGATGAGCGCCTGGGGCGCGGTGGCGGGGTCGTCGGCGCAGGTGTAGGGGGCGGGGCCGCGCGCGATGGCCACCTCGCCGGGGCGCAGCGGCAGCGGTGGGCCGGTGTCGGGCAGCACCCAGGCGGTGCCCCGGACCATCAGCATCACCGTGAGCGGCGCGCGGTCCTCCACGCGCACGCTCCAGGGCGGGTCGAAACTCGTCCGGATCATGAAGGCACCACGCGCGCGGGGGCCCTCCAGGAGACCTGCGAGAGCGTCCATGGGGGTCAGCGTAGACGCGCGCTTATGGGAATGAGCCGTTCGCCGATGGGCGGGGGCCGGACGCCCGGGTTGACTGGTCACATGACACGCGAAAAGGAACAGAAGACGCGGAACGCTTCGAACATGACGGTGGTCGTGACCGGGGCGTCGGGGCGTACCGGGCGCCGGGTCGCGGAGGCGGCGCGGGCCGCGGGGCTGACCGTACGGCCCGCGTCGCGGGCCCACGGGTTCGACTGGGACGACCGTTCGACCTGGGCGCGGACGCTGCGCGGGGCGGACGCCGCCTATCTGGTGCACCCGGCGGACGTGGGCTCGCCGCAGGCGACCCGGGCGGTGGGACTGCTGGCGCACGACGCGGTGGCGCTGGGGGTGCGGCGGCTGGTGCTGCTGTCGGCGCGGGGCGAGGAGCAGGCGCGGCCGACCGAGGAGGCGCTGCGGGAGTCCGACGCGGACTGGACGGTCGTACGGGCCGCGTGGTTCATGCAGAACTTCAGCGAGGGGCCGCTCGGGGACGAACTGCGCCGGGGCGAACTGGTGTTCCCGGCGGGTGAGGTGGGTGAGCCGTTCGTGGATCTGCGGGACGTGGCGGAGGTGGTGGTGGCGGCGCTGACGGCCGGGGACACCTATGTGCGCACATCGCTCGATGTGTCCGGGGGGCGGCTGCTGAGCTTCGGCGGGGCGGTCGCGGAGATCGCGGCGGGGACCGGCCGGGAGTTGACGTACCGTTCGGTCCCGGCGCCCGCCTACGGGGAGGCGCTGGCCGGGTTCGGGGTGCCGCCGCAGGAGGTCGCTTTCCTGATCGACGTCTTCGAGACGCTCCTGGACGGCCGCAACGCCCATCTCTCCGACGGGGTACGGCAGGTGCTGGGCCGTGCTCCGCGCGAGTTCGCGGAGTTCGTGCGGGAGGCGGCGGCGGCCGGGGTGTGGAAGGAGTGAGCCCGCGGGGAGCGGGGCCTCATCCGTCGTACCGCTTGTCCTGCGGGGGCTCCTCCGTGCTCCGGCCGGTGGCCTTCGCGTGGGCGCGCAGCCGGGCGGAGAGGTCCTCGGGGGGCAGGAAGCGGGACCAGCGCTCGGGGAACTCGGAGGGCATGTCCGGGTCGTCGGGGTCGTCGGGCTCGCTCGCCCGGGCGGCCCTGGCGCGGGCGACGTACTCCTCGACCTGCGCCTCGCGCAGCCGTTCGTTGGCCGCGCGGGCGGCGGCGGTGGCGGCGGCGGGCCAGACCCGGTCGATGGCGGCGTTGACGGCCGCGCCGACCAGGACGGCGAAGGCGGAGACGCCGATCCACAGCAGCACGGCGACGGCGGCGGCGAGCGAGCCGTAGATGGTGGCGCCCTCGACGGTGTTGGCGAGGTAGATGCGGAGCAGGAAGCTGCCGAGGACCCACATGCCGAGGGCGACCAGCGCGCCGGGGACGTCCTCGATCCAGGGGGAGCGCACGGGGACGGAGACGTGGTAGAGGGTGGTGAGGAAGGCGATCGACAGCAGGATGACGACCGGCCAGTACAGGACCTGGACGAGGGTGGTGGACCAGGGCAGGATCCGCAGCACCGCGTCCGGTCCCGCCACCATCAGCGGCAGGGCGACCGAGCCGACGAGCAGCGCCACGAGGAAGAGCAGGAAGGCCAGCAGCCGGGTCTTGACGATGCCGCGCACGCCGTCGAGGCCGTACATCACGGTGATGGTGTCGATGAAGACGTTCACCGCGCGGGAGCCGGACCACAGGGCGAACAGGAAGCCTATGGAGATGACATCGGGCCGGCCGCCCCGCATCACATCGTCCAGGATCGGCTGGGCGATGTCGGTGACGCCCCGGTCGGACAGGACGGTGCGGGACGCCTCCAGCAGATTGCTCTCCAGGCTGGAGATGGTGTCGGTGCCGGTCCAGTCGTCCACGTAGCCGAGCAGGCCGATCATGCTGAGCAGCAGCGGCGGCACGGACAGCAGGGTGAAGAAGGCGGCCTCGGCGGCGAGGCCGAGGATGCGGTACTCGATGCAGGAGCTGACGCTGTCCTTCAGAAGCAGCCAGGCGGTCCTGCGCTTGGAGACGTTCCGGTAGAGGGCACGCGCGCGATGCAGACGGCCGGTGGGCGGCGTCTCGGGGAGGTCACTTGCTGGCTGCACGACCCAAAGGTATCCGCCTGGTCAGGCATCACTCACCCAGGTGGGCGGCCGGGCCCCGACACCGTGTCCCCCGGCGGCCGGTTCCGTACCGCACGGTAGGTTCCGGATCATGGCACGCAGCACGCACACGGTGACCAACCAGCCCCCGCCGTTGACCGGGTACGACGTCTACGGCGCCGACCGGGCGCTGACGTCGGCGGTCGAACGCCATCTCGATCCGGCGCTGCTGGAGACGGCCCGCTCCGAACTGTCGGCGCTCGGGCGGGCCGCCGGGTCGGCGCAGGTGCAGGAGTGGGGGGCGCAGGCGAACGAGCAGCCGCCGCGGCTGCGCACCCATGACAGGTACGGCCGGCGCATCGACGAGGTGGAGTTCCATCCGGCGTGGCACCGGCTGCTCGGCAAGGGCGTCTCGGCGGGGCTGACCGGGGCGTGGGGGCGGCCGGGCGGGCATGTCCGGCGGGCGGCGGCGTTCCTGGTGTGGACGCAGGTGGAGGCGGGCCACACCTGCCCGCTGTCGATGACGCACGCCGCGGTGCCGGCCCTGCGCACCGACCCGCGGCTCGCGGTCTGGGAGCCGCTGCTGACCTCGGCCGTCTACGACCGGGGGCTGCGGCCGGCCGGTGAGAAGGCCGGGGTGCTGTTCGGGATGGGCATGACGGAGAAGCAGGGCGGCAGCGATGTGCGGGCCAACACGACGGTCGCACGGGCGCTCGCGGAGCCGGGGACCTATGAGCTGACCGGGCACAAGTGGTTCTGCTCGGCGCCGATGTCGGACGGCTTCCTGGTGCTGGCGCAGGCCCCGGACGGGCTGACCTGCTTCCTGGTGCCCCGGGTGCTGCCGGACGGGGAGCGGAACGTGTTTCGGCTCCAGCGGCTCAAGGACAAGCTGGGCAACCGGTCCAACGCCTCCGCCGAGGTCGAGTTCGACGGGACCTGGGCGCGGCGGGTGGGCGCGGAGGGGCGCGGGGTGGCCTCCATCATCGGGATGGTCGCGGCGACCCGGCTGGACTGTGTGCTGGGGTCGGCCGCGCTGATGCGGCAGGCCGTGGCGCAGGCGGCCCACCACTGCGCGTACCGCGAGGTGTTCGGGGCGCGGCTGCTGGATCAGCCGCTGATGCGCAATGTACTGGCGGACCTGGCGGTGGAGTCGGAGGCGGCGACCACGCTGGCGCTGCGGCTGGCGGCGGCGTACGACGACGGCGGGGAGCAGGAGCGGGCGCTGCTGCGGATCGCGGTACCGGCCGCCAAGTACTGGGTGACCAAGCGCTGTACGCCGGTGGTGGTGGAGGCGGCGGAGTGTCTGGGCGGCAACGGCTATGTGGAGGAGTCGGGGATGCCCCGGCTGGTGCGGGAGTCGCCGCTGAACTCGGTGTGGGAGGGCGCGGGGAATGTGCAGGCGCTCGATGTGCTGCGGGCGCTGCGGCGGGAACCGGCCGCGCTGGACGCGTATCTGCGGGAGGTCGGCGCGGCGCGCGGCGCGGATCGGCGGCTGGACCGGGCGGTCGGGGACCTGTTGACGGATCTCGCCGATCTGGAGGGGGTGGAGGCGCGGGCCCGGACGGTGACCGAACGGCTCGCGCTGGTGCTCCAGGGGGCGTTGCTGGTGCGCCATGCTCCGCCGGAGGTCGCCGACGCGTTCTGCGCCACCCGGCTGGGCGGTGAGGGTGGGGCGGCCTTCGGGACCCTGCCGCGCACGGCCGCGCTCAAGGCACTGACGGAACGGGCGCTTCCGGGGGTGTGACCTGCCGGGACGCTGGTAGCGAGGGTGGTGCTGCGCCGACACGGCACCACCCCCGCGGCACGGGCCCCGCACGGGGGCCACACCGCTCCCAGGGGGAACGACGTGGTTTAAGTTTCAGCCACCACGGAGGGGTTCACCAGGGTTGCAGGGGGTTGCAACTTGACGGCGCCTGTGCCCGGAGCGTGCCCGTCCGTGACCGGGGCACAGGCACTATGGGACGGGCCGGCGCGACCCGGCCGCACGGCGGTGGGAAGCGTTGTCATCGGCGCTCGGGATCCGCGGCAGAACAGGGCTCTCCAGGAGGACGCAGGTGGCGAACCCGCCGACCCACGTGACGCGACGCGACGCCGTGGACGCGGCGCGCGCGGCCCGGACGCTCAGCGAGGTGCGCGACGCGCGGCTCTCGGGACAGCGCGCCGGGATCGCGCCCCGGCCGGTGATCGAGGAGTCGTGGGGGCGGATGCTGCGCGGCGGACTCGACCCCGACCAGCATGTGCGGTCCGGGCTGCTCAGCGCGGAGGAGGTGCTGCGCCGCCGGGAGAACTCCCCGCTGCGCTCGGTGCTCCCGGTGCTGCGGCAGGGGCTGCTGTCGGTGGCCGACACCGCCCGGCACATCATGGTGGTGGCGGACGAGGAGGGCCGGGTGCTGTGGCGGGAGGGCAGTTCGCCGGTGCTGCGCAAGGCCGACGGGCTGGGTTTCACGCTCGGCGCCGACCTGCGGGAGAACGTGGTCGGCACCAACGGGGTCGGCACCCCGGCGGTGGTGCGGCGGCCGGTGCAGGTCTTCGGCTCCGAGCACTTCACCGCCTCGCAGGCCGACTGGACCTGTGCGGGGGCGCCGATCAGCGATCCGCGCGACGGCCGGCTGCTCGGTGTGGTCGATGTCAGCGGCCCGCTGGAGACGATGCATCCGGCCACGCTCGCCTGGGTCGAGGCGGTGGCCAAGCTCGCCGAGGCGCGGCTGCGCGAGGAGCATCTGGCCGAACTGGACCGGCTGCGGGCGGTGGCCGCGCCGCTGCTGGCCCGGATCGGCGGGCGGGCGCTGGCGGTGGACCGGGCCGGGTGGACGGCGGCGGTCACCGGGATGCCGTACACCGGGCGGGTCGCGCTGCCCAAGGGGTGCCGGGCGGGGCGGCGGACGGTGCCCGGGCTCGGGGTGTGCGCGGTGGAGCCGCTGGCGGGCGGCTGGCTGCTGCGGATCGCCGGTGAGCGGCCCGCCCCCGACGCGGCGCGGATCGTGCTGGATCTCAGCCGGGAGCGGCGGTGGTCGATCGAGGTGTCCGGGGCCGCGGGCGCCTGGAGCCGGGAACTGAGTCCCCGACACGCCGAGTTGCTGTACCTCCTGGCGGTCCACCGTTCCGGACGCGGCGCGGCGGCGCTCGCACTGGAGATGTTCGGCGACCCGGCCCGCACGGTGACGGTCCGCGCGGAGGTGTCACGGGTCCGGCGCTACCTCGGTGGCCTGCTGGAACACCGGCCGTATCGTTTCTCCGAACGGGTCGAGATCGAGGTGATTCCGCCCCGGGACGCACGCGACCTGCTGCCCGCCTCCACGGCACCCACCGTGATCGGGGCCCGGCTGAATACGGGGTCTTCGCCCGCGCGCCGGGGTACCTGACGTAGCATCCCTACGGGCCACCCCTTCTGCGCCTCCGTCAACGTACGGATCGTGAGACGCAGTTGACGCGGCCGGGAGGAGCCATGAAGCAACGCGGCAGACACCGTCGGCGCAAACGGGGCAGGGCGCTGCGCGCGACCCTGGCCGGAGCGGCACTCGCGCTCACCGCCACCGCCACCATGATCAGCGCCTCCCAGGCCACGAACGGCGACGACCCGGGCGCGCTCGCACCACTGAGCACGGTCGCCGAGGCCGACGCGCTGAGCCTCGCCGAGGACCCGGTGCCGGACCGCTCGCTGAACCGGCTCACCGAGGAACTCGGCGCGCCGGTCGGGGTGAACACGGTGCTCGCCGAGACCGAGGGCACCCTGCGCGACACCGACCACTGTCCCTCCGCCGACCGCTCCGCGCTGCCGGTCTCCCCGGAGGCCAGCCGCGCCTACTGCTGGGACGAGGACGACACCCGCGGCTGGCGGGCGGGCGCGGTGACCACCTCCGGCGACGCCGACGACGACGGCCGCTGGGGCCGACACCAGGTGGTGCTCTCCGGCTGGTCCCGCACCGAACCGGGCACGGGTCCCGCCCGCGACCTGGCACGGGTCGCCTTCGTGAACGCCGACGAGACCGCCCGCCCCGACTACTCCTGGGCCCTGCTCGTCGTCCCGGTGGACGGCGGCCGGGACTACCGGGGACTGTTCTCCGGACTGACCGGCATGGTCTGGTACCAGGACAAGCTGGTCGTCACCACCACCGCCGGGGACGCCGACGCCCTCTACGTCTTCGACCTCGACCGGATCCACCGCGCCACCGTCACCGCGCCGACCGTCGGACGGGTGGACGACGGCTGGTCGGCCGCCGGACAGCGGTTCGTGCTGCCCGCCGTCGCCACCTACCGGCCCGCCGCCGCGGACGGCGCCCGCCCGGACACCCTCTCTCTCGACCGCAGCACCACCCCCGACACCCTGGTCGCGAGCGAACGGGTGCCCGAGGCCGCCGACCGCGCCAGCCGCCTCTGGCGCTACCGGCTGAGCACCGACACCGCCCGCCCCGGCCCGCTCTCCGCCGGCACCGGCGGACGGAGCGCGCCCCAGGAGGCGTACGAGACGGACGCCGCCGATCTGCGGGGCGTGCTGGCCTACCGCTCGCAGTGGTATCTGAGCCGCCCCGCGGACTCCCCCGACGACCACGGCACGCTGTGGCGGCAGGACACCGACGGCGCCCGGGCCACCGAGTGCGGGGCGGACGAGGTGCGGGACTGCTGGAGCGGACGCCCGGCGCCCCTGTCGTACTGGGAGGAGTCGGGCGAGGTCTGGTCCCAGTCGGACCGTACGCTCTTCGCCCTGCCGCTGACCTCGCTGGACGACGCGCTGGAGTAGCCCCGGGCCCCGGGCCCCGTCCCCCGGGCCCCTGGAGTGGCCCCCGGGGCCCTCGGACCTCCGACCCTCGGACTTCCGGGCCCGGGCCCGCGCCTCCCGCACGCGCTCGCACCGCCGCTCCCCTGTCCGCCGATCGACAGATCCCCGGCGCGGATGATTCCCTGACCGGCATGAGCAACATCGCCGTGACCACCTGGTCCCTGGAGCAGACGGACCCCTCGGATCTGCTGCCCGCCGCCGCGCCCGAGGGCGACGTCCGTGTCGTCCGCGCCGAGGTGCCCTCCCCCGAGTTCAGCCGGTTCCTTTACGCCTCCGTCGGCCAGGACATCCGCTGGACCGACCGGCTGGGCTGGTCCTACGAGCGGTGGCAGAGCCATCTGGAGCGGCCGGGCGTGGAGACCTGGGTCGCCTACGACCGGGGCACCCCCGCCGGATACGTGGAGCTGACGCCCGGGGACGACGGGGTGGTGGAGATCGAGTACTTCGGACTGCTCCCGGCCTTCCGGGGACGCCGGATCGGCGGTCATCTGCTCGCGTACGGCACCGAGCGCGCCTGGGATCTGGCCGAGCGCTGGCCGGGACTCGCCGCCACCAAGCGGGTGTGGCTGCATACGTGCAGCAAGGACGGCGAGTTCGCGATGGACAACTACCAGCGGCGGGGCTTCACGCTGTTCGACACCAAGGTGGAGGAGGAACGCGAGGTGGCGACCCCGGGTCCCTGGCCCGGCGCATACCCTGTCTGACCTGCACCGACAAGCCCCCTGTCGGGGCATGTGACCGATCACACCCTTGTCCCACTCCTCGGGACAAGGGTGTCCGCATTCTGGGCAATGCTGGACTGTGTCCAGAACGCCGTGCCACGCTTCCGTCATGTCTGGAACTGGAATCGCCTTGGTGAGCCGACGGCACGTCGACCTCGGCCGTATGTCCAGCGCCATCTGTCCGGCGAGCTGACCGCACCAGCACCGCCGTCTCCCCGTATCCTCTCTCCCCTTTGCGCACTGCCGCGCAGGGCATGTGCCCATGCGCCCGTATGCGCAGGTCAGAGCTGCTTTCCGCCGGTCCCGAAGGACGTATTCACCATGGCCGCCACCCCCGAGAAGCCTGCCGCCTCCGCGCCCCGTCGCAAGGTGAGCCGTCACCGCGGCGAGGGCCAGTGGGCCGTCGGACATCACACCCCGCTCAACGGCAACGAGCAGTTCAAGAAGGACGACGACGGTCTCAATGTGCGGACACGCATTGAGACGATCTACTCCCGGCGCGGATTCCACTCCATCGACCCCAACGATCTGCGCGGGCGCATGCGTTGGTGGGGTCTGTACACCCAGCGCAAGCCCGGGATCGACGGCGGCAAGACCGCGATCCTGGAGCCGGAGGAGCTGGACGACGAGTACTTCATGCTGCGGGTCCGCATCGACGGCGGCGCGCTGACCACCGCCCAGCTGCGGGTCGTCGGCGAGATCTCCCAGGAGTTCGCCCGCGGCACCGCGGACATCACCGACCGGCAGAACGTCCAGTACCACTGGATCCGGATCGAGGACGTGCCGGAGATCTGGAACCGCCTGGAGGCGGTCGGGCTGTCCACCACCGAGGCGTGCGGCGACACCCCCCGCGTGATCCTCGGCTCGCCGGTCGCCGGTATCGCCGCGGACGAGATCATCGACGGCAGCCCGGCGATCGCGGAGATCCAGCGCCGGATCGTCGGCAACCCGGCGTTCTCCAATCTGCCCCGCAAGTTCAAGTCGGCGGTGTCCGGCTCGCCGCTGCTGGACGTGGCGCACGAGATCAACGACATCGCGTTCGTCGGTGTCGACCACCCCGACCACGGCCCCGGCTTCGACCTGTGGGTGGGCGGCGGCCTCTCCACCAACCCGAAGATCGGCGTCCGGCTGGGCGCCTGGGTCCCGCTGGACGAGGTCCCCGACGTCTACGAGGGCGTCATCTCCATCTTCCGCGACTACGGCTACCGGCGGCTGCGCACCCGCGCCCGGCTGAAGTTCCTGGTCGCCGACTGGGGACCGGAGAAGTTCCGCCAGGTGCTGGAGGACGAGTACCTGGGCCGCAAGCTCACCGACGGCCCCGCCCCCGCCCAGCCCGTGGCGCGCTGGCGGGACCACGTCGGGGTGCACCGGCAGCGCGACGGCCGCTTCTACGTCGGGTTCGCGCCCCGCGTCGGCCGGGTGGACGGCGCCACCCTCACCAAGATCGCCGAACTGGCCGAGGCCCATGGCTCGGGCCGGGTCCGCACCACCGCCGAGCAGAAGATGATCGTGCTCGACCTGGCGGAGCAGCAGGTCGACTCGCTGGTGGCGGGCCTGGAGGCGCTGGACCTGCGGGTCACCCCCTCGCCGTTCCGGCGCGGCACCATGGCCTGCACCGGCATCGAGTTCTGCAAGCTCGCCATCGTGGAGACCAAGCAGCGCGGCTCCACACTCATCGACGAACTGGAGCGCAGGCTGCCGGAGTTCGGCGAGCCGCTCACCATCAACATCAACGGCTGCCCCAACGCCTGCGCCCGGATCCAGGTCGCGGACATCGGTCTCAAGGGCCAGTTGGTCCTCGACGACAACGGCGAGCAGGTCGAGGGCTACCAGGTGCACCTGGGCGGCGCGCTCGGCCTGGAGGCGGGCTTCGGCCGCAAGGTGCGCGGACTCAAGGTCACCGCCGACGAACTCCCCGACTACATCGAGCGGGTCCTCGGCCGCTTCCAGGAGGGACGCGAGGACGGCGAGCGCTTCGCCGCCTGGGCGGCCCGCGCCTCCGAGGCGGACCTGTCGTGAGCGCCGCGCACCGGACGGGGGAGGCCCGATGAGCGAGCGTGCGGCGCCCTTCCACTGCCCGTACTGCGGTGACGAGGACCTGCGTCCGAACGAGACGGGCCACGGGGCCTGGGAATGCGGAGCCTGCAACCGCGCATTCCAGTTGAAGTTCCTCGGACTGCTGTCCCGGGGACTTCGGCCCAACACCCCCGAAGGGGACGGGATATGACCGCTCTTCAGGAAGTTCCCACGACCGACGAACTCAAGGCACTCGCCGAACGGGCGGGCCGTGAACTGGAGGACGCCTCCGCGCCGGAGATCCTCCGCTGGGCGACGGGCACCTTCGGCCGGCGCTTCTGCGTCACCTCCTCGATGGAGGACGCGGTGGTCGCCCATCTCGCCTCCCGGGCGATGCCCGGCGTCGACGTCGTCTTCCTCGACACCGGCTACCACTTCGAGGAGACCATCGGCACCCGCGACGCCGTCGAGGCCGTGATGGACGTCAACGTCATCACGCTCACCCCCCGGCGGACCGTCGCCGAGCAGGACGCCGAGCACGGCCCCCGGCTGCACGACCGCGACCCCGACCTGTGCTGCAAGCTCCGCAAGGTGCAACCGCTGGAGCAGGGCCTGGAGGGCTACCACGCGTGGGCGACCGGACTGCGCCGCGACGAGTCCCCGACCCGGGCAAACACCCCCGTCGTCGGCTGGGACGAGAAGCGGCGGAAGGTCAAGGTCTCCCCCATCGCCCGCTGGACCCAGGACGACGTGGACGCCTACGTCGCCGCACACGGCGTCCTCACCAACCCGCTGCTGATGGACGGCTACGCCTCCGTCGGCTGCGCCCCCTGCACCCGCCGGGTGCTGGCCGGCGAGGACGCCCGGGCCGGCCGCTGGGCGGGCCGCGGCAAGACCGAGTGCGGGCTGCACGGATGACCGGCCCGCTCACCACCACCGCCGCCCCCGACACCACCCCCGGCCCCGGCACCACCCCCGGCCCCGGCACCACCCCTGACGCCGGTCCCGCCACCGACGCCCCCTCGATCCAGGAGACCCCCGTGACGACCGGAGCCACCGTCTGGCTCACAGGTCTGCCGAGCGCCGGCAAGACCACCATCGCGTACCAGCTGGCCGGACGGCTGACGGCCGAGGGCCGCCGCGTCGAGGTGCTCGACGGCGACGAGATCCGCGAGTTCATCTCCGCGGGCCTCGGGTTCTCCCGCGAGGACCGGGACACCAATGTGCGGCGCATCGGCTACCTCGCCGAACTGCTCGCCCGCAACGGGGTGCTGGCACTGGTCCCGGTGATCGCGCCGTACGCCGCCAGCCGGGACGCCGTACGGGGACGGCACCAGCACAGCGCGACGGCCTATCTGGAGGTCCATGTGGCCACCCCGGTCGAGGTGTGCTCGGTCCGCGATGTGAAGGGGCTGTACGCCAAGCAGGCCGCGGGGGAGCTGACCGGGCTGACCGGGGTCGACGACCCGTACGAGGAACCGGAGGCGCCGGATCTGCGGATCGAGTCGCAGCACCAGAGCGTGCAGGAGTCCGCGGCGTCGGTGTACGCCCTGCTGAAGGAGAGGGGACTGGCATGACGACGACCGTGGCCACGGTGACCGGGGAGACCGGCAGCCCGTACGCCCTGTCCCACCTGGACGCGCTGGAGTCCGAGGCGGTCCACATCTTCCGCGAGGTGGCGGGCGAGTTCGAACGGCCGGTGATCCTCTTCTCCGGCGGCAAGGACTCCATCGTCATGCTGCATCTGGCGCTGAAGGCGTTCGCCCCGGCGCCCGTCCCCTTCACGCTGCTGCACGTCGACACCGGGCACAACTTCCCCGAGGTCATCGACTACCGGGACCGCACCGTCGAACGGCACGGACTGCGCCTGCATGTGGCGTCCGTCCAGGACTACATCGACCGCGGGGTGCTCCGGGAACGCCCCGACGGCACCCGCAACCCGCTCCAGACCGTCCCGCTCACCGAGAAGATCCAGGGCGAGAAGTTCGACGCCGTCTTCGGCGGCGGACGCCGGGACGAGGAGAAGGCCCGCGCGAAGGAACGGGTGTTCTCGCTGCGGGACGAGTTCTCCCAGTGGGACCCCCGACGCCAGCGCCCCGAGCTGTGGAACCTGTACAACGGCCGGCACGCCCCCGGCGAACACGTCCGGGTCTTCCCGCTGTCCAATTGGACCGAGCTGGACGTGTGGCAGTACATCGCCCGCGAGTCCATCGAACTGCCGCAGATCTACTTCGCGCACGAGCGCGAGGTGTTCCGGCGGGCCGGGATGTGGCTCACCGCCGGGGACTGGGGCGGCCCGAAGGACGGCGAGTCGGTCGAGAAGCGGCTGATCCGCTACCGCACGGTCGGGGACATGTCCTGCACCGGCGCCGTCGACTCGGACGCGACCACCCTGGACGCCGTCATCACCGAGATCGCCGCCTCCCGGCTGACCGAGCGGGGCGCGACCCGCGCCGACGACAAGCTGTCCGAGGCCGCGATGGAAGACCGCAAGCGCGAGGGGTACTTCTAGCCATGAGCACCATCACGACCGAGGAGCTGTCGGCCACCACGCTGCTGCGGTTCGCGACCGCCGGCTCGGTGGACGACGGCAAGTCCACCCTGGTGGGCCGGCTGCTGCACGACTCCAAGTCGGTGCTCACCGACCAGCTGGAGGCCGTCGAGCGGGCCTCCGCGGACCGCGGGCAGGAGGGGCCCGACCTCGCGCTGCTCACCGACGGACTGCGCGCCGAACGCGAACAGGGCATCACCATCGATGTCGCCTACCGCTACTTCGCCACGCCCCGGCGCCGGTTCATCCTGGCCGACACCCCGGGCCATGTGCAGTACACCCGCAACATGGTCACCGGCGCCTCCACCGCCGAGCTGACCGTGGTGCTGGTCGACGCCCGCAACGGCGTGGTCGAGCAGACCCGCCGCCACGCCGCCATCGCCGCCCTGCTCCGGGTCCCGCACGTCGTCCTCGCCGTCAACAAGATGGACCTGGTCGGCTACGAGGAGAAGGTGTTCGCGGCGATCGCCGAGGAGTTCACGGCGTACGCCACCGAACTCGGCGTCCCCGAGGTCACCGCCGTCCCGATCTCCGCCCTGAACGGCGACAACGTGGTGGAGCCGTCGGCGCACATGGACTGGTACGGCGGCCCGACCGTCCTGGAGCATCTGGAGACCGTGCCGGTCAGCCACGATCTGGCGCACTGTCACGCGCGGCTGCCCGTGCAGTACGTGATCCGGCCGCAGACCGCCGAGCACCCCGACTACCGGGGCTACGCCGGGCAGATCGCCGCGGGCTCCTTCCGCGTCGGCGACCAGGTCACCGTCCTGCCGTCCGGACGGCGGTCGACCGTCACCGGGATCGATCTGCTGGGCCGGCCGGTCGAGGTGGCCTGGACCCCGCAGTCGGTGACGCTGCTGCTGGCCGACGACATCGACATCTCCCGCGGCGACCTCCTGGTGCCCAGCGCGGACGCGCCCGCGACCTCGCAGGACATGGAGGCGACGGTCTGCCATGTCGCCGACCAGCCGCTGACGGTCGGCCACCGGGTGCTGCTCAAGCACGGCACGCGCACGGTCAAGGCGATCGTGAAGGACATCCCGTCCCGGCTGACGCTGGACGACCTGTCGCTGCACCCGCACCCGGGCCGGCTGGTCGCCAACGACATCGGACGGGTGAAGATCCGTACCGCCGAGCCGCTGCCCGCCGACTCCTACGCGGACTCGCGGCGCACCGGCTCGTTCATCCTGATCGACCCGGCGGACGGCACCACGCTGACCGCCGGCATGGTCGGCGAGTCGTTCGCCGCGCCGGAGCCGGTGCGCGACGCCGCCGAGGACGACGGCTGGGACTTCTGAGACAGGTGGGGGTTAGTGATCATGAGACCGACTGACGTCTACTCGACGTTCGCGAAGGAGGGCGGCCGGGTCGGCAGCGGCGCCCTCGGCAGCGGACAGGGCGGAGTGGCGCGATGTGTGTGAACCGCGCCACCTCCGTCACGTCCTGTCCGCACCGCGCCCTGCGCCGCGCGCCCCGAGCGCGCCGAAAACCCGCCGAACTCCCGGCCACGGCCTGATCCAGAGGCACCGTGACCGCCGGGCCACCGAGAGGAACACCTCCCGTGCCTGCCAGAATCGCCGTCCGCCGCTCGCTCGCCGCGATAGCCGCGCTCCCGCTGCTCACCCTCGCCGCCTGCGGCTACGGCTCCGACTCGGACTCCACGAACGACGACACCGCCGAGGTCGCCGCCGGGGCGAAGAAGATCGACGGTCTGGACTCCGTCCGGATCGGATACTTCGGCAACCTCACCCACGCGACCGCGCTCGTCGGCCGTGAGCAGGGCTTCTTCCAGAAGGAACTGGGCGCCACCAAGGCCGAGTACGCCACCTTCAACGCGGGCCCGTCCGAGATCGAGGCCCTGAACTCCGGCTCCATCGACATCGGCTGGATCGGCCCCTCCCCCGCCATCAACGGCTACACCAAGTCCGCCGGCAAGAATCTGCGGATCATCAGCGGGTCGGCGTCCGGCGGTGTGAAGCTCGTCGTCAACCCCGACAAGATCAAGACCCTGGACGACGTCAAGGGCAAGAAGATCGCCACCCCGCAGCTCGGCAACACCCAGGACATCGCGTTCCTCAACTGGATCAAGGAGCGGGGCTGGAAGGTCGACGCGCAGAGCGGCAAGGGCGATGTGTCGGTGGTCCGCACCGACAACAAGGTGACCCCGGACGCCTACAAGTCGGGCTCCATCGACGGCGCGTGGGTGCCGGAGCCGACCGCGTCGAAGCTGGTCGCCGAGGGCGCCGAGGTGCTGCTGGACGAGGCGTCGCTGTGGCCGGACGAGAAGTTCGTGATCACCAACATCATCGTGTCGCAGACGTTCCTCAAGGAGCACCCGAAGGCGGTCGAGGCGGTGCTGCGGGCGTCGGTCGGGACCAATGAGTGGATCAACGCCAACCCCGACGAGGCCAAGGCGTCCGCCAACGACCAGTTGGCGGCCGACACCGGCAAGCCGCTGCCCGCGGAGGTGATCGACCCGGCGTGGAAGTCGATCGAGATCACCAACGACCCGCTGGCCGCCACCCTCAACACCCAGGCGGAGCACGCGGTCCAGGCGGGTCTCCTGGAGGAGCCCTCGCTGACCGGCATCTACGACCTGACGCTGCTGAACAAGGTGCTCGCCGCCGAGGGCGGGGGCACCGTGGACGACGCCGGGCTCGGCGCCGCTTCGTAAGCACGGATGACATCCCAGGAGGTGACGACCATGGCCACGACTTTCGCCAAGACCGCCGACGCCGGTACGTCGGCCGAGCACGCCGCGCGCATCGAGCATGTCTCGAAGTCCTTCTCCGGCCCCGCCGGGCAGCAGCTCGTCCTGGACGACATCACGCTCGATGTCGCACCGGGTGAGTTCGTCACCCTCCTGGGAGCCTCCGGCTGCGGCAAGTCCACGCTGCTGAACCTGGTGGCGGGGCTGGACCGGCCGACGGCGGGCGGGATCACCACCGACGGCCGGCCCGCGCTGATGTTCCAGGAGCACGCCCTGTTCCCCTGGCTGACCGCGGGCAAGAACATCGAGCTGGCGCTGAAGCTGGGCGGGGTCCCCAAGCCGGAGCGGCGCGGCCGGGCCGAGCAGCTCCTGGAGCTGGTCCGGCTCCAGGGCTCGTACGGCAAGCGGGTGCACGAGCTGTCCGGCGGGATGCGGCAGCGGGTGGCGCTGGCCCGCGCGCTCGCGCAGGACAGCAGGCTGCTGCTGATGGACGAGCCGTTCGCGGCGCTCGACGCCATCACCCGCGACGTGCTGCACGACGAACTGACCCGGATCTGGAGCGAGACGGGTGTGTCGGTGCTGTTCGTGACGCACAACGTGCGGGAGGCGGTACGGCTCGCCCAGCGGGTGGTGCTGCTGTCCTCACGGCCGGGCCGGATCGCCCGGCAGTGGACCGTGGACATCCCGCAGCCGCGCCGGATCGAGGACGCGGACGTCGCCGAGCTGTCCCGAGAGATCACCGAAGAACTGCGTGGGGAGATCCGCCGCCATGGCCAGCACTGACACGACCGCCACCAAGAACGGCGGCGATCTGGCCGGACTGGGCGCCGGGCTCGACGCCCTGGAGACGGTCCAGACCGGCCGTACCCCGGTGCGGACCGTCCTCGTCCAGAAGGTCGTCCCGCCCGTCACCGCCATCGTGCTGGTGGTGGCGGTGTGGCAGGCGCTGATCTCGTTCCACGTGGTGGACGACCCCAGCAAGCTGCCCGCGCCCGGCGATGTGTGGAACGAGGTCGAGAACGCCTGGCTCCAGGGCACGCTCATCGACTACATCTGGACGAGTGTCTCGCGCGGTCTGCTGGGCTTCCTGCTGGCCCTCAGCATCGGCACCCCGCTGGGGCTGCTGGTGGCGCGGGTGCGGTTCGTGCGCGCCGCGATCGGGCCGATCCTGTCCGGCCTCCAGTCGCTGCCGTCGGTGGCGTGGGTGCCGCCCGCGGTGATCTGGCTGGGGCTGAACAACCAGATGATGTACGCCGTCATCCTGCTCGGCGCGGTCCCGTCCATCGCGAACGGGCTGGTGTCGGGCGTGGACCAGGTGCCGCCGCTGTTCCTGCGGGCGGGCCGCACCATGGGCGCGACCGGGCTCAAGGGCACCTGGCACATCGTCATGCCGGCCGCGCTGCCGGGCTATCTGGCCGGGCTGAAGCAGGGCTGGGCGTTCTCGTGGCGGTCGCTGATGGCGGCCGAGATCATCGCGTCCTCGCCCGAGCTGGGGGTCGGACTGGGACAACTGCTGGAGAACGGCCGCAACACCAGTTCCATGTCGATGGTGTTCCTCGCGATCCTGCTGATCCTGGTCGTCGGCATCGCCATCGATCTGCTGATCTTCAGCCCGCTGGAACGGCGGGTGCTGCGCAGCCGCGGGCTCCTGGTGAGAAGCTGAGCATCATGGACCAGGGACCCGTTCTCCTCGTCGTCGCCCACGGCAGCCGCGACGCGCGGCACGCCGCGACCGTGTACGCCCTGGTGGAGCGGGTGCGGTCGCTGCGGCCGGGGCTGCGGGTGGAGACCGGGTTCCTGGACTTCAACCTGCCGTCGGTACCGGCCGTGCTGGAGTCCCTCGCGGGGGACGGCGTACGGGAGGTGGTGGCGCTGCCGCTGCTGCTGACCCGGGCGTTCCACGCGAAGGCCGACATCCCGGCGGTGCTGCGGGAGGCGCCGCCGGTGCTGCGGGTCCGGCAGGCCGAGGTGCTCGGACCGTCCCCGCTGCTGATGGCCGCACTGGAACGGCGGCTGTACGAGGCCGGCCTCTGCCCCGCCGACAAGGCGACGACCGGGGTCGTCCTGGCCTCGGCGGGCTCCACCGACCCGGAGGCGATCGCGGTGATCGCGTCCTTCGCGCGGGAGTGGCGGCGGACCGGTTGGCGTGCCGTACGGCCCGCGTTCGCCTCGGCGCGGCTGCCCCGCACGCAGGACGCGGTACGTCAGCTCAGGGCGCTGGGGTGTGAGCGGGTCGCCGTGGCGCCCTATGTGCTGGCGCCGGGGTTCCTGCCGGACCGGATCGCCCGGGGGGCGGCCGACGCGGACGTCCTCGCCGAGGTGCTGGGGTCCGCCGTCGAGGTGGCCCGGGTGGTGCTCCAGCGGTACGACCGGGCGGGGGTCCGGTCGATGTCCGCCGTCGGCGCCTGACGTCGGCCTTGCCCCCTGGACGTCTTCGCGCTGCCCCGCGGGCACGCCCCTTGAGCAGGGCTCACCCGGTGGGCGGGGTTCACCCGGTGGCGGTCATCTCCGCCAGCTTCAGCACCGTGTTCCAGTTGCGGGTGGTCGCGATCAGGCCGCGCGGGGCGTAGCGGGGGCGGGCGAGGGTCTCGGCCAGCTTGGAGCGGCCGAGACCGCCCGGGGTGTGGAGGTAGAGGGCGCGGTCGCCGAGGGTGAACTCCTCGGGCAGGAAGGCCGTACGGTCGAGGCCGGTGTAGCGGTCCCGCGTCACCTGCTCGGAGAAGTAGGTGACGTGGAGTTGCTTGGCCTCCAGCTCGGCGGCCGGGTAGGGGCAGGCGTCGACGATCGCCCTGAGGTAGGCGTGGTCGCGGACGAGGAGGTCGACGGTGAAGCCGAAGTGCTCCTCGACCGCCTGCGCCAGCCCGGCCGCCAGGGTGTCCTCGTCGCCGTCGTCGGCGGTGAACACGGCCTGGCCGCTCTGGAGATAGGTGCGGACGTCGCCGTGGCCGAGCCCTTCGATGACGGCGCGCAGTGCCGCCATCGGGACCTTCCGGCTGCCGCCCACGTTGATACCGCGCAGCAGGACCGCGTACGTCGTCATCGGCTCACTCTAGTCGCCGACGGTCTCCGGCCGGCCCACCCCGGCCTTCGTGCTCCGTGGGGGTGAGCACGACGGCCGGGGTACTGCGCGAAACTCTCGCCGACGAGCGGGGGCCTGGGCAACAGCTACACGCAGCTGTGACTTGTCCAACAAAGTTTCGTAATGACAAACCGGATGTCCCGCGACGGACCGGGCACCCCGCCGGGCGCGGCCGGGAAGGTCCGGGCACGGGCGGGGAGCCGGTCGGACCCTGATCCGGGTCCCCCACAACTCCCCTTAGGTGTAAGGGGTCGCCGTCCTCCCTGGTGCGGAGAGCCGGGGGTCCGAAGGGATGATCCGGGCCTTCCCCCTTTCACCGGGCAGTACGACGAGATGCCTTTATCCCGGCCATACCTTCGAGGCGGAGGGTGGCGGCAGCAGGCGGC
This sequence comes from Streptomyces sp. NPDC091377, assembly GCF_044757045.1. Lineage (NCBI taxonomy): Bacteria > Bacillati > Actinomycetota > Actinomycetes > Kitasatosporales > Streptomycetaceae > Streptomyces > Streptomyces sp. NPDC091377. The sequence continues at coordinate 306,266 of NZ_JBIVUE010000004.1, read as the reverse complement.
CACCGGGCACAAGGGGGCAGGCCCGTCATGGGGAGCAGACATTCACGGGTGCGGGGCGTCGCCGCGCGGGCCGGCGGCTGGAGCGCCCGGCACCGGTGGGCGGCCGTGGGGATCTGGGTGCTGTTCGTGGTCCTGGTCATGGGGTTCGGGTCGGCGGTCGGCCGCGCCGAGGTCAAGGACAGCGAGCAGCTCAAGGGGGAGACCCGGACCGCGGCGAAGCTCATCGAGGACGCCGGGATCGAGGAACCCGCCAGTGAGACGGTCCTGGTCCAGTCGAAGGACGCCTCGCTGAAGGCCACCGACGACGCGTTCCGCGCGGCGGTCGCCGCCGTCGTCAAGGCCGTCGACGCGACCGGCGAGGTCACCGGCATCACCTCGCCCTACGAGACCCGGACCGTCTCCGAGGACGGCCGCAGCGCGCTGGTGCAGTTCGACATGCGCGGCGCCTCCGACACCGCGGGCGAACGGGTGCAACCGGTGCTGGACGCGGTCGAGGAGACCCGGAAGGACCATCCGTCGCTGCTGATCGAGGAGATCGGCGGCGCCAGCATGACGAAGACGTTCGACAAGGCGTACGGCGACGACTTCAAGCAGGCCGAGTACTCGGCCGTACCGGTGGCCCTCGGCATTCTGCTGATCGCGTTCGGCGCGCTGGTCGCGGCGCTGGTGCCGGTGCTGCTCGCGATCACCGCCATCATGGCGACGATGGGGCTGATGAGCCTGGTCAGCCATGCGATCCCGATGAGCGACACCGCCGACTCGGTGATGCTGCTGGTCGGTCTGGCCGTCGGTGTCGACTACTGCCTGTTCTATCTGCGCCGCGAGCGCGAGGAGCGGGCGGCCGGCAAGGACGCGGAGACGGCGCTGCGGATCGCCGCCGCGACCAGCGGACGCGCGATCGTGGTCTCGGGTGTCACGGTGTGTGTCGCGATGGCGGGCATGGCCTTCACCGGGATCGCCGACTTCGTGGCGATGGGTCTGGCCTCCCTGATGGTCGTCGCGGTCGCCATGGTCGGCTCGGTCACCGTGCTGCCCGCGGTGCTGTCGCTGCTGGGCGAGCGGGTCGAGAAGGGCCGGCTGCCGTTCCTGCGCCGCCGGACCGCCGGCCACGGCAGCCGGTTCTGGAGCACGGTCCTGAAGGCGGTGCTGGCCAAGCCGGTGCTGTCGGTGGTGGTCGCGACGGGCGCGCTGCTCGCGGTCGCGGCGCCCGCGGTGGGCATGAAGACCCAGGAACTCACCCTGGACCAGGAGTTCGGCGACTCGCTGCCGATCGTCCAGACGTACAACCGGGTCAACGAGGCGTTCCCGGGCGGCTCGGATCCCGCCACGGTGGTCGTCAAGGCCAGGGACATCAACGCCCCCGAGGTGCGCTCGGCGCTCGCCGAGTTCCGTGAGCGGGCGATCAGTTCGGGGGCCTCGCGGGGGCCGGTCGAGATCAAGGTGCACGACGCGGACAACCTGGCCTTCGTCTACGTCCCCCTGGTCGGCGGTTCCGACCTGGACGAGGCGGGCGCCGGCGTGGACACCCTGCGCGACGAGGTGCGGCCCGCCACACTGGGCGAGGTGGCGGGGGTCGAGGCACCGATCACCGGCCAGGTCGCCGGGTCCAAGGACTTCAGCGAGCAGTTGATCGGCTCGGTCGTCCCGGTCTTCGCCTTCGTCGTGGTCTTCGCCTTCCTGCTGATGCTGCTCTCCTTCCGCTCGCTGACCATCGCGATCACCTCGATCGCGCTCAACCTGCTCTCGGTCGCCGCCGCCTACGGGATCCTCGTCGCCGTCTTCCAGCACGGCTGGGGCGCGTCGCTGGTGGGCGCGGAGGGGGTCGGCGCGATCGTCAGCTGGCTGCCGCTGTTCCTCTTCGTGATCCTGTTCGGACTGTCGATGGACTACCACGTGTTCGTGGTCTCCCGGATCCGCGAGGGACGGATGCAGGGCCGTACCACCAAGGACGCCATCACCCACGGGGTGGTCACCACGGCGGGGGTCGTGACCAGCGCCGCCGTCATCATGGTCGCCGTGTTCGCGATCTTCGGCACGCTCTCCATGCAGTCCATGAAGCAGATGGGGGTGGGCCTCGCGGCGGCGGTGCTGATCGACGCGACGGTCATCCGCGGGGTGCTGCTCCCGGCGGTGATGGCCCTGCTCGGCGAGCACAACTGGTACTTCCCGAGGTGGCTGCGCAAGCTGCCCGACCTGACCCATGACGAGACGCCCGAGGCGGTCGTCCCGGGTCCGAGGCACCGGCGCGACGACGAGGAGCCCGTACGGGTGTAGTCGCGGCAGCCGGTACGGAGGGGCCCGTCGGTCACCGGGGAACCGACGGGCCCTTCCTGGTGCCCGGCCCCGCCCCGGGGACCCGGCCGACGGCCGAGGATGCCGGGGTCCGGCGAGGGCAAGCCTCACGGTGGAGTCACCTCACCGTGACGTAGTCTGACGGCCGGTCGGAGCGGTGACGAGGCGATGGCGGAGGTTCCCGTGGCGGACGAGCAGGGGACGGCCGGCCGGCCCGGGGAGGCGGCGGGCGGGGCGGCCGAGCAGGGCGAGCGCATCATGCGCGGACTGCGCGCCTGGGGGGCCACCTACACCGAGTTCACCCGGCGCTTCGCCGCCCATCTCGGCCTGCACTCCACGGACGCCGTGGCCCTGCTGGAGATCCTGTACGCCGAGGACCAGGGCGCCCCGCTGTCACTCGCCCGGCTCGGCGAACGGATCTCGCTCACCTCCGGGGCGACGACCGCGCTGGTGGACCGGCTGGAGAAGGCCGGGCACATCGTCCGGGTCCGGGGCGAGCAGGCGGACCGCAGGGTGGTCACCCTGCGCGGCGGCCCGGCGATCGGGGAACCCGCCGTCGCCTTCTTCACCCCCTTCGACGAGCGGATGCAGCGGCTGATGGCCTCCTATCCCCCCGAACTCATCGAGCGGTTCGCGGGGTTCCTCCGGGAGATGCACACCGATCTGGCGGCCCTTCTGGCGGAGGAGTACAGCGGGGGGAAGCCGCGCGGACGGCACCCGTAGGGCGGGGCCGCGGGCAGGCGCGCGGCCGTCACCGCCCCGACGGGGCGCGGCGGGCGGCGAGTTCGGCCTCGATGAGGTCGGCCGCCTGCCGGGTGCCGCCCTCGTCGGCCATCGTGGACCGGATCTCCTTGAGCCGGCGGTGGACCTCGGGGTCGGCCATCAGTTCGTCCCCGAGAGCGCGCAGGAGGTCGGCGGTGGCCTCCTCGGTCGCCACGGTCCTGGCGACGCCGAGGGCCTGGAGCATCTCGGCGTTGCCGAACTGGTCGGCGGCCTGCGGCACGGCGATCATCGGGGTGGCCGTGGCGAGGCCCTCCTGGCTGCCGCCCGCCCCGGCGTGGGTGATGAACAGGTCGGCCTCGCGGAGGATCGCGAGTTGCGGCACCCAGGAGCGGACCTCGACATCGCCGGGGATCTCCCCCAGGTCGGCGGGGTCGACATGGCGGCCGATCTGGAGCACCAGACGCAGCCCGGGGCGGTCGCCGAAGGCCCGCAGACACTCCCGGTAGAAATCGGGCCGGTCGGTGAAGGCCGAGCCCAGCGAGACCAGGACGACCTTCTCAGCGTCCGCCGGCCGCTGCCACCCGCCCTGCTCGGCCCGGTCGCCCTGGCAGGCGCCGACGAAGGTGTACCGGGCGGGGTCCACCCGGTCGGCGTGGGGCTGGAGGGCCTTGGGGATGAGGACGAGGGAGCGGTCGGGGCGGCCCCCGAAGTCGTCCGGGTCCATGGTGATCCCGTTCTCCGTCAGCCAGGAGGTGTAGCGGGCGAAGTACGCCCGGCCGCGCTCGGTGCGCCTGGGCTCCTCCCACATCGGGCGGGCGACCTCCTCCTCGTACCCCTCCCAGGCGACCAAGCACGGGGAGAGGGAGAGGGCGGGGACGCCCCACTGGTGGGCGAGGATCCGCGCCGCGAATCCGGCGATGTCGTAGAGCACGAGATCCGGTGTGTCGCCCTCGTACGCGGCGCGCAACTGCGGCAGGGAGCGGATCGCGTCGTCCAGGAACGGCTCCACGTTGTCCAGCAGGCTCGTGCCCCAGTCCTCCGGGGGCGCGTCGGGCCCGGGCAGCGTGGAGTTCCACGGCTTGACCTCGGCCCCGGCCTCGGCGACCTTCTCCGCGAAGGCGGGCGGGATCGCGTAGGTCACCCGGTGGCCACGGGCGACCAGTTCACGGATGACCTCCAGGCTGGGGTTCACATGGCCGTGGGCGGCGACGGAGAACATGGCGACATGGGCGGGGGCGGATGCGGGGGTGGTCATGAGAAGGAGAATAGACGAGACGAGACGTCTCGTGCAACTCATTCTTCTTCCTGATCCACCCCCGCGACGTCACGCCTCAGCCAGGGCGCCGCCCGGTCACGACGCCCCAGGGCGCCCGGTCACGACGCCTCGGGGCGCCGCCCGGTCACGACGTCAGCGCCGCGTGCAGCCGCAGCCAGCCCGTCGGCGGCACCTCGCCGACCAGCGAGGAGGGATCGAGTCGCGCCGCGCGGAACGCCGCGTCCACCCGGCGCCTCGGGTACGCCCGCCGCAGCGAGGCGTGCAGACTGCCGCCGACCCCGGTGAAGCCCAGCTCCACCAGTTCCCGCCAGCCCTGGTAGGCCCCGGTGTCGAGCAGCGGGGTGGCCCGCCGCTCGATCCGGATGATCCCGGCGTCCACGCGCGGCACCGGCCGGAAGCTGTGGCGGCCGACCCGGGCGAGCAGCCGCCACTCGTGGCGCGGCCAGCTCCGTACCGTCAGCAGGGTCCAGCTGCCGTAGTCACCGGTGCGCTTGCGGGCGTACTCCAGCTGGGTGAGCAGGGTGGCGTGGGTGAGGGCCGGGGCGCGCAGACACCAGTCCACGACGTCGGCGGTGCGGGAGAACGGGACGTTGCCCGCGACGGAGAACGGCGTTCGGGGAGGATGCGCGGTGAGGAAGTCCCCGCCGAGGATCCGGACGTGCCCGGCGTCCGCGAAGCGGGCGCGCAGCGCCGGGACCAGCCGGGGGTCGATCTCGTAGGCGTGCAGTCGCCGGCAGCGCGGGGCCAGCCGGGTGGTCAACGCGCCGTTCCCGGCGCCCACTTCGAGGACGAGGGGGGCCGGGTCGTGCCGCGGTACGGCGAGCCGGGCCAGGCGCTCGGCGGCTGCCTGGTCGGTGAGGAAGTTCTGCGAGAGCGCACGTGAGGTACGCGAAGGGCGGGCCATGTGCCTGCGGGTCCTTGTCTTCCGGGTGAAAGGGAGGAGGGCAGCCGAAGGCCCTGACCGGAAGACATGCCGAGAGGCACGGAAAAAGAGCAGGAGGCGGTGAAGGAACGGCCCGCGCGGAGGTCGGAGCGACCTCGGATCAGCGGGCGGAATGCCCCGGTCCGGTCAGGACTTCGGGGCAAGCACGTACTCGGGTGTAGTACGTGCAGCCCCGGCCGTAACCGGAGTCGAATACCGCGTTGCAACCTGCCACGAGAGGCACGGTAGAGCGCGGGTCGTCACCCGTGCAAACGTTTTTCATCGCTGGTAGCGCGCCAGCACCAGGTTCCCGTCCACCTCCAGCCGGTGTCTCAGCTCGTCCGCGTCGATCGCCCCGCTGTAGTACTCCTGGAACGCGGGGGTCGCCACCTTGTCCTTCCACTCCGGGTAGCCCCGCACGGACTGGGCCGGTGCCGGGCGCAGATGGGCGGCGAGGGCCGTGCCGGTCGCCCAGTCGTGCTCGGCGGTGCGCAGGGCCGGGTCGGCGAGCGCGGCCGTGCCGGTCGGCAGCATCCAGTCGCCGAGGGCGAGCCGCACCATGTTCGGCGGCCGGAGGAGGAAGTCGAGGAACGCGACGGCCTCCTTCTTGTGGGGGCTGTCCTCGGCGATGGAGAGGGTCTGCGGGCTGACGCCCTGGGTGAGCCCGTCCGCCCCGGCGGGCGCGGGCAGCACCTGCCAGTCGAAGCCCTCCGGGGCCTGCTGCACGATCTGCTGCCGGTAGGAGAAGCCGAGCGGCACCATCGCGTACCGTCCGCCGAAGAACCCGGGCAGGGTGTCGGAACCGCCGCTGCCGAGTGTGCTGGGCGAGGCGCTCCGGTCGGTGCGGACCTGGGCGTTGACGGTGTCGGGGACGACCGCGTCACCGGCCTCGTAGCGGAGGGTGACCTTGCCGTCGGCGCCCCGGTGGAAGAGCTGTCCGCCCGCCGACAGGGAGAGGTTCAGCGTGGCGGAGACGGGGTCCTTCAGCGGCCAGGCCACCCCGTACGTCCCGTCCCCCGACAGCCGCTCGGTCACCTGCCGGAACTCCGCCCAGGTCCAGGGCGCCCGTGAGGTCGGCACCCGCACCCCGGACCGCTTCAGCCAGTCGGCGTTGGCGATCAGCACCCGGGGCTCCTGGAGGAACGGCACCCCGTAGATCCCGTCCCCGAAGGTCGCCGTCCGCCAGGTGTGCTCCGGGATGTCGGACCTGAGCCGCTCGGGGAGCAGCGCGGTGAGGTCGGCCAGATAGCCGCCGTAGGCGAAGTCGGCGAGGTCGTCGGAGGCGTCGTGGATGATGTCGGGCGCCTCACCGCCCTCGAAGGAGGTGAGGAGTTGGTCGTGGACGCTGTCCCAACTGCCCTGGACGTACTCCACCCGTACGTCCGGGTGGGCCGCGTTCCACTCCTCGACCAGTTCCTTGGTGGCCCGGACGGACTCCTCCTGCCAGGCGAGGGACTGGAACCGCAGGGTGATCCGGCCGTCCGCGTCGGCGGACCGACCCCCGCCGGTGCAGCCGGCCAGCAGCAGCGTCAGGGCGACGGCGACGGCCGCGCACCGCCAGGCCCGCTCGGTGATCGCGCGCATCAGCTCTTCACCGCCCCGGCGAGCATGCCGCTGGTGATGCGGCGCTGGATGACCGCGAAGACGAGCAGCGAGGGCAGGGTGGCGAGGACCGCCGCGGCGGCCAGCGGGCCGAGGTCGGCGACGCCCTCCGCGCCGATGAAGTGGGTGAGGATCACGGGAAGTGTCTGTTTCTCCGGGGTCTTGAGCAGCACCAGCGCGAAGAAGAACTCGTTCCACGCGGTGATGAACGCGAACAGGGCGGTGGCCACGATGCCGGGCGCGAGCAGCGGCGCGGTCACCGACACCAGGGTGCGCAGCTTCCCGGCCCCGTCGACCGCCGCGGCCTCCTCCAGTTCGACGGGCACGGCCCGGACGTAGCCGGCGAGCATCCACAGCGCGAACGGCAGCGCCCACACCACGTACACCATCACCAGCCCCGGCACGGAGTCGATCAGCCGCAGGTTCTTCAGCACCAGGAACAGCGGGATGATCACCAGGACGAACGGGAACGCCTGGCTGATCACCACCCAGCCGGTCGCCGCCCGCGCGAGCCGGGTGCGCTGCCGGGCCATGACGTAGGCCATGGGGGTCGCGACGAGCACGGCGATCAGGGCGGCGCCGGTCGCGGCGAGCAGGGAGTTGCCCGCGGCCCGCAGCAGGGGCTGTTCGTCGAACGCCTGGCGGAAGTTGTCGAGGGTCGGGTTGTCGGGGATCCAGGTGGGGTGCAGACTCCCCAGTTCGCGGGGTGGTTTGAAGGCCGTGGAGATCAGCCAGAGGAACGGGAAGGCGAGGAAGACGAGATAGCCGAGCAGGGCCGCGTACTGGCCCGCGCGTGCCGCGGTACGGGTCCTCATGTCTTCTCCCCTCCGCGCAGCCGGCCCACCAGGAAGACGGCGAGCACGATCGAGATGAGCGCGACCATCACACAGCCCATGGCCGCCGCGTAGCCGAACTGGCCGTAGCGGAACGCCTCCTCGTAGGCGAAGAGCATCGGCAGCCGGGTGCGTCCGCCGGGGCCGCCCGAGGTGAGGACGTACACCAGGGCGAACGCGTTGAAGTTCCAGATGAGGTTGAGCGCGGTGATGGCGAGCGCGACGGGTCTCAGGGCGGGCCAGGTGACCGTGCGGAAGCGGCGCCAGGCGCCGGCGCCGTCCAGGGCGGCGGCCTCGTGCAGTTCGCGCGGGGTGTTCTGCAACCCGGCCAGCAGGGCGACCGTGGTCTGCGGCATGCCCGCCCAGACGCCGACGAGGATCACGGCGGGCAGGGCGGTGCCGAGCGAGCTGAGCCAGTCGCGGCCGTCGCCGAGGCCGAGATCGCGCAGGGTCTCGTTGAGGATCCCGGCGTCCGGGTTGTAGACCAGGCGCCACATGATGCCGACGACGACCTCGGGCATGGCCCACGGGACGATCGCCAGGGCGCGGGCGAGCCAGCGCAGCCGGAGTCGCTCGTTGAGCAGCAGCGCGAGGCCGAGGGCGAGGAGGAACTGCGGGACGGTCACCCCGACCGCCCAGATCAGCCCGATCCGGAACGACTCCCAGAACAGGGTGTCCTTCAGCAGGTCCTGGAAGTTGAGGGTGCCGATCCACTCGGTGGGTTCGGTGCGGCCGGACTGGGCGTCGGTGAACGCCAGCAGGATCCCGTACAGCAGTGGTCCGACGCTGAGCACCAGGATGGGCAGGAGGGCGGGCAGCACCAGGAACCAGGCCCCGTGGTCCAGGGGGCGGCGCCCCACCGTCCGGCCCGGTGGTCGTCGCACCGGGCGCTCGGCCTCGGTCACCAGTGTCACGTCATCGGCTCCTTCGCACGGTGTGTGACGCACGGGACCCGGCGGGCCCCCGTCATGGTCGTGAACGCGCCATGTGTCGTCAAGGCACCGCGCGCACCTCCGCGACCTGTGCGAATGCGACACTGGCCGGTGAATGGCGCGAACCCGACGGCGGGGGCGTGGCCCACGGTGTGCCGGTCGGCGAGATCACGGAGGCGGCGGATGGACGAGGCACGGGCCCGGGACGTACTGGCCCGGGCACAGGTGCTGCCCGGCGCGGCGCGGGACGCGCGGCTGCTCGCCCTCGGTGAGAACGCCGTGTTCGCCGCCGGTGACCTGGTCGTCAAGGTGGGGCGCGCGGCCGAACTGCTCGACCGGGCGCGGCGTGAGCTGGACATCGCGCTGTGGCTGGCCGGGGCGGGAGTGCCCGCGGTGCGGGCGGCGGAGCCGGAGCCCCGGCTGGTCGACGGGCATCCGGTGACGGTGTGGCGGCGGCTGCCGGACGCGGTACGGCCCGCGGGCCCCGCCGATCTGGCCGAACTGCTGCGGCTGGTGCACGCACTGCCCTCCCCCTCCTTCTCGCTGCCGCCCCGGGACCTGCTGGGCGGGGTGGAACGCTGGCTGCGGCTGGCCGGGGACGCCGTCGATCCGGCGGACGCGGCGTTTCTGCGCGAGCGCCGGGACGGTTTCGCGACGGCCGCGGCCCTGCTGGTCCCGAGGCTGGAGCCGGGGCCGATCCACGGCGACGCGCTGCCCCGCAATGTGCATGTCGGCCCCGACGGCCCGGTCCTGGTCGACCTGGAGACCTTCTCCTCGGACCTGCGGGAGCACGATCTGGTGGTGATGGCCCTGTCCCGGGACCGCTACGGGCTCACCGCCGAGGCGTACGACTCCTTCACCCACGCCTACGGGTGGGATGTGCGGGAGTGGGAGGGGTGCGGGGTGCTGCGCGGGGCCCGGGAGACGGCGAGCTGCGCCTGGGTGGCCCAGCACGCCCGCTCCGACCCGAAGGCTCTCGCCGAGTTCCGCAGGCGGGTGGCGTCCCTGCGGGACGGGGACGCGGAGGTGCGCTGGTACCCCTTCTGACGCCGGGTCGGCGCGCTGCCCCGGTTGGGGACCCTGCGGCCCGCCACCCCGCACCGGCGCCCGGACGACGGCCGGGGGTCGGGGGCCGGGGGCCGGGGGCCGGGGGCCTCAGACTCTCTCCGCCCCCGTCAACTCGCGTATCGGCCAGGCCCCGTCCACCACCGCGTCCCGCTCCCCCTTGCGGCGCAGGAAGCTCTGGAAGTCCGCGGCCCATCGCGCGTACCACTCGATCTGCCGGCGGTGCAGCTCCGCCGGGCCGAGGTCGGCGACCTTGGGGTGGCGGGTGGCCACGGCGCAGGCGAGACGGGCCGCCGCGAGGGCGTCGGCACCGGCGTCATGGGCCGAGTCCAGGGCGATCTCGTACTCGGCGCAGACCGCTTCGAGGTTGCGCTTGCCGCGGCGGTAGCGGTCGACCTGGCGGTCGATGGTGTACGGGTCGATGACGGGGCCGGGTTCGGCGCCGCCCAGCCGTTCGCGCAGGGACGGCAGCCGGTGCCGGTGGAGTTCGGCGCTGAGCAGGGTCAGATCGAACGCGGCGTTGTAGGCGACGACCGGGACGCCGGTCTTCCAGTAGGTCGTCAGGACGTCGGCGATGGCGTCGGCGACCCGGTCGGCGGGGCGGCCCTCGGCCGCGGCGCGCTCGTTGCTGATGCCGTGCACGGCGACCGCGTCGGCCGGGATCTCGACGCCCGGGTCGGCCAGCCACTCCTTGCGCCCCAGCAGCTGTCCGGCCCTGACCTCCATCACGGCGCCCGTGACGATCCGCGCCTCGCACGGATCGGTCCCCGTCGTCTCCAGGTCGAAGCCGATCAGCAGCTCCTGGTGCCAGGCCATGGCGGCCCCCCTCTTCTTCGTGGTGCTCTCCCCCAGTGGTTTCCACCCTGCCATGCGCCACTGACAATCGGAGGATCGCATTCCGGATGACCGCCCCAGCCGAGCACCGCATTCCGGTTGACCGCGCCCCCCAGCCGAGGACCGCATCCCGGCTGACCGCCCCGGCCGACCACCGCATTCCGGATAGTTCACGACACCGGTCGTGAATCCGCCCAGGCCAGTTCGAATTCCTCGCGGTAGGTCGGGAAGAGGCCGCCCTCCTCCAGCTCGTGCGTCCGCACCAGCCGGCTGCCGTTGCGCAGCACGAGCACCGGTGCCTCCATCCCCCGGCTGCGGCGCAGATAGGACTGGACGATCGCGATGCCGTCACTGCCGTCGCCGTCCACGAGGTACGCGGTGAAGCGCGGGGTCTCGTCGAACACCTGGATCTCGAACGCGCCGGGATCGCGCAGTCGGGCCCGGACCCGCCGCATGTGCAGGATGTTCATCTCCACGGCACGGCTCAGCTCACCGCGTTTGAGGCCCAGTTCACGCTCGCGCCGCTTGATCGCGCTGGAGGCCGGGTTCAGGAAGAGCAGCCGCACCCGGCCGCCGGCCTCCGCGAGGCGCAGCAGCCGGCGCCCGGAGAAGTTCTGCACCAGCAGGTTCAGTCCGATGCCGATGGCGTCCAGGCGGCGGGCGGCGCCGAAGATGTCCTCGGCGGGGAACTGGCGCAGCAGCCGCACCCGGTCGGAGTGCACGGCGACCACGTCCGCGTACCGGTCGCCGACCAGGTCCTCCACCGCGTCCATCGGCAGCCGCCGGGCGGAGGGCACGTCACCGGCCGCGCCGAGCATCTCCAGGAGCCGGGCCGAGGCCCGCTCGGCCTGGTTCAGCACGGCCTCGGACAGGGCGCGGTTGCGGGAGACGACATTGCGGGTGACCTCCAGCTCGTCCAGCGCCAGCTCGACGTCCCTGCGGTCGTCCAGGTAGGGCTCGAAGCAGGGCCAGTGCTGGACCATCAGCTCCCGCAACTGCGGGAGGGTGAGGAAGCTGAGGACGTTGTCGTCGGCCGGGTCGAGGAGGTAGCCCTTGCGGCGGCTGACCTCGCGGACCGCCACCGCGCGCTGCACCCACTCCTGGCCCGCGGGTCCGGCGGCGGCCACCACCCAGTCGTCGCCGTGGACGGGCTCGTAGATCGGGCGGACCAGCGCGGAGACCACGGAGCGCAGCCGCTGCTCGACGAGATTGAGCCAGATGTAGGCGCGTCCGGCGCGCTGGGCGCGGGTGCGCACCTCGTGCCAGGCGGCGGCGTCCCAGTCCAGCTCCGGCCCTATGGAGCCGGTCTCCATGGGCCGGGCCAGCGACACCGCGCCGGGCTGGACATCCGCTGTGTCACCCTCGTGACCCTCGTCACCAGGGGGCAGCTCCAGCCCACCCGAGCCCACCCGCGCACCGCCTTCCGCTCCCCCGAGCACTCCCCATGTCAACGATCAAGGAAGGGTACTCCGCGAGCGGCGGACGGTGCAGCCGGATGGACAGGGTCGTTTCTCAACTACCGTCGCGCGGGCGTCCGTTCTCACCGGCCAGTTCGGCGGGCGTGAGCGGATTCATAGCGGTGACGTCACGCGGGACCAGGGAGAAGCCCTGCCAGTGGACCGGCATGGGCTGCTGGTCCTCGTCCCGGGCTATGTGGTGGAAGCCGATGTTGACCCAGGTGACGGGGTTCTTCAGGGTCTGCCCGTTGACCCATTTGTCGACACTCTTGCCTGCCCCGGCGCCGCAGTTGAGCGGGTTGTTGCTGGCGTACTGCTCGCACTTGTTGTGCTCGGTGAAGTACACGTCGTGCTTGCTGTAGGCGCGGCCGGAGTACGGGCTGCTCGGCCCGAGGGCGATCTCGTAGGAGCGGGGGTGGCCGTCCTTGTTCTTGCCCTTGTTGCTGATCACCCGCCACCAGCGCATGTTCTTGCTGTCACCGGCGAGTTCCTTGGTGACCTTGGTGCGGGTGGTCTTGTTGGTGGGGCCCTGGCCGCGCGCGGGCGGGCTGACCTTGGAGTCGTACTGCTCGACCCGGGCCTTGGAGGAGCCGTCCAGGCCGAAGTTGAGACGCCAGAACACATTGTGGTTGTGGCTGGTGGAGTAGTCCTTGGCGCCCTTGCCGATGGGCCAGCCGCGGCCGTCCCCGGCGTCGTAGTCGGCGGGGGCGAGGCTGCCGGTGGCGCCGACGTTGGTGGTGATGGTGCCGTCGTCCTGGAAGCGCCACTCGGTGATGTACTCGTACCAGCCGACCTGGTTGACGGTGTAGACGAGCAGGTCACCGCCCTGCTTCTGGTAGACCTTGCCGGGCGTGTCGCCCTGCATGCGGTACGCGTGTCCGCGCGCGCGGGTGGTGGTGCACAGGCCCTTGACGTTGGCGTTGGCGGGGTCCCAGGCGTCCGGGACCTTGACGGTGCGGATGGTGCCGCCGGGACACTCGCCGGGCGCCATCGCCAGGAGGCCAGCGCCGAAGAAATAGCTGGTCAGGTCGTCGTACTCGTTCTTGCCGTCGTCGTACGGGACGTGGATCTGGCCGAGCTTGGCGCTCTTGAGGACCTTGATCGGCTTGGCCTCGCCGGGCGGCTGGTAGGAGATGTCCTCCAGGACCAGGCCCGCCTTGCCTTCGTAACGCCAGCACATCTGCCAGGTGGTGCCGTTGGCGAGCTTCTGCTCGATGCGGTAGGCCGCGCTGCACTGCGGGGCCGGGGCGGCGGCCCGGGGCTGGGCCGCGGCGGGTCCTGCACCGGCCGCGGCGCCGCCGGCGAGGGCGGCCACGGCGAGCGCTGCCGCGCCCGTCCGGGTGTGGGCACGGCTGATTCTGTTGACACGCATGTGAGGAACTACTCCCTTGCGTAAGGAGCGAGTCAAAAATACGGACATGTCGGCGATGTGGCGGACCGGTGCGGTCAGCCGCCGAGGCGGGAGACCTTGCGGTCGCTGAGGTCGATCACGAAGGACCGGGCGTCGATCCAGGGCCCGTTGACGACCTTCGGGAACAGCCGTGCGCAGCGGTTCTCGCCGCACTTGCCGAGAGCGGCGGGCTGGACGCCCGGCGAGGACCGGAAGACCATGCTCGTCAGCTTGAGCTGGTCGAGGGAGGTCAGCTGCTTGCCGGTGGCGTCCTTGTAGTCCGCCTTGAGGCCCGCGCCCAGCGGGTCGGCGAGCAGCAGTTCGGCCGCCTTCAGGGTCTCCGCCCTGGTCAGGGGCGGCTGCACCCCGCTCTGCGTGCCGGTCTTCTCGACCTTGCCCGTGTCGAGGTTGACCGTCTTGGTGACGACGGTGTCGTCCCGGTAGTCGTAGAACGTGACGTCCGCGCGGCGCGGCGCGTTCGGGTCGTCGAGCTGGGCGGCGTCCGGCTCGGCCAGGTCGATGGCCAGGCTCTCCGGGCCGCGTTCGCCGTCCACGCCCTCGCTGGAGGCGCGGAGCTTCTGGTCCAGCGCGATCTGCCGGACGCGTTCCAGTTCGTCGTCGGTGAGCGGATCGCGGCCCTTGCCCCGTTCGCCCTGCACGGGCGCCTCTTCGACGACACCGGGCGCCACCGCGCCCTGTCCCGCCGCGCCCTGTTCCCCGCCGGCCCCTTGGCCGGCCGCCTGGCCCGCGGGCTGCCCGCCGGTGCCGCCGTCGCTGTCGTCCGCCCCGGCCGTGCCCGGCAGGGTGACGGCGACCATGACGGCCGTACCGGCGACGGCTATGCCCGCGCCGGCCACCACCTTGCCCAGGTGGCGGCGCATCATCTTGCGCACATTTCCCCCTACTCCCCCTTGGATGCTGGGAGTACGTGTGGTTGCCCCAAATGGTTCGGCACACCGTGCGACACGCTGGATCACGGCATGCACTGGTCGCCCGCTAAGAGGGTGGTGGGTCGAAGGAGGTTCCGTCACTTTCGGGGAGACTCGAACGCAAGGCGGCCCCGGCCGGGCGCCACACCTGAAAGAGTCGCTCCATGCAGGTCTGGCCTGGAGAGGCGTATCCCCTGGGTGCCACGTACGACGGCGCCGGTACCAACTTCGCGGTGTTCACGGAGGCCGCGGACCGAGTCGAGCTGTGTCTGCTGCACGACGACGGCTCCGAGACGGCGGTGGAACTGCGCGAGAGCGACGCGTTCGTCCGGCACGCCTATCTGCCGGGCGTCATGCCGGGACAGCGCTACGGCTTCCGGGTGCACGGCCCGTACGCCCCCGAGCGCGGGCTGCGCTGCAACTCGTCGAAGCTGCTGCTCGATCCGTACGCGCGGGCGATCAGCGGGGAGGTGCGCTGGGGCGAGGAGGTCTACGGCTATCACTTCGGCTCGCCCGAGCGGCGCAACGACCTGGACTCGGCGCCGCACACCATGACATCGGTGGTGGTCAATCCGTACTTCGACTGGGGCGACGACCGCCGACCGCGGGTCGAGTACCACCACACGGTGATCTACGAGGCCCATGTCAAGGGGCTGACCATGCGTCACCCGGGGCTGCCTGAGGAACTGCGCGGCACCTACGCGGCGCTCGCGCATCCGGCGATCCTCGACCATCTCACCGGGCTCGGGGTGACGGCGCTGGAGCTGATGCCGGTCCATCAGTTCGTCAACGACCACCGCCTGGTGGACATGGGCCTGAACAATTACTGGGGCTACAACACCATCGGCTTCTTCGCCCCGCACAACGCGTACGCCTCCTGGGGCGATCGCGGGCAGCAGGTGCTGGAGTTCAAGTCGGCGGTCAAGGCGCTGCACGAGGCCGGGATCGAGGTGATCCTGGACGTGGTCTACAACCACACCGCCGAGGGCAACCACCTGGGCCCGACGCTCTCCTTCCGGGGCCTGGACAACCCGTCGTACTACCGGCTGACCACCGCCGACCGCCGCTACTACATGGACACCACGGGGACCGGTAACAGCCTGCTGATGCGCTCCCCGCACGTGCTCCAGCTGATCATGGACTCGCTGCGGTACTGGGTGACCGAGATGCATGTGGACGGCTTCCGCTTCGACCTCGCGGCGACGCTGGCCCGGCAGTTCCACGAGGTGGACCGGCTGTCGTCGTTCTTCGACCTGGTGCAGCAGGACCCGGTGGTCTCGCAGGTGAAGCTGATCGCCGAGCCGTGGGACGTGGGCGAGGGCGGCTACCAGGTGGGGAACTTCCCGCCGCTGTGGACCGAGTGGAACGGCAAGTACCGCGACACCGTACGGGACCTGTGGCGCGGGGAGCCGCGCGCGCTGGCGGAGTTCGCGTCCCGGCTCACCGGCTCCTCCGACCTCTACCAGGACGACGGCCGCCGCCCGCTGGCCTCGATCAACTTCGTGACCTGCCACGACGGGTTCACGCTGCGGGACCTGGTGTCGTACGACGAGAAGCACAACGAGGCCAACGGTGAGGGCAATCGGGACGGCGAGAGCCACAACCGGTCCTGGAACTGCGGGGCGGAGGGCGAGAGCGACGATCCGGGCGTACGGGCGCTGCGGGCCCGGCAGATGCGGAACTTCGTCGCCACGCTGATGCTGTCGCAGGGGGTGCCGATGCTGAGCCACGGCGACGAGTTCGCGCGCACCCAGCGCGGCAACAACAACGCGTACTGCCAGGACAGCGAGCTGGCCTGGGTGGGGTGGCCCGACGGCGGCCGGGACGAGGGCGAGGGCGGCTACGGCGGGCTGCTGGAGTTCACCCGGGCGATGGTGTGGCTGCGGCGGGACCATCCGGTCTTCCGGCGGCGGCGCTTCTTCCACGGCCGGTCGGTGGAGGGCACCCACGACGAGCTGTCCGACATCGCCTGGTTCACCCCGGAGGGCCGGGAGATGACCCAGCGGGACTGGGGGCGGGCGCAGGCGTCCGCGCTGATGGTGTTCCTCAACGGCAACGCGATCTCGGAGCCGGGGCCGCGCGGGGAGCGGATCGGTGACGACTCCTTCCTCCTGATGTTCAACGCGTCGCCGCGCACCCTGGAGTTCGCGGTTCCGGTCGACCACGGGCAGCAGTGGCAGGTGGTGGTCGACACCGCCCGCGAGGACGGCGTACCGCCGGGCACCGGCCCCAAGGTCCGGGCGGGTGAGCGGCTGTCCCTGGTGGACCGGAGCCTGACGGTCCTCCAGCGGCCCGCGTAGGGCGGTGTGGCTCGGGGGCCGCTGGTTCACCGTGATCGGGCTGCTCGCGCCCAACGGGCCGACCCCGGAACCGTCTCCGCGGTGCGGGGTGTGCTGGGGGCGACCGCCAACCCGGAGAAGCCGGACGAGGCGGTGGTCTCCCGGCCGTCCGATGTGCTCGCCGCCGCCGACACCATGGTGATCTCGGTGCTGGAGCGCCGTCCCTACCAGGGCCGGCCGTCGGTCGTGCCGCTCCGGACGCTGGCCGGGGGCGTCGGCTCGACCCTGCTCAACGGGGCGCGCGGCCCGGCTGCCGCGACCCGGCGCGGGCGGGGCGACCGGGCACCCCGCCACGGCGCACATGGCGGCGCCCATGTCAGGAAACCCGGCACCGGGGGTACGTAGGTCTGCATGACTCCTGCGCGCCCGCTCCCCCCGGTGCCCACCGCCACCTACCGGCTCCAGTTGCAGCCCGCGTTCCCGTTCGCCGCCGCGGCGGCGGCCGTGCCGTATCTGGCCTCGCTCGGGGTGTCGCATCTGCATCTGTCCCCGGTGCTGGAGGCGGTGCCCGGGTCCGAGCACGGCTACGACGTCGTGGACCACGGGCGCGTACGGGAGGAACTGGGCGGCGAGGAAGGCTTGCGCGCGCTGTCGCGCACCGCGCGCGAGCACGGGCTCGGCCTGGTGGCGGACCTGGTGCCGAACCACATGGCGATGGCCCCGCGCCACAACCGGGCCCTGTGGGAGGTCCTGCGCGAGGGCCCCAGGTCACCGTACGCGCGCTGGTTCGACATCGACTGGGAGGCGCAGGGCGGACAACTGCTGCTGCCGGTCCTCGGCGGGCCGCTGGGCACCCAGATCGAGCATCTGGAGGTGGACGGGGAGGTCCTGCGCTACTACGACCACGCGTTCCCGCTGCGCGAGGGCACCGAGGGGCTGCCGCTGCCCCGGCTGCTGGACGCCCAGTGGTACCGCCCGGTGTGGTGGCGGCTGGCCCGCACCGAGCTGAACTACCGGCGGTTCTTCAGCATCTCCGAGCTGATCGGCGTACGGGTCGAGGACCCGGAGGTGTTCGAGGCCACCCACGCGAAGACCCTCGCGCTGCTGCGGGAAGGGGTGCTGGACGGGCTGCGCGTCGACCACCCCGACGGGCTCGCCGACCCCGCCGGCTATCTGCGCACCCTCCACGACGCGACCGGCGGGCGCTGGACCGTGGTGGAGAAGATCCTGGCGGACGGCGAGCGGCTGCCGGCCGCGTGGCCCGTGGCGGGCACCACCGGCTACGACGCGCTGCGACACGTGGACGGGGTGTTCACCGACCGCTCGGGCGCCGGGGAACTCCTCGGCGACTACCGGCGGTTCGCGGCCCCGCAAACCGACCGGGGCGGCGAGTGGGCGGCGACCGTGCGCCGGGCCGCGTACAAGGTGCTGGGGCATGAGCTGGCGGCCGAGCTGGAGCGGCTGACGCGGACCGCGAGCCGGGTGTGCGCCGACTCGCCGGACCCGGCGCTGCGCGACCGGGCGCCCTGGGCGCTGCGCACGGCCCTGCGTGAACTGCTGGTCCGGCTGGAGGTCTACCGGCCGTACTCGGCCGCCGACACGGCCGCGCTGCTCACCGAGGAGGTCGCGGCCGAGGCCCGGCTCGCCTTCCTGGTGCCCGAGGAGTCGGGCGCGGTCGATGCCGTACGGGATCTGCTGCTCGGTCGGCACGGGGAGGGGCCGGGGCCCGCGGAGCTGCGGGCGCGGTTCGCCCAGACGGCGTCGGCGCTGCGGGCCAAGTCGGTGGAGGACACGGCGTACTACCGCTATGTGCCGCTGCTGTCGGCGGCGGAGGTCGGCGGGAACCCGGGTGCCCCCGGGGTGACGCCGGAGGAATTCCACGCGTACTGCGTCCGGGTGCAGCGCGACTGGCCGGCCACCGGCACCGTCGTGACCACGCACGACGCCAAGCGCAGCGCCGATGTCCGGGCGGCGCTCGCGGTGCTGACGGAGTGCCCGCGGCGCTGGGCGGACATGCTGGCGGAGGTCACGCGCTCGGGCGAGGGAGTACCGGACGCCCAGCTCGCGTGGGCGGCCTGGCAGACGGTGTTCGGGCTGGGGCCCGCCGCGCCGGAGCGGGTACGGGAGGCGCTGCTGAAGCATGTGCGCGAGGCGGGGCTGTACACGAGCTGGACCGAGCGGGAGCCGCCGTACGAGAGCGCCGTGGCCGCGTTCGTGGACGCGGGGCCCTGCGGCGCCCCGGGTGAGCGGGTGACGACCCTCAGGCGGGCGCTGGAGCCGTACGTCCGGGCCAATGTGCTGGGCACCGCGCTGCTCCATCTGACGATGCCGGGGGTGCCGGATCTGTACCAGGGCACGGAGGGCGAGTACCGGGCGCTGGTGGACCCGGACAACCGGCGGGCGGTGCCGCTGCCGCCGCCGGACCCGGGCGAGAAGGGCGCGCTCACCCGCGCGGCGCTGGGGCTGCGGGCGCGTCGGCCCGAGGCGTTCGGCGACACGGCGACCTACGAGCCGCTGTCCGCCGGGGGCCCCGCCGCGAACCACTGTCTGGCCTTCGCCCGCTCCGGACGGACCGTCACCGCCGTGACCCGGCTGTCCCTGCGCCTCGCGGAGTCCGGCGGCTGGGCGGACACCCGGCTGCCGCTGCCGCCCGGCCGCTGGACCGACGTCCTGCACCCGGGACCCGAGTTCTCGGGACCCACCCGCGCGGCCGACCTCTTCGCACGTTCACCGGTGGCACTGCTGGAACGCGTGGACGGCGACGGACCCCGCTGACGAGCACACGGGCGGCAGCGAGGGGCCCAGGGGGCGCGTGATGCCGGGGTGGCCCCGGCCCACCCGAGCCGCCGGACGGCCCACGCGCAGCCCACCTGCTCCCACGCGCCCCCGTTCGTGGACGTGCCGAGGCGACGAGCGCACCTGCCGCCGGCCGGACCCGGCCCCCGCGCCCGGCACCGACCACGACGCCGCCCCGCCGAAGCCCCGGTGTCAGGCGGGCGGCCACGTGGATGACACCCCGTCGGCCGACCCCACGACGGCGTACGTCGTCGGCGGGGACGCCTTCCCGCGCGAGGCCGCCGCTGTCCCGGGCGCACGCCCCCTGACGGGCGGGCCCGGATGCGGGTGTACGGCGGCCCCGGGGGCTCAGTCGTCCAGCTCGAACACCGCGCCGGTGCTCCCCTTCAGCTCGCAGTCGTTGGAGAACGTCTTGCGGAACTCGACCGACCGTCCGCTCCACTGCCCGCGGGCGTGGGCGGTCACCGGCGCGTGCAGCAGGGGGCAGCTGGCGGCGGCCCGCGGGATGTTGCCGATGTCGCCGCCCGCGGAGGCGAGTTGCCCGCATGCCTCGGCGGCCAGGGTGTGGCCCTGGGGCGGGTTGCACATGAGGAGGGTGCCGCTGGTGTCGCTGACGAGATGGTCCCCGCGTGTGACGCTCAGGTACAGCCAGTTGCCCGGGAGGGAGGGCTGGACGGACGCCTGGGCGGGCGCGGTGGCGGCGGCGAGCAGCAGGGCCGCGAGCAGCCCGCCGCGTACCGCCCTCCTCGCCGTCGACTCCTTGCGATATGCGTGGTATGTCATATACGTCTTGTACGTCATTCCCGGTGCATCGGCACGGCGGTGGGCGGCCCCCAGCCTCCCCGCTCACCCGAACGGGAGGGCCGTACGGCCCGGCGCCGGGCCAGGTCGAAGGCGTCCAGCACCACCTGCGCCTGGTAGGCGACCTGCCGTTCGACCGGGATCCAGCGCGCCCCGCACCCGTCGCGGAAGTCGGCGCACCACAGGTCGATCAGCCGGTTCAGCTCGGGCAGCACCCCGGCCGGGTCGGATCCGGCCCGTCGCACCAGCTGGTGCAGGAGCCCGGCGGTGCGCAGCGCGAGACGGCGCGCGGCGAGCCGCAGGGCGGTCAGATGCGCGCGGGTGAGCGAGGGCAGCGGATGGGTGCGGGGGACGCGGTCGCGGGTGTCCGGGTCCCAGGCGTCGGCGATGCCGGGGCAGACGTAAAGGTAGTCGTCCACGGGGGCGAGCAGCCGGCCCGCGTCCGGAGCGCCCGTCAGATACGGGCGGCAGCGCGCGAGGAGCGCCTTCAGCAGCCGGGTGTCCGCGCGCAGAGCGCGGCTGAGGGCGCGCAGCGCGCCGTCGGGGTCGGCGAGCGCGGAGCCGTCCTGCACGGCGGCCACCCCCCACATCGGGGCCTCCACGACGGCCGTGACGGTGCCGTACCGGTGGGGGTGGAACCAGGTGGACTCCACCGCCGCCTCGGTGATCGCGGCGGCCAGGCCCGCGCGCCGGGGGCGGGGGATCCGGTAGACGGCGGGGCCGAGGGCGGGCCAGTACAGGGTGTCGTACGGGCCGAGTTCGCGCGGTACGCCCAGCCGGGCCGCCGCACGGGCGACGCGCGGGGCCAGTCCGGGCAGGTCCCGGGTGAGTTCGACGAAGCCGCCGCCGACGTCCACTCCGTGCAGCGAACACTGGAAGAAAGGTTTCATCTGGTCCTGGAGCCCGAGCAGCGCCCGGGTCTCGGGCAGCACGGCGCCGGCCGCGCCGTCGGGCAGCCACTCGGGCTGTTCGAGGAAGCCGGGGCGGAAGAAGTTCCGAAAGTACCGGCCGAGTGTGTACGGACCTCGCAGCCACCCCTCGTTGCGGCGCAGCCCGTCCGGGTCGAGGCAGAGCAGCAGGTCCCAGGTGACATCGGCGCCCTCGTGGAGCGCGGGGTCGGCGAGCACCCGCTCGGCCAGGTGGAGGGTGGTGGCGCCGCCGCACGGCTCGTTGGCGTGCGGTCCGGCGACGACGAGGGCGTGCCGGCTGCCGCGCCCCACGGACAGCAGCCACAGGGGCGAGCCCGCGCGCGAGGTGCCCGCGCGACGCAGCCGGGCGAGCCCCGGCCGGCGGGCCACGAGGGCGGCGGCCCGGGAGCCCAGTTCGTCGGGGGTGGGGTAGCGCTGGAGGGGCGGCAGGGCACACCTCCCCCGTGCGACGCCGTCGTCGTATCACCTGTAGTGCAGGCGTAGGCACAGTCAGTCAGTCACGCACAGGGGTGGACGTCAACACCGGCGCAGGCAAAGGGTTCTCCAGGACAGCGGGCGGGGCGTCCCGCGCGGGGGCCCACCGGCGGGGCGGGCGTCGGACGCCTCGGACGCCGTCCGGCGGGGCGGGCGTCGGACGCCTCGGACGCCGTCCGGCGGGGCGGGCGTCGGACGCGGCGCCGGGGGCACACGCCGGGCGCATCCGACCCCATCCGCGGCGGCAGGCATCGGGCGCGGCGCCGACAACCCCGTTCAGCCCGCCGCCAGTCGGAAGGCCATGCGGCCGAAGGACACCTGGTCGCCCTCCGCCACCGCGACCGCGCCGATGACCCGGCGTCCATTGACCGTGGTGCCGTTGGTGGAGCCGAGGTCGCGCAGCACCCACATGCCGCCCTGGCGGGTGAGTTCGGCGTGCACGCGCGAGACCGTCTCGTGGTTCAGCCGCAGCCCGTTCGCCGGGTCGCGGCCGATCCGCAGCGCGTGCCCGGCCGCCGGGTGGGGCAGCAGCAGCTTGGGCAGCCGCTCGGCCCGCCAGGCCGTGCGCAGCCGTACGGTGAACCCGGAGACGGCCTCGACGGTGCCGAACACCGCGCGGGAAAGGCGGCCCTCGGTGGGCAGATCGGCGGTGAGCAGGGCCAGCTCGTCGGAGCGGCGGGCCACCAGCGCCAGTTCCATGCGGCGCACGAACGTGTCGTGCGACAGACGGCCCTTGGCGACGCCGTCACGGAGCACCTTCAGCGCCTGGTCGCGCTCCGCGTCCGAGAGCCGCGCGGGGTACGTGGAGAACTCGAAGGACGACGTCACAAGGCTGATTGTCGGTCAGCGAGGAGCGGGTGTCCAGAAAACCGGTCAGCACCGGCCACGCGCGCGTACCCGCCGACACCGGACGCGAACGGGGGTATGGGACAGCCAAATGATCGCGCTTCCCGCACCATGGGACGCGCTACATCCCGGTGAGCAGACGAAGGGGAACCGTCCGTGCAGTTCGAGGTGTGGGCACCGCAGGCAGAGAGCGTGGCGCTGGAGTGCGACGGCGCCACGCGCGCGATGGAACGCGATCCGCGGCGAGCGGGATGGTGGAGGGGAGAGGCCGACGCGGCGCACGGCTCGCGGTACGGCTACGCGCTGGACGGCGGGCCGGTCCGGCCCGATCCGCGCTCGCGGCGGCAGCCGGACGGCCCGGACGGGCTGAGCGCGGTGGTCGACCACGGACGCCACACCTGGCGGGCGCGGTGGTCCGGGCGCCCGCTCCAGGGGGCGGTGCTGTACGAGCTGCACGTGGGCACGTACACGCCCGAGGGCACCCTGGACGCCGCCGCCGAGCGGCTCGGCCACCTCGCGGAACTGGGCGTCACCCATGTGGAGTTGATGCCGCTGTGCCCCTTCCCGGGCCGGCACGGCTGGGGCTACGAGGGCGTGTCGCTGTGGGCGGTGCACGAGCCGTACGGCGGTCCCGAGGCGCTCCAGCGGTTCGTGGACCGGGCGCACTCCCTGGGTCTGGGCGTGGTCCTGGACGTCGTCCACAACCACCTCGGGCCGTCCGGGAACTACCTCCCCGAGTTCGGCCCGTACTTCACGGACACCCATCACACGCCGTGGGGTTCGGCGGTCAATCTGGACGCGCCGGGCTCCGACGAAGTGCGCGCCTATCTGCTCGGCAGCGCGCTGGCCTGGCTGCGGGACTACCGGCTCGACGGGCTGCGGCTGGACGCCGTGCACACCCTGGCGGACAGCCGCGCGTACCCGTTCCTGGAGGAGCTGTCGACGTCGGTCGACGCGCTCTCCGCCGAGGTGGGCCGGCCGCTGTTCCTGGTCGCCGAGTCCGATCTCAACGACCCCCGGGTGATCACACCGCGCGCGGAGGGCGGCCTGGGACTGCACGCGCAGTGGAGCGACGACTTCCACCACGCCCTGCACACCGCCCTGACCGGCGAGTCCCAGGGCTACTACGCCGACTTCGCGCGGGCCCCGTTCGCCGCGCTCGCCAAGACGCTCACGGGCGGCTTCTTCCACGACGGCACGTACTCCGGCTTCCGGGGCCGCCACCACGGCCGCCCGCTGGACCGGACCCGGATCGCCGCGCACCGGCTGCTCGGCTACACCCAGACCCATGACCAGGTCGGCAACCGCGCCCAGGGCGACCGGCTGTCGGCCGCCCTCTCCCCCGGTCTCCTCGCGTGCGGGGCGACCCTCGCGCTGACCGGGCCCTTCACCCCGATGCTGTTCATGGGCGAGGAGTGGGCGGCGGCCACGCCCTGGCAGTTCTTCACCGACCACACCGACCCGCACCTGGCGGACGCGGTACGGCGGGGCAGGCGGCGCGAGTTCGCCGCGCACGGGTGGGCCGAGGAGGAGGTGCCCGACCCGCAGGACCCGGCGACCCGGGACCGCTCGTGCCTGGACTGGTCCGAGCCGGACCGCGAGCCCCACGCGCGGGTGCTGGCCTGGTACCGGCGGCTGCTCGCGCTCCGCCAGGACCAGCCCGACCTCACCGACCCCGATCTGTCCGACCTCAAGGTGGCCTACGACGAGAGCGCGCGCTGGCTCGCCTTCCGGCGCGGGGACATCTGTGTGGCCGTCAACCACGCCGGGGAGCCCGCCGCGATCCCGCTGGGCACCCGCCGCGCGGTGGTCCTCGCCGCGTGGGAGCCGGTGGAGCCGCCGGGCGAGGACGGGCTGCTGCGGCTGCCGGGCGAGTCGTGCGTGGTGCTGGTGCAGCCCTGAGCCGAGCCCGCCGCGGCGACGGGGGACGCAACCCCGGAGGACGCAACCACGGGGGACACGCTCTGAAGGCGGCTCAGGGCGGGTCGTCCTCCCGCAGTTCTGTCACCCGCTCCAGCAGGATCGCCTCCCACGCGTGCGCCGTCCGGTCGCGCAGGGCGGACAGCGGCACCGGGCCACCCCCGCCCTCGACGCGGGCGGCGAGGTGGACGACCGCGTCGCAGCGGGCCAGCCACAGCCCGCGCAGACAGGGGCGGGCGCCGTAGCCGGCGAGGGTGGCGGCGCGGACGGCGGCCGGGGAGCCGACGGCCTGGGCGAGGGCGGCGATGTCCTCGGCGGGGTCGCCGATCGCGGCCTCGTCCCAGCCGAGGACGCCCCGCACCCGGCCGTCGGCGCTGACCACGAGGTGCTCGGCGGTCAGGGCGTGGTGGACCAGGACGGGGGCGCCGAAGGTGCCGGCGGCGCCGGACCGGGTCCCCAGCTGGGCGGCGGCGGCCGGGGTGAGCTGGCGCACGCGCGCGGAGTCGAACTCGTCGGCGGCGGCGAGCCGTTCGGCGGCGTCCGTGGCCGCCTGCCGCAGTGCCTCCAGCGAGCGGGGCGCCAGCCGTGGCACCCCGAGCGCCTCGGCCTGTCGTACGGGCACCTCGCGCAGCCCGGTGAGGACGGCGGCGAGGTCGGCCTCGCCGAGCGCGGAGACGTCCTGGCGGTCGCCGGAGCCGCCGGGCACCTTGGTGTCCAGGGTGTAGCCGAGGCCGGGCGCCCACTCGCCGTGCGCCACGCTGAGGGGCACGGTGACCGGGAGGTGCGGGCGGACCAGTTCGCGCAGCCGCAGTTCGCGGCGGTGGCGGACGGCGGCCTCGGGGTCGGGGGCGAGGCGCAGCACATGGCGGGTGCCGACCCACCAGGTGACGCCGGTGCCGGAGACCGGCCGGACCTCGGGACCGCCGGGGCCGGGAGCGCCGCTGCCGCCGACGGTTTCCTTCCCGTCGCCGGGTTCTTCGAGCAGGGTGCGGACCAACCTGCGGACGGTGTCCGCGGTCGGTGTCGGTGCGGGTGTCGCTGCCGGGGTCATGGTCACGTCGTCGTGTGCGGTCTCCGGATGAGAGGGGTGGTCCGGGCTCAGTCGACGACCACGAGTTCGCGTGTGGTGTCGTTCAGCCTCCGGCCGCCGTCCCCGGTGACGGTGACGATGTCCTCGATGCGGACGCCGAAGCGGCCGGGCAGATAGACGCCGGGTTCCACGGAGAAGCACATGCCGGGCACCAGGGGCCGTTCCTCGCCCTCGATCATGTACGGCGGCTCGTGGGTGGTGACGCCGATGCCGTGTCCGGTGCGGTGGATGAAGTACGTGCCGTATCCGGCGTCGGCGATGACCGCGCGGGCGGCCCGGTCGACCTCCTGGCAGGCGACGCCGGGCCGTACCGCCTCGAATCCGGCCTGCTGGGCGGCGCGCACCAGATCGTGCACCCGGCGTTCCTCGTCGGTGGGTTCGCCGACGTGGACCGTGCGGGAGGTGTCGGAGCCGTAGCCGTCCTTGAGGCCGCCGAAGTCGAGGACGACCATGTCGCCGCGCTCGATGACCCGGTCGCCCGCCTCGTGGTGCGGGTTGGCGCCGTTGGGGCCGGAGGCGACGATGGTGAAGTCCACCTGTTCGTGTCCGTGGCGGCGCAGCAGCGCGGCGAGGTCGGCGGAGACCTCGGACTCGCGCCGGCCGCCGAAGCGCACCGCGCGGATCTCCTCGAAGGTCGCGTCGGCCGCCGCGCCCGCCGCCGCCATCAGCTCCAGTTCGGCGGCGTCCTTGACGGCGCGGAGCATGGGCAGTGCCTCGGTGAGGGCGGCGTACGAACTGTGCGGCAGCGCCCTTTGCAGACCGAGCAGATGCAGGGCCCAGGCGTTGTCGCTGACGCCGAAGCGGCCGGTCGGGGCGAGCAGGGCGGCGGTGGCGGCGTAGGGGTCCTCGCCGTCGGTCCAGTCGCGCAGCGCGAAGGCGGGCGCCCCGGTGGCCTTGGCCGCGTCGGGCGCCTCCAGGGTGGGCACGACCAGCGCCGGATCGCGGCCGGGGGCGAGGACCAGCAGAGTGAGCCGTTCGGTCGCCGCGGGCGGGGCGTAGCCGGTGAGCCAGACGAGGTCGGGCCCCGGCGCGATGAGCAGTCCGGCCAGCCCGGCGGCCTCGGCCTCCCGCACGGCGCGCTCCGTACGGGCCCGGTAGTCATCGGCGGTGAAGGGCTCACGCGGGCTGGCGGTCATCGGGGGCCTCCCTGGCGACGGGGTGGACTACGGCAGCATCCTGCCTCCCCCGCGAGTACCGCGCGAGCGGTCCGCCCAGGTTCGACCCCCGCGATGACCCTGGGCCCGCACCCGCGTTTCCCCCGGCCTCCCACCGCCGATTCCGCGGCCCCGCACCGGTGTTTTCCCCGGCCCCGCTTCCGCGTTCCGCCCCGGTCACCCGCGGCGGCCGTGGGGTCAGAGGACGTAGCCCGGTGTCACGGAGAGTTGCTGGTAGCCGCCGCTGTCGTGGCGAACGGTCACGGTGACCGGCTTTCCCGGTTCGGCCGCGCGGACCGCGCGGGCGAGGTCGGCGGCGGCGTCCACGCGGGTGCCGTCGAAGGTGAGGAGGACATCACCGCGGACGAGTCCGGCGGAGTGCCCGGGGCCGGGTACGTGGACGCCGACGAGCAGGGCGCCGGGCTTCTCGGCGTCGACGGCCTCGGCGCCGAGGGTCGCGCCGGGAAGGGCCGGGGAGCCGGGCGGCACGGAGGCATCGGATCCGGCCACCCCGGCCGTGCCGCCGGGGGCGGTACGCGGAACCGGTCCCGCCGCTTCCGGGGGCTGCCGTCGCAGGTCGGCGAGGGTGCTCATGCCGATCACGGTGGCGCCGACCGTGCCGATGCCGACTCCGGAGAGGACCAGCACGGTACCGGCCAGGAGGCCGAGGAGCAGCGTCCGCAGCCGTCGGTTCCGGCGCCGCGCGGCGTGCGGTCGGCGGGTGGCCCCGGCCTTCTCCCCGCGGTTCTTCGCACCGCCGGGCCGACCGGTCCCGGACACCCGACCGGGCATCGGCTTGGGTCGCAGCGCCGTCTGTTCCATCGGATCACCTCCCGCTGTGCTCTACCCGGCGCATCGGCGCCCGACGAGTCACGAACGAGTGAGACTGAACTCCGGTCAGGACCGAAAAGCGCTCAACCATCGAACGCCAGTTCCCGTCATGCACCGAGAATGTCAGCGCTGGCTGTTACGTTCCGTGACATGACGGATGAAGCCCTGCGGCTGCTCAGGGAGCAGCCCTCTCTCGCGGCGCGAGCCGCCCACCCCTTCGGCTTCGATGTGGACCGTGCCGACCACGGCCATGTCGAGGAGGTCCGCCTCGTCACGGGCGGCCCGCTGGAGGTCATCGCCGGCGACGACACCGGTGGCACGTACTTCCGGTGCGCGGACGGCTCGGTGCTGTACGCCTCCTCGGAGGGCGCGTCCGGGCTGGTCGGCTCGACCGTGGACGAGGCCCTGGAGACAGTCATCGGCCTGCCGGACTGGGGCGCGTACGCGAACCTCACACCGGAGGACGGCGAGGCGGCGGTCCAGGCCATGGCGGCGGAGGTCGCCGCGGAGTTCCTTGAGCACTACGGCCCCGGGGTCGAGGAGCAGCGCGTCGCCCTGCTCGCCGCGCTGGGCCTGCCGGAGCGCCCGCGGGTCGAGCTGGTGAGGCTGCTGTACGCCGCACTGGAGCGCAGCGAACCGGAGTTCGTGCTGCTCAACGCCGAGGAGGGCCGGGCCTACGAACCGCTCCACGACCGCCCGCTCCCCCCGCTGTGGACACCGGTGCTCGCCCGGGGCCGCGCCGACCTCGCGGCGCTGCGCAGGGGGGACGGGGCGACGCGCGCGGCGGTGGAGTCGGACGCGGTGCGCCGCCGGGTGGTGCTGCGGGCCGCCCAGTTCGACCGCGCGGAGGGCGACCGGGAGCTGCTGCGGCGGCTGCTGCGCCGGGAGGCGGACCGGTCGATGACGGACGAACTGCGGCTCGCCGCCATGCTGGTGGGGCGGTACGGCCGGGCGGAGGACCTGCCGCTGCTGCACGAGGTGCGGGACACCGACTTCGACACCGCGCAGGGGCTGAGCGAACTGCCCGGTGCCCGCGCGGACGGTGCGGAGCTGGCGCGCTGGGCACGCGATCTGGACACCTTGCGGTTCGGCTCGGATCCCGCGGACGAACCACTGCTCCTATGGACCGGGCTCGCCCTCGACCAGGGGCTGACCGAGCTGGCGCGGGTGGCCCTGATCCGGGACCTGGACGAGATCGAGCTGGACCAGGGCCGGCTCAGGAGCCCGGCCGATCCCGGTCGGCTGGTCCCGCAGCCGCTCGCGGATCTGGCCCGGGAGTTCGAGCGGCTGGGCGACCTGCGCCAGGCCCTGCGCGCCCAGCGGCTGCACACGGCGTTGCAGGACACCGCGTGGAACCGGGTGTCGGCCCGGCTCGACCAGGCCCGGCTGGAGCGGGAGGCGGGCCTGGCGGAGTCGGCCGCCGCAACCCTGGCGGGGCTCCGGGACATCCTGGCCGACCCGGGCGACGGCTCGCTCCTGTACTGGCACCGGGTCACCCTCGGCCGCCGGGTGGCACAGGAGCACTACACGCTCGCCGTCGCCCTCGCCGACGCGGGCCTCGCGCGGGAGGCGCGGACGGTGCTGGCGGCCGGGGACGCGATACTCGGCCGGCTCTCGGAGGCCGCCGCGAGGGGGGTCCGGGAGCTGGCCGAGGAGACCGCGACCTGGGTGTGGGGGGTCAGCTGACCGGCAGCGGCGACAGCGACGACGACCACGGCGGGGACGGTGGCTGTGGCGGCGTCAGAGGCGTCAGAGGCGTCTGCGGTGTCAGAGGCGACAGAGGTGTCAGCGGCATCCGGCTGAACGGCGGGACCGGCGCGGGAGGACGGTCCGGCAGGAAGCCATGGGTGCGCCCGGCGAGGTACTCGGCCTTGTAGCGGTCCACCGAGCGGTGCCAGTTGAGGATGCCCGCCAGCCAGTTCTGGAGGTCGACCACGTAGTCGCGCATGATCCCGCGGGCTTCGGCGGAGAGCTGGAAGTCGTCGTAGACGACGGGCAGTTCGTGCGCGACGACATGCTCGAACTGCTGCATCCGCTGGGTCATCAGATCGTGGACGATGCCGAGGCCGGTCGGGTAGTCGCAGCCGAAGAAGTTCTGCACGACGAGGATCGCGTTGTGGATCTCGCCCTCGTACTGGATCTCCTTCTGGTAGGAGAAGACGTCGTTGAGGAGGCAGGCGTAGTCGGCGGCGGCGTTCTCCAGGGAGCGGACCGGGCCGCTGCGGTAGACCTCCTCGGGGACGGCGGGGCCGTGGCCCATCCGGCACAGGCTGAGGGTGAGGTCGGAGCCGAAGGTGTCGCGGCGCATCTCCAGGTAGTCGACCGGGTCGGGGACGCGGTTCTGGAACTGGTTGACCAGCTCCCACACCCAGGACTCGGTCATCCGGTCGACGGCGGTCTTCAGCCGCTCGCGGTGCCCGGTCGTCATCTGTGCCGTGGTGCGCGCCCACAGGTCGATCAGCCCGCGCTCCATGGCGTTGGCCGGGACGGGGACGCAGGCGGCGTCCGCGCCGTGCACCGGCATGCAGGCGGAGAGGCGGGCGGTGGTGAGCCGGGCGGCGGCGAGGTCGCGGCGGTGGCCGTAGACCAGCGGGTAGTAGTCGTCGCCGTAGGTGCCCCAGGCGAGCCAGGCGGCGCTGAGGTCGAGGGCCTCGGGGGTGCCGTCCGGGTCGATGCCGCAGGAGCACAGCGCCAGGTCGTAGGCGCGGAGTTTGTCCTCGTCCCAGACCCCCTCCTGGAGGAGGCCGGTGGCGCGGCACCAGTCCTTCAGCCGGGCGCGGGTGGCGTCGAGGTGGGGGCTGAGCTGGAGGGCGAAGGGCATGTGGAGGTCGGGGATCAGGGACGGGCCGACCTCGGGGTACGGCACATGGGTGTGGTTGCGCAGCCGGCCGGAGCGTCCGGTGTGGGTGTGCGACAGCGCCGAGCCGCCGGCCGCGACGAGCGAGGCGAGGGTGGCCGCCGCGGTGCCGGGGCCGCTCGGGGCGGCGAGGGCGGCGGCCCAGGGGGTGGTGCCGTCGGCGGTGCCGGAGGCGGTGCCGCGGGTCTTCTCGTTCATGTAGCGGCTGGAGCGCAGATGCCATTCATGACCGCCGGACTGCCAGTCCTGGAGTCCCTTGGTGTACGCGGCGACGGCGGCGATCTCGCCGGGGGTGAGGGCGTGTTCCAGGGCGATCGCCGGGACCTCGGTGAGGGCGGTGTGCTCGAACTGGTGCAGCCGTGAGGTCAGTACGTCGTTGACGGCCTCGGCGGCCTCCTGGGTGGAGCAGCCGAAGAACGTCTCCAGGACCAGGACGCCGTTGCTGAGTTCGCCCTCGTCCTCGACCTCGCGCTGGTAGGAGAAGAGGTCGTTGCGCAGATGGACACCGTCGGAGAACGTCTCCATCAGCACCCGCAGCGGCCGGGAGCGGGAGACGGACGCCGGGACCTCGGCGGTCGCGTACTCGACCAGTCCGGCGGACCAGGGCGCGCCGCCGACCTTGCGGCGCATCTCGATGTACTCGACGGGGTTGGAGATCCGCCCCTCGTTGATGTTGGACAGCTCCCACAGGGACTCGTTGAGCAGATGCTCGGTCGCCGTGGAGAACCGTTCCCTCCAGTCCGGGGACATCGCCGGCACCGTGCGCGCCCACAGATCGGCGAGACCGGCCTCCACCGGGTTGCGCGGCTCGGGCACGGGGGTGCCCGGGTCGAGCGGCATGAACAGCGGGAGCCGGTCGAGGTACGCCTTGCCGCCGGCGCGGTCCTGGGAGCGCTTGAAGGTCTCCAGGAAGTGGTCGTCGAAGAAGAAGACCCACACGTACCAGTCGGTGATCAGGGACAGCGCGGGTCCGTCGCAGTCCGGGTGGGTGTAGGCGCACAGCAGACCGTAGTCGTGCGCGTCCAGGTCCGCCTGCTCCCAGATCCCGGACCCCTCCAGCATCCCCATCTCGCGGGCCCACGTTCTGGAGTGGGTCCGGGCCTCCTCCAGATGGGGATTGAGTCGGGCCGGATACGGCATGTAGAAGTGCGGGAGTTCGAACGGCTGCGTCATGGCCGGGGGCTACCCCTGCCCCATGAGACGCATCCGCATCCCGCCAGATGATCACACCATCGCGTGAATCATCGGGGATTCCTGAACACGTGCGCGAGCGCGCCCCTCCCCCGTGACGGGGGCGGCGTCCCGGTGCTCCCGTCGGTCACCGGGGCGCCGCCCTCGTACGGGGTGAGGGCCGGGCTCAGTCCAGTCCGGCCGTCTTCAGCCAGTCGCGGGCCACGTCCAGCGGGTCCTTGTTCTCCAGCTGGACCTGGGCGTCCAGTTCGAGCAGGGTCGCCGTGTCCAGCTTCGCGGAGACCGCGTTGAGCGCGTCCACCCCCTTCTGGGGCAGCCCGGACTTGTGGACCAGCGGGGTCACGTTCGCGAACCCGAAGAGGTTCTTCGGGTCCTTGAGGACGACGAAGCCCTCCTTCTTGATGGTCGGGTCGGTGGTGAAGATGTCCGCGGCCTGCACGGTGTTCTTCGTCAGCGCCGCCTGGGTGAGCGGGCCACCGGCGTCGAGCGCCTTGAAGGACTTGAACTTCAGGCCGTACTCCTTCTCCAGCCCGACCAGCCCCTGGTGGCGGGTCTGGAATTCGGGCGAGCCCCCGATGACCAGGTCGGGCGCGATGCCCGCGAGGTCGGCGAGGGTCGACTCGGAGGTGAGGGAGTGCTCTTCGGCGGTCTCGGCGTTCAGCGCCACGGAGTCCTTGTCCTCGGCCGGGGAGGACTCCAGCAGGGTCAGCTTGCTGTCGAGCGCGGTCTTGACGGCGGCGTTGACCTTCTCGACCGACTCCTGCCCGGCGTCCGGGTCGAGATAGGCCAGCAGGGAGCCGTTGTACTCGGGCAGCACGGTGATGGTGCCGTTCTTCAGCAGCCCGTAGGTGGTCTCCCGGCTGCCGATGTTGGGCCGGTACTCGACCTTGATGCCCTCGGCCTTCAGGGCCTCGCCGTAGATGTCGGCCAGCAGGATGGACTCGGCGAAGTTGTTGGAGCCGACGACGACGGTGCCGCCGTCCGCCTTGCCCTCGTCCAGCGGGTCGTCGGACGAGCCGTCCGAGGAGCCGCATCCCGCCAGGAGCGACGCCACGACGGCGAGCGCGGCGGCGGCCACGCCGGAATGTCTCGTTCTGGACCAGCTGCTCTTAGCGGTAGAAGTCACGATTCCCGTTCCGGGCTCAGAAGTCTGGTGGTGGATGAGTCGAACCGCCGATGACGCATGGCGTTTTCTGATCCAATCCAGGCGCTTCCAGCTCAGTCAAGTGCAGCTTGGTCACCAACAGAATGCGCAGCGTAATCATTTGTGAAGGACGCGCGGACAACGCGTCCTCGGTACGCAGCGGGTTGTAATGGATTCTTGACTCGGCGTCCCCAGGCGATCTTCCCAAGAGGGGGTAGTGTCGCCGGGGTTGGCGGGAGTCACACAGGTATACGAGAGTTGCTCAGGTGTCGTCACCCGCCCGTCCCCAGCCGGTCAGAAACGATCTGCGGTCGTTCTGCGACAGTCACGTGAAATCTTCGCGCGCGAGACACCCATGGAGGAGGCCCGGTGTCCACGAATGAGCGCAGCGGAGCCGCAGCGAAGGGGAGCCCCGGTCCGGAAGGCTCCCCCGGCGCCGACTCCGCCCCGCACCCGGTCCCGCCGCGCATCCCGCGTGGCCTCCGGCGTTTCGCGGACCGCTGGCCCTTCCAGCACAAGCTCAATGTGCTGGTCGGCGTCCCGCTCGCCGGACTGGCCATCCTGCTGTCGTATCTGATCGTCGGGCAGATCGGGAAGGCCCGCGAGGCGGCCGACGCCGCCCGGCTGGTGCGGGACAGCGTGCAGGTCGCCGAACTGGTGGACCGCCTCCAGACCGAGCACCAGCAGGCCATCCTGCTCTCGGTGCGCTTCGAGGCGGCGGGCACCAGCCAGTCGGCCGACCGCTACCGCGAGGCCCAGGCCGCGGTCGAGGCCCAGGTGTCCGACGTCCGCGCCATCTACGGCGACCAACTCCCGGCGGACGCCGCCCACGCGCTGCGCGAGGCCGAGGGCCTGGACACCCTGCGCGACACCATCGAGCAGGGCTATCTGCCCGCCGACAACATCGACCCGGCGTACAACAACGTCACCCACGCGTTGATCGACGGCCTCGACCTGGACCGCAACCCCGCCCTCGCGGCCACCTTCACCGGCAATCTGCTGGACTCGCTGCTGCGCGCCGACGCCGCGCACGGCTCCTTCGAGACCGCCGTGTTCTCCGCCGCCACCGGCGACTCCAACGCGCAGAGCCAGTTCATCAACGCCGTCGGCGCCCATGAGGTGTACACCGACCAGGCCGACCGGTTCGCCCGGTTCGCCTCCGACGAGCAGGCCGCCGAACTGTCCGCCATCGAGCACAGCTCCGCGCTGGCCGTCATCGAGCAGGAGTACGCGGAGCAGCAGATCGACCCGAGCGGCCTCCAGTCCGAGACCCCGGAGGAGATCCGGGACAGTTTCACCGCGGCCATCGCCGCCTACCCCACCTACCGGGAGCAGGCGCAGGTCCGGCTGGAGATCACCTCCTCGCTGATCGAGCAGATCGCCGACCGCGCCGACGCCTCCTCCAAGAGCGCCCTCGGCAACGCGGCCCGGCTGCTGTTCGTCGCCCTGTTCGGGTACGGGCTGTGGCTCGCGCTGTCCGTGGCCGTGCGCCGCTCGGTGGTCCGCCCGGTGCTGGCGCTGACCGGTGTCGCGCAGGAGGTCGCCGAGGCCGCCGCCCGCGAACTGGCGCGGGTGGCCGACGACGACACCGAGGACGACGGGCCGCCGCTGCTGCGGGACGTGCCGGTCACCGCCAAGGACGAGATCGGTGAGCTGGCCGACGCGTTCAACCATGTGCAGACCACCGCCGTCGCCCTGCTGGAGCGGCAGGTGCTCAGCCGCCGCAACGTCGCCGAGATGTTCGGCAACGTGGGCCGCCGGGTCAGCAACCTCACCACCCGCCAGCTCGCGCTGATCGACGCCGTCGAGCGCGGCGAGACCGACCCGGAGCTGCTGGAGCGGCTCTACCGCATCGACCACATCGCGGTCCGGCTGCGCCGCAACGCCGACAGCCTGATGCTGCTGGCCGGTCTGCGGGAGACGGTGCTGGCCTCGGGACCGACCGCGCTCACCAATGTCGTCCGCGCGGCGCTCGGCCAGATCGAGGGCTACCAGCGGGTGGAACTGCACGCCGGTACCGAGGTGATGGTCGAGCCGGACATCATCGGCGACCTCACGCTGATGGTGGCCGAACTGCTGGAGAACGCGGTGTCGTTCTCCCCCGCGGGCAGCCCGGTGGAGGTGACCGTCCGCACCGGGGCGCGGGGCGACGCCGTCATCACCGTCGCCGACCACGGTCTCGGCATGAGCACCGAGCGGCTCGCCGAGGAGAACGCCCGGCTGGTCCGCCGCGAGCGGCTCGACCTCGTCCCCACCAAGGTCCTCGGTCTGTTCGTGGTGGGCACCCTGGCCCGCCGCTGGGAGATCGGCATCGCCCTCACCCGCACCCAGGGCGGCGGCGTCACCGCGGAGATCCGTATCCCGTCGTCCCTGCTGCTGACGATGAGCCCGGTGGCGTCCGCCACGGCCGACCGGTCCGCGGCGAACGGCACCGCCCCCGAAGCCCCGAAGCCGCCCGAGGCGCCCACGGCCCCGGAAGCCGCCGCGGCCCCCGAAGCGGCCGGAGCCACCGCCGAGGCCCCCGAGGGCGGCGAAGCCTCCGACGCTCCGGCGGTCCCCTCCGGTCCCCGGCCGGCCGCCGCGCTGCCCGCCCCCGAGGGCGAGGCCACCCCGCTGCCCCGCCGGGTGCCCCGGCGTGACCCGGCCGCCCCCGACGACGGCACCCCGCTGATCCCCAAGGCCCGGAGCGAACGCCCGCTCGACCGGGCCGACGGCTCACCGCGGCCGTTGCGCCGCCGGGTACGGGGCGCCACCCTGCGCGGCACCCTCGGCGCCGAGGCCAACCCGGCCGCGCCCGGCGCCCGGCCCGCCGCGCACACCGCCGACGCCGACGCCGTACGCAGTGCGCTGGAGGAGTTCGAGGCGGCCGTGGAGCGCGCGCACCGCGACAGCACGGACGACGCCCCGGGCAGCGCGCCGCACACCCCATCAGACCCCCCGCACCACCAGAACCACCTCCCGGAAGGAGCGGAGCAGTGAGTACGTCGACAGGTGGCACACCGGCATCGGACGCCACACCGGACGAACTACGGGCCGCGGCGGCCGACTTCACCTGGCTGCTCAACCGCTTCGCGACCGAGACGGCGGGTGTCGTGGACGCCATCGCGGTCTCCTCGGACGGGCTGCTCATCGCCGTCGCGCAGTTGCGTGAGCGCGCCCATTCCGAGCGGCTCGCCGCGATCGTCTCCGGCCTGACCAGTCTGGCCGCCGGTGCCTCCGGCAACTACGGCCTGGGCGCGCTGAACAAGGTCATCATCGATCTGGAGGGCGGCCATGTGCTGGTCTCCGCGATCGGCAGCGGTGCCGTGCTCGGCGTGGTCGCCGACAAGGAGGCCAAGCTGGGCAACATCGCCTACGAGATGACCCTGTTCGCCAACCGCGCCGGAGCCGCGCTCAGCCCGCAGCTCGTGCTGGAGCTGAAGAACTCGGTCGGCGTTCCGTCGACGGGCTGACCGGTCGCCGTCGTCCGTTGCAGAGAGGAAGAGACCAGCCATGGCGGACGGCCGCGCTTCCGGCGACCTGGACCGGACCACACCGGGCCCGACCGGCCCCCCGAGCCCGACGGACACCGCCGACCCGGCGGACCCGGCCGACCCGGGGGACTCAGCCGACTCAATGGGGTCCCCGGAGTCCTCGGGGTCCCAGGGGTCCGCGGACTCCGGGGACCCCGCGAGACCGGAGCGTGCCGGGGCCGCCGTGGCCCGGGGCCGGGACCACGCGGTGGAACCGGTCGCGGCCGTACGGCCGTTCCTGGTCACCGCGGGCCGGGTGGCGGGCACGGCCACCGGCCGTACGATGCCCGTCGAGACCCAGGTGATCGCCACCGCCCAGGGGCTCCACGCGCTCGGCCGGCTCTCTTTCGAGCAGCACGACATCGTCGCCGCGTGCGCGGTCCCGCAGTCGATCGCGGAACTCGCGTCCCGGCTGAAGCTGCACCTCAACGTGGTCCGGGTCCTCGCCGAGGATCTGCGGGCCGAGGGGCATCTGGCGGTGCACGTGCCCGACGCCGCCGCCACCCATGACGCTTCCGTCCTGCGAAGGGTTATCGATGGCCTGCGGGCCATCCCCGACTCCCGAGGGGTACTCCGTGACACCGACTGATCGTCTCGCCGTCGGCACGGCCGGACGGGCCGCCGTACGTCCGCCGCTGCCGGTCAAGCTGGTGATCGCGGGCGGGTTCGGGGTGGGCAAGACCACCACGGTCGGCGCGATCTCCGAGATCGAACCGCTCACCACCGAGGCGGCCATCACCGAGGTCACGGCGGGGGTGGACGATCTGAGTCACACCCCGCGCAAGACCACCACCACGGTCGCGATGGACTTCGGCTGCCTCACCATCGACCCGACGCTGAAGCTGTATCTGTTCGGCACGCCCGGACAGGAGCGGTTCGGGTTCATGTGGGACGACATCGTGGAGGGGGCGGTCGGCGCGCTGGTCATCGTCGACACCCGCCGGCTCGACGACTGCTATGCCGCCGTCGACTACTTCGAGCACCGGCGGATCCCGTTCGCCGTGGCCGTGAACGCCTTCGACGGGCGGGTGGAGCACGCGCTGGACGAGGTGCGGTGGGCGCTCGACGTCGCCGAGCCGGTCCCGCTGGTGGTGTTCGACGCCCGGGAACGGGGCTCCGTGCGGGACGCGTTGCTGGTGGTGCTGGAACTGGCGTTGCAGCGGGCGGAAGGGTGACACGGGGCCGCGGGTGACACGGGGGCCGCGGGGAACGTGTCGGCCGGCGGGGCCGGAGTGCGCCGTTCCCCGCGCCCCCTACGGGACGCTCCTGCCGCGTACGCCCCGGGACACCGCCAGCTTCCCCGCCGTCCAGAACAGGCCCAGGGTCACCAGGGCCATCGCCGCCACCAGGGTCGCCCCGCCCACCACCTTCTCGTAGTCGCGCTGGTAGAGGCCGTCCACGATGTAGCGGCCCAGGCCGCCGAAGCTGACGTACGCCGCGATGGTCGCGGTGGAGACGATCTGGATGGCCGCGGAGCGCAGCCCGCTGAGGATCAGCGGCAGCGCGACGGGAAGCTCGACGCGGAAGAGGATCTCCGGTTCGGCCATGCCCATGCCCCGGGCCGCGTCCACGGGGGCCGGGTCGACGGAGCGGACCGCCTCGTACGTGGTGACGAGGATCGGGGGGATGGCGAGGACCACCAGCGGGATCATCACGGGGGCCAGGCCCAGTCCGAGCAGGACGAACAGCAGGAC
Source organism: Streptomyces sp. NPDC091377 (assembly GCF_044757045.1). Taxonomy (NCBI): domain Bacteria; kingdom Bacillati; phylum Actinomycetota; class Actinomycetes; order Kitasatosporales; family Streptomycetaceae; genus Streptomyces; species Streptomyces sp. NPDC091377. The sequence goes on along the minus strand of NZ_JBIVUE010000004.1, from coordinate 268,493 downwards.
CATCAGGCCGAAGCTGGGCAGTGCGCGGGCGGCCGTGGCGATGAGGGCGAGGGCGTTGCCGCCGCGCCCGGTGTGGCCGGTGAGCAGGCCGACGGGCAGGCCGACGGCGGCGGCGATGCCGAGGGCCATCAGTGTGTACTCGATGTGCTCCAGCAGCCGGGTGGGTATCCCGTCGTAGCCCTCCCAGCGGGCGCTGTCGCTGAAGAAGGCGTCCATGAAGTGGAGGATGTTCACGACGGGGTCTCCTCCGCGGCGACGACGGTGAGGGTCGGGGAGGCCGACTTGGCGGAGCCCCTGGGCATCCACGGCGTCAGCAGCAGCCGCAGTCCGATCAGGGCCGCGTCCACGAGGACCGCGAGCACGGCGGTGCCGATCACGGAGAGCCAGATCAGCCGGGGCTGGTTGTAGATCATGCCGCTGTTGAGGAGGTTGCCGAGGGCGCCCTGGTTGCCGATCAGCATGCCGACGCTGACCAGGGAGATGCTGGAGACCGACGCCACCCGCAGTCCCGCGATGATGGCGGGGGCCGCGATGGGCAGTTGGACCTGGAGGTAGCGGCGGACCGGGCCGATGCCCATGGCGACGGCCGCGTCCAGGGTCTCGCGCGGCACCGAGCGCACCCCGTCCACGATCGCCGGGACGAAGACGACCAGGCTGTAGACGGCGAGCGGGATCATCACCGTGGTCTCGCTGAGGCCCGTGTAGTCGATCAGTACGACGAAGAAGGCCAGCGACGGGATCGCGTACAGGACTGTCGTCACCCACAGCACGGGCGGGTAGAGCCAGCGCACCCGCACGCACGCCTGGGCCAGCGGCAGCGCCACCAGCAGTCCGATCAGTACCGGGATCAGCGCGTTGCGCAGATGCAGTCCGATCAGCCCCCAGTAGGTGTTCTGGAGGTCGCTCGGCATGTCGAAGAGGCCGTTCACGGGGCGACCTTCGCGGCCGGGACGCCGCCGGGGGCACTGCCTGCGGCCGGGGCGCCTCCCGGTGTGTCGCTCTTCGCGTGGGCGCCCCGGATCGCCTCGCCGATGGCGGCCTGGGAGACCACCCCGACGGCGCGGCCCTCGGCGTCCACGGCGACGGCCCAGCCGGTCGGCGACAGCACGGCGGCGTCGAGCGCGGCGCGCAGCGAGTCGTGGCCGGGGCGGAAGGGGTGGCCGTAGGGGAGGAGCCGGTCGGGGTCGATGCGGCCGGCGCCCGCCGCGTGCTGCTCGCTCCAGCCGAGGGGCCTGCCGTCGACGTCGATGACGAGGAGGTAGGGCGTGTCGGCGCCGGTGCGGGCGGCGATCTGCTCGGCGGTGGCGTCCACGGCGGCGATGGGCTCGGTGCGCAGCGGCAGCCCGGCCGAGGGGAAGAAGGAGAGCCGGCGCACTCCCCGGTCGGCGCCGAGGAAGTCCTCCACGAAGGCGTCGGCGGGGTGGGTGAGCAGGTCGGCGGGGGGCGCGAACTGGGCGAGCCGGCCGCCGGTGCGCAGCACGGCGACCATGGTGCCGAGTTTGACGGCCTCGTCGATGTCGTGGGTGACGAAGACGATGGTCTTGCCCAGTTCCTCCTGGATCCGCAGGAGTTCGTCCTGGAGGCCCTTGCGGACGACCGGGTCGACGGCGGAGAAGGGTTCGTCCATGAGCAGGACGGGCGGGTCGGCGGCGAGGGCGCGGGCCACGCCGACGCGCTGCTGCTGGCCGCCGGAGAGCTGGTAGGGGTAGCGCCGGGCGAGGGCGGCGTCGAGTCCGACGCGTTCCATCAGCTCACGGGCGCGGGCGCGGGCCTTGTCCTTGCCCCAGCCGAGCAGCCGGGGCACGGTGGCGATGTTGTCCACGATGGTGCGGTGCTGGAAGAGGCCCGCGTTCTGGATGACGTATCCCATGGACCGGCGCAGGGTGTTCACCGGCTGGTCGGTGATGTCGACGCCGTCGAGGAGGATGCGGCCCTCGCTGGGCTCGACCATCCGGTTGATCATGCGCAGGGTCGTGGTCTTGCCGCAGCCCGAGGGTCCCACCAGGACCGTGATGGAGCGGTCCGGTATGTCGAGGGAGAGCCGGTCGACCGCCACCGTGCCGTCCGGGTATCGCTTGGTGACTGAATCTATCCGTATCAAAACGCCGAATACCCTTCGGGGTTGGCAGGTGCTGACCGCATAGGGGCACGTTGCGCGCGGTCTCGGGCCGTCGGGGAGTGAGTCTAGACCGGTTGTGTTGCGGAAACTTGGCGGGAGTACGCCGGTTCCCGACCGGGCCGGGTGGACTCATGCCGGGCAGTGCACCATGGCGGTCGGCCGGAGGGCGACCTGTTTTCAGCCGCCTTCACCCTCCCTCCACCACTGAAGGTGAGCACGGACCTGACGGGTGCCACGTCGGCGGGGGCGGGCCGGTGGTGGGAGAGCAGCGGGCCGGTCTCCTCGGCCAGGGTGATCAGCCGGACGTAGGAGCACTCCATCGTCCACAGGCCGCCGAGCACCGCGCCGACCGCGGCGACGGTCGGGGCGTCCTGCCGGGCCGGCGCGAGCCGCAGCGCGTGCACCGGGTTGTCCTGCCCGGCCCGGACGAGTTCCCAGGTGCCGTACGGGTCGGGGCCGAAGGAGGTGTCGTGCCGGGCGGTGCCGAAGTCCCGAAGCCCGAGCAGGCGAACACGCCGACGCAGGCGCCGGGCGTCGGGCCCGCCGGGCGACGAACCCCGGGGCAAGTGCGCGCGCCGAGCGGCTCAGCCCGTGTCCGCCAGTGGCAGCCGGGAGGATCTGCGCACCCTGCCCTCCCGGTCCACGGCGAACACCTCGCAGCCCGGGCGCGCGGCGGCCCAGTCGGCCCCTTCCGCGCCGAGCGCGAACCCCGCCGTGGCCACCGCGTCGGCCTCCGTCAGCGTGGGCGCGACGACGGTGAGGCTCAGCAGCGCGTCGGCCGCCTCGCCGGTCCGCCCGTCCACGATGTGATCGCCCCGCTCGTACCGCGCGGACGTGGCCACCGCCCCGTCCGCGATCCGAAGCACCGCGCACAGCCGCCCGGCGTCCCCGGGATGCCGTACGCCCACCCGCCAGGGCCCGCCCGCCGCCACGACATCGCCCCCGGCGTTCAGACAGAACCGCCGCACCCCGGCCGCGCGCAGCGACTCGGCGGCCCGCTGCACCGACCACCCCTTGACCACCGCGCAGGGATCGAGGCCCCGCCCCGGCAGCCAGGCGTCGAACGCGCCGCCGGTCGCCACCCGGTAGTACTCGCACAGCCGCAGCACCTCGGCCAGTTCGGCGCTGATCGCGTCGGTCGCGGTCTCCCCCCGGTCGAGCCGGGACACCTCGCTGCCGGGCCGGAACGGGCTGAACCGCTCGTCGACCTCGCGCAGCCAGGCGAACACCGCGTCCACGGCCCCCTCCGGCACCCGCTCGTCGTCGATCCGCACCGAGACGGGGAACCCCATCACCTGCTCGACCCGCCGCACCTCAGATGCCCTTGGCGTCCAGCGCCGCCTGCAAGGACTCCTTGTAGCCCTCGCTGGTGACGGTGGCGCCGGAGACTGTGTCGATGTCCGCGCTCTGCGCCGTGAGGGTGTCCTCGATCAGCCGGGGCACGGCGGCGGTGGTCTGCGGATGGTCCGGCTGCGTCAGCATGCGTACGGCCGTGATCTCCTCCCCCGCGAACGTCACCTCCACCTGCACCGGCCCCTTCTCGGTGTGCACCAGGGACCCCGCGAAGACACTCGGCCCGGGAGCCGGGGTCCCGCCCGAGGATCCGTCCATGGATCCGTCCGTGGATCCGCCCGAGGTCCCGTCCGACGGCCCGTCGGGGGAGGGCGCGGGGCCGACCGGCCGGGCGGCCTCGGTGGGGGCGGTCGTACCGGTGGCGGGCGCGTAGCGCCAGAGCGGGACCAGGCCCACGACGGTCAGGGCCAGAACGGGCAGTACTCGCTTCACGGTCGCTTCCTTCTCATGTCCGGGACGTCGGCGTCGGGCGTCGGGCGTCGGCATCGACATCGCCGTCCGCGTCGGCTTCCGCGTCGGCATCGGCGTCGGCTTCGGGCGTCGGGCGTCGGCGTCGGCGTCGAACGGCCGGGGTCAGCCGGCAAGGCTGAACCGCTCGAAGTGGATCTGCGGCCCCGGCACCCCCAGCTCCCGCAGGCTGCGCAGGACGGCCCGGGTCATCGCGGGCGGACCGCACACGTAGACGTCCCGGTCGGCGATGTCCGGTACCAGCCGGGTCAGTTCGGCCGGGGCGAGCCGGTCGGGCCGGGCCGGGCCGGTGATCACATGGAGTGCGGCGCCGCGGGACAGGGCGAGGCCGCGCAGTTCGTCGTGGAGGACGGCGTCCCGGTCGGCGGTGACGCGGTACAGGACGACGGCGTGGCCCTCCAGTTCCTCCAGCAGCGCGCGGATCGGGGTGACACCGACACCGCCGGCGATCAGGACGGCGTCGGGGCGGGTGCGGTGCAGGGTGGTGAAGGCGCCGTAGGGGCCCTCGGCGAAGACCCGGGTGCCGGGCCTGAGTCCGCGCAGGGCGGCGCTGCCGTCGCCGGACGCCTTGGCGGTGAGCCGCAGGGTGCGGCCGTCGGGCGCCGCCGACAGGGAGTAGGGGTTGGCCTGCCACCAGCGGTCCCGGGTGAGGAACCGCCACAGGAAGAACTGTCCGGCGCGGGCGGGCAGCAGATCGAGCCGGCGGCCGGTCATATGGACGGAGACCACCTGGTCCGACTCGGGCACGACGGCGGTGACGACCAGCCGGTGCCGCCAGTTGCGCCACAGCGGCAGCACCACCCGGCCCGCGCACACCGCGCCGAGCGCGCCGCCCCACAGGACGTACCAGTAGGCCGTGGCGAGGGACGAGGCGGCGAAGGTCGTACCGGCGGCGACCTGGTGGGTGAAGGCGAGCACCACCGCGAGGTAGGTGTAGAGATGGATGAAGTGCCAGGTCTCGTACGCCAGTCGGCGCCGGGCGAAACGGGCGGAGACCGCGCCGACGACGAGGATCAGGGCGAGGGCGACGACAGCGCGGAGCACGCCCTCGACGGTCTCGGCGAGATGCACGAGCTGGTCGACGGGGTCCAAGCCGGCGGGGTCGGCGTAGCCGAGGACGATGAAGACGACGTGGGCGAGGAGCAGCCAGAGCACACCGAAGCCGGTCCAGCGGTGCCAGGAGGTGAGCCGGTCCATGCCGATCCGCCGGTCCAGCCAGGGCAGCCGGGCCACCAGCAGCAGTTGGAACGCCATCAGCAGCGCGCCGTAGAGCCCGGCCAGCCGGCCCAGGACGATCAGGGCGTTCGAGGCGAATCCGGCCTGGACGAAGAAGTAGCCCACCACGGCCGCGTTGACGGCTAGGCAGGTGGAGAGACCGGCACGGGCCAGGACGCTCGGCCGGATGCCGGTGGCGGGGGTGGTGGAACGCGGGGCGACGGTCGTCACGGACGGCAGCTCCTTGGTCGGATCCCGGTGCGGCGGGTGGATCGGGGTGCGGTGCGTCGAGCTTGCCGGGCGGGAGCTGTCGTTCTCCTGTCGGACGGCTTTCAAGTGGTTATCGATCGCCTCCCGTCCGGGACCGGGGGGCTGGCACGGGCGGGCCGGTGGCGCAGTATGGACGGGTGGAGAACGCGCGAGACGGCCGGACGGACCAGGACAGCCGGACGGACCGGGACAGCCGGGTGGACCGGGACAGCCGGACGGACCGGGACAGCCGGGTGGACAAGGTGCGGGTGCTGGTCGTGGACGACGACCCGCCCATCGCCGATCTCGTCGCGACCGTCGCCCGCTACGAGGGCTGGGAGGCCGCGACGGCCAACACCGGGGAGGACGCGCTGCGGCTGGCCGGTGAGTTCCGGCCGGACATCGTGGTGCTGGACCTGATGCTCCCGGACGTGGACGGCTTCGGGGTCCTGGACCGGCTACGCCGCTCGGGGACGATGGTGCCGGTGGTGTTCCTGACCGCGCGGGACGGTGTCGCGGACCGGGTGGCGGGGCTGACCCGCGGCGGCGACGACTATCTGGTCAAGCCGTTCGCGGTGGAGGAGCTGATGGCCCGGCTGCGGACCGTGCTGCGGCGCGGCGCCGGGCCCGGCTTCCAGCGTTCGGTGCTGTCGGTGGGCGATCTCAGCATGGACGAGGACACCCGTGAGGTGCGGCGCGGCGACCGGCTGCTGACCCTGACGCCCACCGAGTACGAGGTGCTGCGCTATCTGATGCGCCGCTCGCCGACCGTGCTCACCAAGGCGCAGATCCTGGACCATGTCTGGGAGTACGGCTTCGGGGGCCGCTCGAACGTGGTGGAACTGGTGGTGAGCCGGCTGCGCCGCAAGCTGGACGACACCGGTGAGCCGATGATCCACACGGTGCGCGGCTTCGGCTACGTGATCCGGCAGGCGGCCGGGTGAGACGCGTTCTGGCGCGGCTGCGGCGCACGTACGGCAGGCTGCGCCTGGGCACCCGGCTCGCGCTCGGGCTCGGGGTGCTGTCGCTGGCGGTGTTCGCGGTGGTGGGCACGGCGCTGACGACGTACATGCGGGACTATCTGGAGGCCCAGCTCAACGATCAGATGCGGCAGGCCCAGGTGGTCCAGTCGCAGGACGTCAGCCAGCACGGCAACGTGGAGAAGCAGACGTATCTGGGCTGGTACCAGGCGGTCTACGACGTGTCGGGCGACGTTCCCGAGCTACGGCTGCCGGCCCAGTTGCCGGACGACGCCTCGGTGTTCACGGGGCTGGCGGAGCGGATGGACTCCTCGCCGACCGACCTCACCCGCACCGCGCAGCTGCCCGGCGAGGGCTCGTACCTGCTGCGGGCCTGTGAGATCGAGCCGGGTCTGGTGCTGGTGACGGCCGCTCCCACGAAGGACATCGACGCCACCGTCACCCGGCTGATCACCGTGCAGGTCATCGCGTTCGCCCTGGCGCTGCTGGCCCTGGTGGTGTTCGGACGGCGGACGCTGCGGCGCGGGCTGAAGCCGCTGAGCGACATGGCGCACACCGCGCACGGCATCGCCTCGCACGATCTGACCGAGTCGGCGGCCCGGCTGCCGCTGCGGGCCGGTCCCCGGGGCGGCGGCCCGGAGGTCGAGGAACTGCGCACGGCGTTCAACACGATGCTGGAGCACATCGACGACTCGCTGGCGGTGCGCGCGGAGGCCGAGCAGCGGCTGCGCCGGTTCGTGGCGGACGCCTCGCACGAACTGCGCACCCCGCTGATGTCGGTGCGCGGCTACGCCGATCTCTTCCAGTACGCGGCGGCCGACGCGCCCGGGGAGCGGGAACGGCATCTGGCCCGGCTGCGGGCGGAGGCCGCGCGGATGGGGGTACTGCTGGACGATCTGCTGCTGCTCGCCCGGCTGGACGCGGCCGAGGCCCAAGCGCCGCTGCGGCTCGCGGAGACGGATCTGGTGGAACTGGCGCGGCACGCGGCGGACGCGTTCCGGGCCGGGCGCCCCGACCGTCCGCTGACGGTCACGGCCGGTCCGGAGCCGGTCCGGCTGGCACTGGACGCGCAACGGCTGCGGCAGGTGCTCGACAACCTGCTGACCAACGCGGCCGTGCACACCCCGCCCGGCACCGAGGTGTCGCTGGCGGTGGCGGTGGCGGACGGGGCGGCGCTGGTGCGGGTGGCGGACACCGGGCCGGGGATCCCGGCCGCCGACCGGGAGCGGGTCTTCGACCGCTTCTACCGGGTCGACCAGGCCCGCAGCCGGGACCGGGGCGGCAGCGGGCTCGGTCTGTCGGTGGCGAGTTCGCTGGTCCGCGCGCACGGCGGCACCCTCGAACTGACCGGCGGCCCGGGGGAGACCCTCTTCACGGTCCGACTGCCCCTGCGCCCGGTCCCGACCCCCACCCCGACGGGGGTCTGACGGGGCCGACCGCCGGGGGCGGGTCGCCGGGCGCGGACGTTCGGCGGGGCGGTCAGGTATAAAGAGTGGCAAATCCATAGAAAAAATGCGCGGGTCGTCGGTCGGCGGGTATCTCCTCCTTGGGGCGCGTGGCGCCCGTCCGTCCGCCCTTCGTGGCCTCGTCGGCCGCGGGTCATCCGTCCGTCATGACGGACGGGGACCTTTCCGACGTCCCCTTCGTTGGACCCGTACAGATGCCCGGTCTCCCATCCGGACATCCTCGTCGCCCCTGCCCCGCCGTCCCCGTCCCGCTCCCCCGGCCCCACAGGCCATACCGTCCCCACAGGCCATACCGTCCCCACAGTCCCCGTAGTCCCGCACCAGTCCCCTTAGTCCCGCACACTCCTCGTAGTCCCGCACACTCCTCGTAGTCCCGCAGACTCCCCGTAGTCCCGCACACTCCTCGTAGAACGCACACTCCTCGCAGTCATCCGACGTCCCCACCGTGCCCCCTCCCCCGCTCGCCTTGCATCCGTCCGCCCCGCTCCTTCGCGTGGGCGCGATGCGGAAGGACGACGTACGCCGTGACGCTCATGCCGCTCGACGGCCCGCCGAGGCCGCTGCCCGACGCCGTTCCCTCCGCCGATGCCGCCGACGCCATCGGTGCCGCCGACGCCACCGACGCCCCCCACGTCACCGATGTCCGCCGCTCCCCCGTCTCCGCCCGCGCCGTACGCCTGACGGTCAGCCTGCTGCCCCTGCTGGTGATCGCCGCCTGGGCGGTGGCCGACTGGCGTTCGATGTACGACGGTGTCGTGCGCCTCGCCTCGGCCGACCCCTGGTGGCTGCTGATCGCGGGCGTCTTCACCTGCCTCGGCTGGGTCGCCTCCGCCGTCACCCGGCAGGGCGCGCTCCCGGAGCGGCTGCCGCCGGGCCCGCTGCTGGCCTCCCAGTTCGCCGCGGGCGCCGCGAACCATGTGCTGCCCGCCAGCATCGGCGCCCACGCCGTCACCCTGCGCTTCCTTCAGAACCAGGGCATCCCGCTGCCCCGCGGCACCGCGTCGCTCGCGCTGTACTCGCTGGTCAGACCGGTCGCGAAGACGGTCGTACTGATCGCCTTCCTGGTGGCCTTCCCCGGCATGCTGCACCTCGGCGATCTCATGCCGAGCACACGGACGCTGCTGCTGATCGGGGGCGGGGTCACGCTGGCCGGGGTGACGGCTGCGGTGCTGGTGACGGCCCTGCCGGCGCTGCGCCGCCCGCTGGGCGGGTTCCTGCGCACGGCGCTCACCGACGCCCGCGTGCTGCACTCCCGCCCGAGCCGCTATCTGCCGCTGTGGCTGGGCGCGGCGGCCACCCCGCTGCTCCAGGGCAGTGTGATCGCGGCCGTCGGCTTCGCCGTGGGGCTGCCGCTGGGCTGGGCGCAGGTGGTCTTCGCGCTGCTGATCGCCAGTACGGCGGTGGGCGCGGTGCCCGCGCCGGGCGGCATCGGGCCGGTGGACGCGGCGGTGATCTTCACGATGAGCGCGCTGGGCGCCCCGGTGTCCCTCGCCACGACCACGGTCATCGGCTACCGGGTGCTGACGGTGTGGCTGCCGCTGCTGCCGGGCGCGCTGGTGCTGTCGGCGCTGGTGCAGCGGAAGGTGCTGTGACCCCGGGCCCCTGGCCCGAGCCCCCGGCCCCGACCCCGGCGGGGGCCGGGGGCTCGGGCGGGGCTCGGGGTTCAGGGGCCGGGTCGGCTCACGCCTGCTCGGGGCTCAGCTTCAGCGAGATGCTGTTGATGCAGTACCGCTGATCGGTCGGGGTGGCATACCCCTCGCCCGCGAACACATGCCCGAGGTGCGAGCCGCACCGGGCACACCGCACCTCCGTGCGCACCATCCCGTGCGAGCGGTCCTCGATCAGCTCCACCGCGTCGCTGTCCTTCGGATCGAAGAAGCTCGGCCAGCCGCAGTGGGAGTCGAACTTGGTGTCCGAGGTGAACAGCTCGGCACCGCAGGCGCGACAGGAGTAGACGCCCACGGTCTTGGTGTCGGTGTACTCACCGGTGAACGCGGGTTCGGTCCCGGCCTGGCGCAGTACCGCGTACTCCGCCGGGCTCAGCTCGGCCCGCCATTGCTCGTCCGGCTTGTCGACGTCGTACGCCATGGCACTCGGTCCCTTCACTGCGACAGTCGGTCCAGGAGGTGCGGTCCGAGGTCGGTGACGTCGCCCGCACCCATGGTGAGAACCAGATCCCCCGCCTTCGCCATTCCCGCGATCAGGGCCGGCGCCTCGCCCTTGTCGTGCACGGCGGTCACCTCGGCGCCCGCCGCACGGGCCGCCTCGATGATCAGCTCGCTGGTCACCCCGGGGATCGGGTCCTCGCGGGCCGGGTAGATGTCGAGCACCACGGCGGCGTCGGCGAGGGCCAGCGCCTCGCCCATCTCCTTGCCCAGCTCCTGGGTGCGGGAGAACAGGTGCGGCTGGAAGAGGACCAGGATCCGTCCGTCCCCGGCCGCCCCCCGCATCGCCTCCAGGTCGGCGGTCATCTCGGTCGGGTGATGGGCGTAGGAGTCGATCACCTGCACCCCGGCGGCCTCGCCCTTGAGCTGGAGCCGCCGCTTGACCCCGGTGTACGCGCCGAGCGCCGTGGCCAGCCCGGCGGCCGGCACCCCGAGGGCGACGCCCGCGGCGAGCGCGGCGACGGCGTTGTGGGCGTAGTGGCGGCCGGGCACGGAGACGGTGAACGTCAGCTCGGCCCCGTCGAGCAGTACGGTGACCTCGCTCCTGAGTCCCTGCGGCACGACCGAGAGGATCCGTACGTCGGCGTCCTCGGCCTCCCCGTACGTCACCACCGTGACGGCGCGGCCGGCCACCCGGCGGGTCAGCTCGCGCGCGCCCTCCTGGTCGGCGGCGACGACGAGGGTGCCGCCGTCGGTGATCCGGTCCACGAAGGTGGCGAAGGACTCGTAGATCTCGTCCATCGACGCGTAGTTCGCGTGGTGGTCCAGTTCCACGTTGAGGACGATGGCGACCTCGGGCGCGTACTTGTGGAAGCTGCGGTCGGATTCGTCGGCCTCGGCGACGAAGATCTCCCCGGCGCCGTGCAGCGCGTTGGAGCCGGGCGCGTCCAGGTCCCCGCCGATCGCGTACGACGGCTCCAGGCCCAGCGCGGCCAGGGAGACCGCGAGCATCGAGGTGGTGGTGGTCTTGCCGTGGGTACCGGCGACCGCGATCGGGCGCAGCCCCTCCATCAGCGCGGCCAGCGCGTCGGAGCGGTGCACGACCGGCACTCCCCGTTCGGCGGCGCGGGCCAGTTCGGGGTTGTCCGGCCGGATCGCCGAGGACACCACGACACAGCTCGCGTCGTCGGCGAGATGCCCGGCCGCGTGCCCGATGTGGACCGTCGCCCCGAGCGCCCGCAGGGCCTCGGCCGTGGCCGACTCCTTGGCGTCGCTCCCGGCGACCGCGGCACCCCGCTGCGCGAGGATCTTCGCGATCCCCGACATCCCGGCCCCGCCGATGCCGATGAAGTGCGGTCGGTCCATGGCGGGGGGAAGGCCGGGTGCCATACGTTCTCTCCCTGTTGCTCGGGTGGCGCGGTTCTGCCTGGTGCTCGGGTGGCGCGGTTCTGCCGGTGGCCGGGTGGCGCGGTTCTGCTTGGTGCTCGGGTGGTGCGGTTCTGCCGGTGGCCGGGTGGTGCGGTTCTGCCGGTGGCCGGGTGGCGCGGTTCTGCTCGTTGCTCGGGTGGTGCGGTTCTGCCGGTGGCCGGGTGGTGCGGTGCTGCTCGTTGCTCGGGTGGCGCGGTTCTGCTTGTCGCTCGGGTGGCGCGGTTGTGCCCTGGTGGCGAGGGGTGTGCCGGTGTCACCAGAGCGGTCAGCGCCCCCGCCCGGGGGCGCTGACCTCAGCCTATGCCCTGCGCGCGCTACGCCTTGCTGTGCGAGAACAGCTTCAGCACCGGCACCCCCACCTTGTGCCGCGCCCGCGAGGCCCAGTCCCGGTGGAAGAACTCCTCCACGTAGTGGGGGTCGGTCAACACGATGACCTCGTCCGCGCCGGCCTCCTCGACCAGCCCCTTCAGTTCGTCCAAGGGGTGGTTCTCGATCAGCCGCCCGGTCGCCTCGCTCCCCGCCGAGCGCAGTGCCTGCAACGACACGTCCAGCGCCTGCCGTCCTTCGCCGCGCGCCTGCGCCCCTTCCGGCGCGTCCCGCTCCCGCGCCGCCTCGTCGAGTTCGCCGAGGGCGAGGTCGTCGATGGCCCGCAGCAGCCGGTCCGCCTGGTCCCCGCGGGGCTGGAGCAGCACATGGAAGGTGACCGGCTCCTCCCCGTGCAAGGTCGTGACGAACTCCACGTCGGCGGACGTCAGGGCCTTCTCGATCATCAAAACGCTTGTGAACACCAGACGCCCCTTCTCTTCGAGGGCCCTCGGGCCCTCCGTCCTGCGTGGGCCGCTGGCGGCCCTGCTGAAACCATCCTGCCCCGTGATCGCACGGGTACTGCGTGTCTTAGTGTGCCCCCAGGAAGCTAAACGGAACGGCAGATTCCGCTGATTTACGACCGACGGTAGCGGCTGAACAGAAAACCGGCCTCTTCCAGCAGGGACACCAGTTCGAAGCGGCGCGGGACCTCCACCGCGGGGCCGTAGGCGATCCTGCGGGCCTGCCCCGAGGTGAGCATCGGCGAGACGGTGAGACACAGCTCGTCGAGCACCCCCGCCGCCACGAACTGCCCCAGCAGCCGTGGCCCGCCCTCGGTCAGCAGACGGCGGTGGCCCAGTTCCGCCAAGGCCCGTACGGCCCGCGCGGGCTCCACCCCGAGCCCGTCCCCGGCGATCACCACCCGGGCCCCGGCGCCCTCCGCCGCGGTGATCCGGTCGGGCGGCGCCGCGGCCCCGGTGAGCACCAGCGTGGGGACCAGTGGCGAGGTGAACAGGGGCAGCGAGAAGTCCAGGTCGAGCGCGGCCGAGACCACCGCGACCGCGGGCGCCGGGCCCTGTCCGGCCGCCCGGCGCCGGGCCGCGAACTCGGTCCGCGCGCGTGCGGGCCTGTACTGCTCCTGACGTACCGTTTCTGCGCCGACGATCACCACATCCGCCAGGGCGCGGAGCGTGCCGAAGACCCTCATGTCGGTGGCGCAGGAGATCGGCTGGGAACGGCCCTCGTGCTCGGCGGCCCCGTCGAGGGTGGAGACCATGTTGGCCCGCAGCCAGCCGCCGCCGTCGCCCGCGCCGGGGTCCGGATAGGCGTACGCCTCGGCGAGCCGGTCCAGACTCCACTCGGAGTCCGCCGCCTCATCGGCAGCCGCTGTCTCATCGGTCACAGGGAACAGGCGTCGCATGACGTGCAGTGTTCCATGCCGTTCCACGCCGCCTACCATGGTGAACCGTGTCGTCCTCCACCGCCGCCCCAGTCCCCGGCCCGATAACCGACGTGGCCCCGGTCTCCCTGTGCACGCTCGAACCACACGTCCCCGCGGACCGTCTGGTCGCCGAGATGGTGCCGCCGCCCCGCTTCGACGCGGTGCGCTTCAGCACCTACCTCCCGGACCCGGACCGGCCGAGCCAGACCGAGGCCGTCCGGGCCCTGGAGGGTTTCGCGGCCGGACTCACCGGCGCCCCGCCGGCCGGCGGGGGCCGCCGCGGCTTCCTCGGGTTCGGCCGGGCGCGGGCGAAGAACGCGGGCCGGGCGGACTCCGGCCCGCGCGGTGTCTATCTGGACGGCGGCTACGGCGTCGGCAAGACCCATCTGCTGGCCTCCCTGTGGCACGCCACCCCGGCCGAGCCCGCGCAGAAGGCGTTCGGGACGTTCGTGGAGCTGACGAACCTGGTCGGCGCGCTGGGCTTCCAGCAGACCGTGCGGACCCTGTCCGGCCACCGGCTGCTGTGCATCGACGAGTTCGAACTGGACGACCCGGGCGACACCGTCCTGGTCTCCTCCCTGCTCGCCCGGCTGGTCGAGGCGGGTGTCGCGCTCGCCGCCACCTCGAACACCCTGCCGGGCAGACTCGGCGAGGGCCGGTTCGCCGCCGCCGACTTCCTGCGGGAGATCCAGGGCCTGTCCGCCCACTTCCGGGCCCTGCGCATCGACGGCGAGGACTACCGGCACCGGGGCCTGCCGGAGGCTCCGGCGCCCCATCCGGACGAGCTGGTGACCCGGACGGCGTACGCCACCCCCGGTTCTTCGCTCGACTCCTTCCCCGAGCTGCTGGAGCATCTGGCGAAGGTCCACCCGAGCCGCTACGGCGCGCTGACCGACGACCTGACGGCGGTCTGTCTGACGGGGGTGCGGGCGGTGCCGGACCAGTCGACCGCGCTGCGCCTGGTGGTGCTCGCCGACCGGCTCTACGACCGTGAGGTGCCGGTGCTGGCCTCGGGGCTGCCGTTCGACCAGCTGTTCAGCCAGGAGATGTTGACGGGTGGTTACCGCAAGAAGTACTTCCGGGCGATCTCCCGGCTCACCGCCCTCGCCCGCGACGCCGCCCGCCTGACGCGAACCGACCAGGACGGGACCGACCGGTCCGGAGCCGACCAGTTCGGGAGCGATCCGGACGGCGACGACAAAGGCGGAGAGAACTAGGGCCTGTCGTTCGGATCATCCCGGCGTCGCGGGGTCTGGCACGCGGATCTGCGGCGTTGTCGTCGGTTGCCGACGCTCCGCGTCGCCGCCCTCCTCCGCCTTGCAGCTCCACGCACCAGACCCCGCTCGGGTCGGCCGAGCAGCACCGATTCTCATAGCCAGGCTGATCCGAACGACAGGCCCTAGGGCAGGTTCGCGCCAACGCACCCGCACTTTTGAGGCTCTCTCCTGCCGGAAACCTTGAGTTAACCCTGCAAACAACTTTGCAGGGTTAACGTGTTTCTTGACCGACTGTTGACCAACCGTTGGTGTACGCATGAGGCGTGCGTGATGCGAAGAGGAGCACAAGGTGCGAGGTACGAGGGGATGGACGGCTCCGCCGCCCGCTGCCGCCGTGCCACGGACCCTCGCGCTCCCCGACTTCGCGGACCTCTTCGCAAGCGCGTACACACTCCGTAAGGCAACGGCCAGGGCTCGACGCGTCGCGCCCCCGGATCCGACGGCCGCCCGTGACAGCGAAGTCACGTGCCGCCCCGACGAGATACCCACGGCGGGGCACGCCACCGGACCCCACGGTCCGGCGGGAGCGTCGTACGCGTCGAGACCACACAGCCGACCGGAGCCCGCGACGCGTCGCACTCCGGACGGAGCCTCGGTCCACGGCCGCTGAGCGGGAGCAGAACCCGCCCACCGGCCGGGAGGGACGAGACCCACCGACCCAGCCGCCCGCCTCCGCCACGAGAGCGTGAGAGGGCGCACGGGGGCACCCCTCCCACCGTCCCGCAAGCCCGACGCGCACCCCACAGCGCGCCAGGAGGAGACACGACACCATGCAGCCCCTCATCGACAACGCCCGCACGTTCGGACAGCGCCCTGAGGAGTTCGCCCGGATGGCGGAGGGCCAGTCCCCCCAGGTCCTCTTCATCACCTGCTCCGACTCACGGGTCGTACCGGCCCTGATCACGGGCGCCCGCCCCGGCCAGCTGTTCGAGCTGCGCACCGCGGGCAACATCGTCCCGCCCTACGGCTCCGACCGGCCCACCGGCGAGGCCGCCACCATCGAATACGCCGTGGAGGTGCTCGGCGTCGCCGACATCGTGGTCTGCGGCCACTCCCACTGCGGCGCGGTCGGCGCGCTGGTGCGCGGCGACGACCTCGACGCGGTGCCCGCCGTACGGGACTGGCTGGTGCACGCGGCCGGCGAGCCGCGGGCCGACGACCCGGCGGACCCCACCGTCGCGGGGGCCGTGCAGCACCATGTGCTGGCCCAGTTGCTGCGCCTGCGCTCGTACCCGTGCGTGGAGCGGCGGCTGGCCGACGGCCGGCTGACGCTGCGCGGCTGGTACTACGAGGTCCACACCGGTGCCGTGCGGGAACACCGCGCGGACACCGACCGCTTCGAGGCCCTGTGAGCCGCGCGATGACCGACAACCCTCACCCCCCGCCGCCCGCGCGCGCGGGCCGGTTCCCGTACCTCAAGCAGGACTTCGCGGCCTCCCTGGTCGTCTTCCTGGTCGCGCTGCCGCTCTGCGTCGGCGTGGCCGTGGCCTCCGGCGTCCCGGCCGAACTGGGCCTGGTCACCGGCATCGTGGGCGGTATCGTCACCGGTCTGATGCGGGGCAGCAGCCTCCAGGTGTCAGGTCCGGCGGCGGGGCTGACCGTGCTGGTCTTCGAGGCCGTCCAGGAGTTCGGACTGGCCGTGCTCGGCGCGATCGTGCTCGTGGCGGGCGCGCTGCAACTGCTCATGGGCGCCCTGAGGCTGGGGCGCTGGTTCCGGGCCATCTCCGTCTCCGTCGTGGAAGGCATGCTGGCCGGCATCGGCCTCGTGATCATCGCGGGCCAGCTCTACGCGGCGGCGGGCCTCGCGGCCCCGGCCTCCGGCCTGGACAAGCTCCTCGGGCTGCCGGGGGCGGCGGCCGACGCCCTGGGCAGCAGCACCGCCCTGATCTCGCTGGCCGTCGGCGCGGGCACCATATCCGTGCTCGTCCTGTGGAAACACCTCCCGGCGCGGGTCAGGGCCGTGCCGGGAGCCCTGGCGGCGGTCCTGCTGGCCACCCTGATCACCCAGGTGTTCGACCTGCCCGTCGCCACGGTCGAGGTCAAGGGGCTGCTGGACGCGATCCAGCCGCCCGGCGCGGACGCCCTGGCCCAGCTGGCCACCCCGGCCGTGCTGGGCACGGTCCTCGCGTTCACCCTGATCGCCTCCGCCGAGAGCCTGTTCAGCGCGGCGGCCGTGGACCGGCTCCACGACGGGCCGCGCACCCAGTACGACAAGGAGCTGATGGCACAGGGCGCGGGCAACGCCGTGTGCGGGGCGCTGGGCGCACTGCCCATGACCGCCGTCATCGTGCGCAGTTCCGCCAATGTGCAGGCGGGCGCGAAGACCAAGGCGTCCCGGGTGCTGCACGGCGTGTGGCTGCTGCTGTTCGCCGCGCTGCTGCCCGCCGCGCTGGCCCTGATCCCGCTGCCCGCGCTGGCCGGCATCCTGGTCCACGCGGGCTGGAAGCTGATCCCGTTCCGGCAGCTGGGCAGGTTGTGGCGAACCCATCCCGGCGAAGCCCTGATCCTGGTGGTCACGGCGGTGTCGATCGTCGCGGTGAACATGTTCGAGGGGGTGCTGATCGGTCTGGCCCTGTCGGTCGCGAAGACCGCCTGGGAGGCGTCGCACGTCCGGCTGGAGGTCATAGACAAGGGCGCCGGGCCCGTCCAGGTGTACCTGTCGGGCAACGCGACCTTCCTGCGGCTGCCGAAGATCCTCGACAGTCTGGAGGCGCTGCCCCAGGACCGCCCGGTCGAGCTGGATCTGTCCGGGCTGCACCATCTGGACCACGCGTGCCGTACGGCCCTGGAGAACTGGGCGGAGCGGCACAGCGCGGCCGGGACGGAGCCGGTGAAGGTGACGGCGCAGTGAGCCGCCGCCGCTGACCGGGCGCCGGTCCGGGGACCGCGTACCGCCCCCGGACCGGCGCTTCGGGCATATCGTGGAGAGCAGGAAGAAATCGGGCCTCTGTGCGAGGAGGTCGCCATGCTCGAAGCAATCCTGGTGGCCGTGGTGGTGGTCGCCGCGGTCGGGCTGCTGTACGCCGCCTCCGGTGCACGGGTGGTCAAGCAGTACGAACGCGGTGTGATCCTGCGGCTCGGCCGGCTCCGCGGCGAGGTGCGGGCGCCGGGACTGGCACTGATCGTCCCGTTCGTGGACCGGCTGCACCGGGTCAACATGCAGATCGTGACGATGCCGGTGCCGGCCCAGGAGGGCATCACCCGGGACAACGTCACCGTGCGGGTGGACGCCGTCGTGTACTTCAAGGTGGTCGACCCGGCGAGCGCGCTGATCAAGGTCGAGGACTACAAGTTCGCCGTCTCCCAGATGGCGCAGACCTCGCTGCGCTCGATCATCGGCAAGAGCGAGCTGGACGATCTGCTCTCCGACCGCGAGAAGCTGAACCAGGGCCTGGAGCTGATGATCGACAGCCCGGCCGTGGGCTGGGGCGTGCAGATCGACCGCGTCGAGATCAAGGATGTGTCGCTGCCCGAGACGATGAAGCGCTCGATGGCCCGCCAGGCCGAGGCCGACCGTGAGCGCCGCGCCCGGGTCATCAACGCCGACGCCGAACTCCAGGCGTCCAAGAAGCTCGCCGAGGCGGCCCAGCAGATGGAGGCCACCCCGTCCGCGCTCCAGCTGCGCCTCCTCCAGACGATCGTCGCGGTGGCCGCGGAGAAGAACTCCACGCTGGTGCTGCCCTTCCCGGTCGAGCTGCTGCGCTTCCTCGAACGGGCCCAGACGGACCAGCCGACGCACGAGGACCGGCGGGAGCAGGCCCAGGCACAGGAGAACCGGCGGGAGCAGTTGCGGGAGGCCGCCCAGGACCAGCCCCGGGAGGACCGGCGGACGCCGGCACCCGAGGAGCGGCCGACCCTGCCGCCCGAGGACCAGCCGACGCTGCCGCACGAGGACCGGCACCCCCTGGGCACCTGAGCCGCGTCCCGCCCGGGTCACCTGGGCCGAGGCCGGGGGGTAGCGGTACCGGTGAGACGGGCGCGGGCGCCCGACCGGCATCGCTCTGACCGGCATAGGCCCGGTCGGTATAGGCCCGGCATAGGCCCGGCATAGGCCCGGTATAGGCCCGACCGGCATTGGTCCGAACGGAGCGCATCCCGTGCCGGGCACGGGAGGGGTGCGCATTTTGTCGTATTTATAACGGTACGTTCGTCCGGTGATCCGACCCGCTCGACGCGTACAACGTCTCAGCGCGGCCTGCGCCCTCGCCGCCGCGCTCGCCTCCCTCGCCGCCTGCTCCGGCGACCCCGCCGCCGACCGCGCGGCGAAGGAACGCCCCGCCACCCGGGCCCCGGCGTCCCGTCCGCCCACCCTCGCCCCCGGCCCCGCCGGTCTGACCCCGGTGTTCCGCAACGACGCCCACGCGCGGGACAAGACCGTCGCCCTCACCTTCGACGCCGACATGACCGCGGACCAGGGAGCGCGAGCGGCGGCGGGCGAGCGGTTCGACAACCCCCCGCTGATCGCGGCCCTGCGCGGGCTGAAGGTGCCCGCCACCGTGTTCATGACGGGCCGCTGGGCGGAGCAGTACCCGGAGCAGGCCCGCTCCATCGGCCGGGACAGCCGGTTCGAGGTGGCCAACCACTCCTACAGCCACTACGCGTTCACCGCCGACTGCTACGGCCTGCCGACCGTGTCCCCCGACCGGATGCGGGAGGACGTGGAGCGGGCGTACACCGCCTTCCGCGAGGCCGGGGTGCCGAACGCGATGCCGTACTTCCGCTTCCCCGGCGGCTGTTACGACCGGCAGGCGCTGCGCGCCCTCAGCGGGACCGGGGTGACGGCCGTGCAGTGGGACGTGGTCGGCGGCGACGCCTTCGCGACGGACCCGGACGCGGTGGCCCGCCAGGTGCTGGACGGGGTGAAGCCGGGCTCGGTGGTGGTGCTGCACTGCACCCGCAGCGCGGCCCCGACGACCGAGCGGGCGATCCGGACGATCGTCCCCGCCCTGCGCGAGCGCGGCTTCCGTTTCGTGAAGGTCTCCGAACTGATCGCCGGCGGCGGCACGGGACGGTCGTGACCCGCGGGGCTCACGTACCCTGCGAACCGTGAACGACAGCACCATCCGCCCCGAGCGGCCCGCGACCGACGCCCCCGGCACGGCACCGGAGTTCGTCCTTCCCCTGGTCGTGCGGATCGAGCGGGCCGACCCGCCGCCGCGCACCGACGCGCTGGAGACGACGGCCCGTGCGGTGCTGGTGCTGCTCAGCGACGCGCGGGCGCTCGGCGACGGGGAGTGGGCGCGGGCCGTGCGGGACTGGCAGGACGCCCGGATCCGCAAGGTCGTCCGGCGGGCCCGGGGCGCCGAGTGGCGGCGGGCGCAGGCGCTGCCCGGCATCACCGTGGCCGGAAAGGCGGCGGAGGTACGGGTCTTCCCGCCCGTCCCGCTGGACGGCTGGCCGAAGGACCTGGCCCGGCTCCAGGTCTCCGGCACCGACCTGGCGGACCCCGAGCCGCCTGCCGCGCCCGAGCCCGGCGCACCCGTGCTGTGGATGAGCCCCGAGGTGGAGATGTCGGCGGGCAAGGCCATGGCCCAGGCCGGCCATGGCGCCCAGCTCGCCTGGTGGGCCCTGGGCGACGGGGAACGGGCCGCCTGGCGGGACGCCGGGTTCCCGCTCGCCGTACGCACCGCCGCCCCCGCCGGATGGCGGGCCCTCACGACGAGCGGGCTGCCGGTGGTACGGGACGCGGGCTTCACGGAGATCGCCCCCGGCTCCTGCACGGTGGTGGCGGACCACCCGTCCCTCCGCTAGCCGACCGGTTCGTTCGTCTAGACCACCGGCTCGTCCAGCAGTTCCAGCAACGACTTCACGGTCTCGACGGGCCCGGTGGGTCCAGTCGGCCCGGTGGGTCCAGTCGGTCCGGTGGGTCCAGTCGGTCCGGTGGGCCCGGTGGGCCCGGTCAGCCCGGCTTGGCCCGCCGCACCCGCCGCACCCGCCCGGCCGGCCGCCCCCGCAGACCCGTACGCCCCGGCACCCCCGTACGCCCCCGGAAAGACCCGTCCCCACGCGCCCGCGCGGCCGAGGGCGGCGGCGCGGCCGGCCAGGGTCAGCGCGCGGCGCAGGTCGGCGGAGGTGCGGCCGGGGCCCGTCCAGGGCTCCAGGTAGGCGTCGCGCAGCCGGGGCAGTACGGCGGGGCCGTGGCGGCGCACCGCCTGCCGGGCGGGGACGCGGAAGCTGCAGAAGGGGTGGGAGACCAAGGCGTCACCCCAGTCGAAGAAGGTGAACCGGCCCGGTTCGGGGCGGAACATCTGGGCCTCGTGCAGATCGGCGTGGTCGAGCGAGTCGGCGATGCCGAGGGCGGCGAGTTCGGCGCAGGATTCGACCAGCAGGGGCCGGACGGCGAGGAGTCTCCTCCGGTCGTCCGGGGCCAGCGCGCCGCTCGCCGTGCTCTCGCCGAGGAGCCGGTCGAAGAGGGCGGGCAGGGCGGCGGTGCGGGCGCCGGGGACGCCGAGGCGTTCGATGGCGTCGGCGTGCGGGACCAGGGCGCGTTGCATGACCGCGTACTGCCGTAGCAGCGCCTCCCAGACCCGGGCGTCCTCGGGGGCGCGCTCCAGTTGCCGCCGCAGGTCCTCGCCGCCGTCGGGCAGCAGGGACCAGCCGCGCCCGGCGTCGACGGCGAGCGGCCGGAGCACATGCCCGGGCACCCACTCGGCCAGCGCCTGCCCGAGCCCGGCCTCGAAGGCACTGGCGGGCGGGTTGGCCTTGAACCACACCACCGCGCCGTCGGCGACGGTGAACCGCACGATCACGGACCACGGCCGCAGCCGTACCCGCCACTCCCCCGCGGCGGGTCGCCCGGCGGCGGCCAGTTCGCCCACGGCCCAGGCGAGGGCGGCCTCCCGCCAGCCCCGGTCCTCCCAGGGCGTCACGGTGGCTTCGTACGTCCCACGGTCCACGGCGGTGGGCCCGGCATCCGGTCTCATCACCCCATCCCACCAGCCGGAACGCCGGGGCTCCAGCCGATTTCCCGCGCACGGGCCGGACCGTCCCCCGCACTCCCCGCCCCGTCGCCGGACGGCCTCCGCCCTCCCCCCAACCTCAAATGTTGCTCTGAAGGCGGGCGCCCCGGGGTTCGGCGTCCGGCCGCGGGGCCATACCCCCGTCATACCTCGGACGTGCGGAGGAGGGGGCCATGGGGGCGGCACGGGCACTGGGCACAGGGATCGGATGGCGGCCGGAGATCGCGGACGTCGTCGCGGGGATGCCGGGCATCGACTGGGTGGAGGTGGTCGCGGAGAACGTGTGTCCCGGCCACCTCCCGGACGCGCTGGTACGGCTGCGGGAGCGCGGGCTGACCGTCGTCCCGCACGGGGTGTCGCTGGGGCTGGGCGGGGCCGACCGGCCCGACGCGGGCCGCCTCGCGGCGCTCGCGGAGCGGGCGGAGGCGCTCGGCGCGCCCCTGGTCACCGAGCACATCGCGTTCGTCCGGGCGGGCGGCGCGCTCACCGCCTCCCCACGGCTGGAGGCCGGTCATCTGCTGCCGGTGCCCCGTACCCGCGACGCGCTCGACGTGCTCTGCGCCAACATCCGGATCGCGCAGGACGCGCTGCCCGTGCCGCTCGCCGTCGAGAACATCGCCGCCCTGCTGTCCTGGCCCGGCGACGAGATGACCGAGGGGCAGTTCCTCTACGAACTCGCCGACCGCACCGGCGTCGGACTCCTCATCGACGTCGCCAACCTCCACACCAACCACGTCAACAGCGGCGACGACCCCGCCAAGGCGCTGGCCGAACTGCCCCTCGAAGCCCTCGCGTACGTCCATGTCGCGGGCGGCTTCGAGCGGGACGGCGTGTGGCACGACAGCCACGCCCACGCCGTGCCCCGCCCCGTCCTCGACCTGCTCACCGACCTCGCCTCCCGCGTCTCCCCGCCCGGTGTGCTCCTGGAGCGCGACGAGGACTTCCCCGAGGCCGCCGAGTTCACCCGCGAACTGACCGGCATCCGGGAGGCCGTGGCGGCGGGGCACCGACTGCGGGAGTCCGCCCGGGCCGTGTGGGGGACGGACCCGGACCGGAACACCGCCACCCCGCGAGCCCACGAGAACACCACCGCCGGCGCCGACGCCGACGAAGACCCCGCCCGGCAGCGTCTCGCTCTCGCCCAGGTCTCGCTGCTGTCCGCCCTCGTGGCCGGCACTCCCGCGCCCGAGGAGTTCGACCGGGCCCGGCTGCGGATCCAGGCGCGGGCGCTCGCCGGAAAGCGGGCGGACGTGGTCGCGAAGGTCGCGCCGGAGCTTCCGCACCTGCTCGGCGCGCGGTACCGGACGGCGTATCTCGCGTACGCCCAGGGGCACCCGATGACCGGCGGCTACCGCGCGGACGCCCTGGCCTTCGTCTCCCACCTCCTGGACACCGGGCAGCCGCGCGACGCCCGGGTCCGGCACGACCTGCGGGAGTGGTGGCTGGACCGCTCGGGCCCGGCCCCGCGCCCCCACCACCCGACGGCACGGCTCGCCCGCGCCACCCGACGGGCCCTGCTGCGGCGGTGAGCAGAAACAGGCGCTGGGCAGGGCAGGCGGTGAGCAGGACGGGCGTTAGCAGAACAGGCGGTAAGCAGAACAGGCGCTGGGCAGGGCAGGCGCCCACGCCCCGGACCGGAATCTGCCCTTCCCTCACAGCTCCCGACCCGAACACGCGTCCGCATACTGAACAGGGCATGGCGTTTCCCTGTCCCCTGGCATAGAAACGCGGCATGTTCTGGGTGCCTCTCCTGCTGCTGGCCTGGGCCGTCGCCGGTGTCGCGTGCACCCGGCTGTGCCTGGCCGCGGTCCGCGCGGCGACGGTGGACACGGAGACCGGTCGTACGCGTGATCTCACGCTGTACGAGGCCGCGTTCCTGTCCGGCGGCCCCGCGCGCGTGGCCGAACTGACCCTGGTGTCGATGGCCCGGCAGCGCCGGCTGCTGCTCGCCCGCACCGGCTGGGCGACGGTCGTGGATCCGCGCGGGCGCGACGCGATGGAGCGCACGGTGATCGGCGCGATCGGTCCGCGCGGGCAGTCGCCGATAGCGCCGGTACGGACCGCGACGGCCGCCGCCGACCCGGTACGCGGCCTCGCCGACACTCTGGTGCGGGCGGGGCTCGCGGTGCCGGAGGGCTCCCCGTCCACCGTCGCCTCCGGGGTACGACAGGTGCGCGGCGCCGCGTTCGTCGTGCTCGCGCTGGGCGTGGTCGCCCTGCTGATGCCGGTCCCGAGCGAGATGGCCCGCCCTCTGATGGCGATGTGGTTCGCGCTGCCGCTCACCCTCACCCTGAGCTGTCTGGTCCTCGCGCGGATCGAGGCGCACCCGTACACGCCGTGGGCCTCCCCCGCCGGGCAGCGGCTGATAGGGGCGCTGGCCCGCCGTACCGGCCCCGCCGCCGGGGACGGGAGCGACCGGGCCTTCCTGACCTCCGTGGCCGTCCTCGGCGTCCACGCCGTCGGCGAGCCCGACCTCCGGGCCGCCTTCGCACACCGCGAGCGGGAGCCGGACCGCTACCGGCACCGCCACCGGGAGCGTTAGGCGACGCAGCGGGGCCCACCCGGACGGCGACCGTCCACCCGGACGGCGTGGGGCGCACGGAAGCACTCACGCACCTTCCCGCGCGACACCAGCGGCCGGTGCTTGCCTTCCCTCACTTTCGAACGAAATATCCCTTATGTCGCCACCGTGCCTCGAAGGGACGTCCCCATGCGCGCCGCCGCCCTCTGTACGGCCGCCGGATCCTTGCTGCTGACGGCGCTTGCCACCGCCCCGGCCGGCGGTGCTCCCGCCAGGGCGGGCGCGGCCGAGTGGCACGGCACCCGGGTCGCCGTCGAGCGGGCGGGCGCGGCCGGGGTCGCCTTCGGCGCCTGCTCCGACGCCCAGGACATGCCCGGCGCCCTGGAGTGCGGCGAGGTCGGGGTGCCGCTCGACTACGCGGACCCCGGCGGCAAGCAGATCAAGCTGACCGTCAGCCGGGTCAAGGCCACGCACAAGGACCCCGGCAACAGCAAGCGCCGGGTGCCCCGCCAGGGCGCCCTCGTCTTCAACCCGGGCGGCCCCGGCGGCTCGGGCTTCTACTTCCCGCTGGTCGGCATGCTCCCCGAGTGGAAGCGCCTCGGCGCCGCCTACGACCTCGTCGGCTACGACCCGCGGGGCGTCGGCCGGTCGGCGCCGCTGTCCTGCCAGGAGCCCGGGCGGTTCTTCGAGGGCCCCACGCAGGCCCCGACGCACCCCTCGGAGGCGTACAAGAAGGAGCGGATCGCGCGGGCCAAGGCGTACGCGCGCGGGTGCGCCGAGCGCTCCGGCGAGGACCTTCGGCACTACCACTCGCTCAACAACGCCCGCGATCTGGACGTGGTGCGCGCGGCGCTGGGCGAGGAGAAGCTGACCTTCATGGCGTCGTCGTACGGCACCTACTTCGGGGCCGTGTACGCCACGCTCTTCCCCACGCATGTGCGGCGGATGGTGTTCGACTCGGCGGTCGACCCCGACCCGGCGGGGATCTGGTACCGCAACAACCTCGCCCAGTCCGCCGCGTTCGAGGGCCGCTGGACGGACTTCCGGGAGTGGGCGGCCGAGCACGACGCGGTGTACGGGCTCGGCACCACGGCACGGGAGGTGCTGCGCAGCTACGAGCGGGTGCGGGCCGGGCTGGCCGCGGCACCGGCGGGCGGGAAGGTGGGCCCCGGTCAGTTGCAGGGGGTGTTCCTGGAGGCCGGGTATTACGACGACTTCTGGCCGCATCGTGCCTACGCGCTGTCGGCGTACCTCAAGGGCGATCCGCAGCCGCTGGTCGACATCGCGGCGCCGGTGGAGGAGGCCGCGGCGGAGGCGGAGAACGCGCGGGCCGTGTACACGGCCGTGGAGTGCAACGACGCGCCCTGGCCGACGGACTTCGCGGTCTGGGACCGGGACAACACCCGGCTCGCGCGCGTGGCGCCCTTCGAGACCTGGGACAACGTGTGGCTGAATCTGCCGTGCGCCTATTGGACGGGGCCGCGTCAGCAGCCCGTCGACGTCCGGACCGGGCCGGGTGAGCTGCCGCCGACGCTGATCCTGGCCGCCGAGCGGGACGCCGCCGCGCCGTACCAGGGGGCGCTGGAGTTGCAGCGGCGGCTGACGGGGTCGGTGCTGGTGACCGAGCGGGACGCCGGGTCGCACGGGCTGGCCGGGGGCGGCAACGCCTGTGTGAACGGCCATCTGGAGGCGTATCTGCTGGAAGGGCGGCTGCCGGTGCGGCGCGCTTCCTGCGCACCGCACCCCGCGCCCGAACCCGACAGCGGGCAGTAGCCGCCGTCAGGGGGACCCGCCCCCGAAGGGCTACGCCAGCCCGGCGACGAGTTCCGCGACCGCCTTGCGGCGGCCCGTGTAGAACGGGACCTCCTCGCGGACGTGCATCCGGGCCTCGGAGGCGCGCAGATGGCGCATGAGGTCCACGATGCGGTGGAGTTCGTCGGCCTCGAAGGCGAGGATCCACTCGTAGTCGCCCAGCGAGAACGAGGCGACGGTGTTGGCGCGCACGTCCGGGTAGCCGCGGGCCATCTTGCCGTGGTCGGCGAGCATCCGGCGGCGGTCCTCGTCCGCCAGCAGGTACCAGTCGTAGGAGCGCACGAACGGGTAGACGCTGATGTAGTCGCGCGCGGTCTCGTCGGCGAGGAAGGCCGGGATGTGCGAGCGGTTGAACTCGGCGGGGCGGTGCAGCGCCATGTTCGACCACACCGGCTCCAGCGCGCGGCCGAGCCGGGTGCGGCGGAAGAGGTTGTACGCCTCCTGGAGCTGGTCGCTGGTCTCCGCGTGCCACCAGATCATCAGATCGGCGTCGGCGCGCAGGCCGGAGACGTCGTAGGTGCCGCGGACGGTGACGTCCTTGGCGGCGAGCTGGTCGAACAGCTCCTGGACCTCGTCCGCGTACCCCGCGCGGTCCTCGGGCAGCGCGTCCTTCAGCTTGAAGACGGACCAGAGGGTGTAGCGGATCACCTCGTTGAGGTCCTTGGCCCGCTTGCCCTTGTTCGGAATCCGGTCGGTGGTGGAGGCGTCGTCACTCATGCGGCTATTCTCCCGCTCCGCCGTGCGGAGTCCGCACCGGGGCGGCCGTGAGCTGCCGCACTCCGTGCCCGGCGCCGTCCAGCAGGTCGACCGCCGCGTAGGCGCTCGCCACACAGGCGGGGACGCCCACGCCGTCGTAGACCGCGCCGCACACGGCGAGGCCGGGCAGCGCGGCGATGTGCGCGCGGATCCGGGCGACGCGCGCGTGGTGGCCCACCGGGTACTGGGGCAGTCCGTCGTCCCAACGGGTGACGCGGGTCTCGACCGGTTCGGCGTCCAGGCCGACGGCCTCGCGCAGCTCGTGCCGTGAGACGGCGACCAGGTCGTTGTCGGGGCGCTGGAGGACCGCCGTGTCGCCGTGGCGGCCGACGGAGGTGCGCAGGACGAGGGTGCCGGGGTCCTCGTCGGCGATCCAGCCCCATTTGCGGGAGGCGAAGGTGGACGCCTTGATCGTGCGGCCGTCGACCGGCGGGACCAGGAAGCCGCTGCCGTCGGGGAGGCGGACGTCGGCGCTGCGGTAGGCGAGGGTGATCAGGGCCATCGACGCGTACGCGACGGCGGTCAGTTCGGCCGCGGCGGCGGGGGCCTCGGCGCGCAGCAGCCGGGCGGCGGCGGGGGCGGGCAGGGCGACGACCACGGCGTCCGCGCGCAGGACGCGCCCGCCCGCGGTGATCCGCCAGCCGCCGTCGGCCTCGCGGCGCAGTCCGGTGGCGGGCGTGCCGGTGAGGATCTCGCCGCCGCGTGCGCGGACCGACGCGGCGACGGCGAGCGGGAGGGTGCCGACGCCGCCCTCGATGCCCAGGAAGACGGGCCCGGCGGACGCGGCCTGGGCGGCGGCCTTCGCCTGGACGGCGCGGACCGCGTCGGTGAGGGAGGTGTGGCTGCGGGCGGCGTCGAAGAGCTGGGGCACGGCCGAGCGCATCGAGATGCGGTACGCGTCCCCGGCGTAGACCCCGCCGAGGAGCGGTTCCACCAGCCGGTCGACGACCTCGCGCCCGACGCGCGCGGCCACGTACGCGCCCACCGCCACGTCGTCGCCGATCTCGGTGCGGGGCAGTTCGGCGTCGCGCGCGATCCGGCGCAGACCGTCCTCGGAGAGCACCCCGGACAGCGCGTCGGCGGTGCCGGGCACGCCCATGACGTGACCCTTGGGCATCGGGCGCAGCGCGCCGCGCGTCCACAGCGAGGCGGTGGCGGTGGCGGGCGGCTGGAGCCGGTCGCCGAGGCCGACCTCGCGGGCGAGGCCGACGGCCTCGGGGCGGCGGGCCAGCAGCGACTCGGCGCCGAGGTCGACGCGGACGCCCGCGATCCGGCCGGGCAGCAGCTTGCCGCCGACGCGGTCGGCCGCCTCCAGGACGGTCACCGCGGCCCCGCGGTCCAGCAGCCGGTGCGCGGCGGCGAGCCCGGCGATCCCGCCCCCGATGACGACGACGGCCCTGCGGTCCCCAGCTCCTGCGCTCATACGTCCACCCTCTCAGACCCCGCAGCGGACCCACCTCAGACCCCGCCGCAGACCCCACCTCAGACCCCGCCGCAGACCCCGCCGACGCCCCGTGCCCGTGCCGAGTCCCGACCGTGACCGCTTCGGGACCGCCCGGTCCAAACGTCCCGGCCGCCTCCGGCGTCGAAGAAGCGTCATGCCGTCACGAACCCTTGGGGGGTGGGCGCCGATGCGCGCACAACATTCCGTACGACCGTCTCGACGACACCCGGTGCGGGCGCTGGCCGGGCTGCTGCTGGTGGCGGCGCTCGGCCTGACCGGGTGCACCGGGGCCGGCGGCGGGGCCGACAGCAGCGGCAAGGCCGCAGCCGCCGACGAGAAGGCCGACACCGCCCTGGACTCACAGGGCTCGGACCGGCCCGCCCGCGTCGAGGGCGAACAGGCGGACACGGCACCGTCCGAGGCGCCGAAGCTCCCGTCCAGCCACGTCATCCGCACGGCGGAGCTGGCCCTGGAGGTCGAGGACGTCCCGAAGGCCCTGCGGGAGGCACGGTCGCGGGTCGAGGACGCGGGCGGCCACATCGGCCAGGAGACCACCACCCGGGACGGCGAGGACGCCGAGTACACCGAGGTCAAGCTGCGGGTCCCGGTGGAGCGCTACGACAGCGTCCTCACCGAGCTGGAGGGCGTCGGCTCGGGAGAGCTGGTGCACCGCTCCACCAAGGCGAGGGACGTCACCGAGCAGGTCGTGGACGTGGCGAGCCGGATCACCTCGCAGCGGGCGAGCGTGACCCGGATCCGGGAGCTGATGGACCGGGCCGAGCGGCTCAGCGACGTGGTGACGCTGGAGGGCGAGCTGAGCACCCGTCAGGCCGATCTGGAGTCGCTGCTGGCCCGTCAGGCGTCCCTGAAGGACCGCACCGCGCTCGCGACGATCGACCTCACCCTCTCGCAGCCCCCGGCGGACGAGGACGGCACGGACGACGACCCGGGCTTCGGGGACGCCCTCGCGGGTGGCTGGGACGCCTTCGTGGGCATGCTGCGCTGGCTGCTGGTGGCCCTCGGCGCGGTGCTGCCGTTCCTCGCGGCGGCGGCCGTGCTGCTCCTGGTGTGGCTGAAGGTGGTCAGGCCGCGGCTGCCGCGCCGCGGGGAGCCGGCGCCGGTGATGATGGCTCTGGGACCGATACCGCCCGCGGGCCCGGTGGCGGAGCGGGACGGTCGCGGGGTGGAGGACGACGACTGACCTGGGCGGGGTGGGCCCCCGGCGAGCCCGTAGCGTGGACGGCATGAGCATCAGCCGTACCAACGACACAGGGGCCGCCGGGGTCGGCGGGGCCACGGGGAACGGACGGGAACGACTGGTCGTGATCGGCGGTGACGCCGCGGGCATGTCCGCGGCGTCGCAGGCCCGTCGCCAGAAGGGCCCGGACGAACTGGAGATCGTGGCGTTCGAACGCGGCCACTTCACCTCCTACTCGGCGTGCGGGATCCCGTACTGGGTCGGCGGTGACGTGGCCGAGCGGGACGACCTGATCGCCCGCACGCCCGAGGAGCACCGTGAACGTGCCATCGACCTGCGGATGCGCACCGAGGTCACCGAGATCGACGTGGCGGGCGGCAAGGTCCGCGCGCGGGACGTCGATTCCGGGGCGGAGTCCTGGACGTCGTACGACAAACTCGTCCTCGCGACCGGCGCGCGGCCGGTGCGTCCGGAGCTGCCGGGGATGGACGCGCCCGGGGTGCACGGGGTGCAGACGCTGGACGACGGGCAGGCGCTGCTGGACTCGCTGGCGGCGACGGCGGGGCGGCGCGCGGTGGTCGTCGGGGCCGGGTACATCGGTGTGGAGATGGCCGAGGCGCTGATCAACCGGGGGTACGAGGTGACGGTCGTCAACCGCGGCCCGGAGCCGATGTCGACCCTGGATCCCGACATGGGCCGGCTGGTGCACGAGGCGATGGAGGGGCTCGGCATCACCATGGTCGACGACGCCGAGGTCACCGCGATCCGCACCGGCGACGACGGCCGGGTGCGGGCGGTGGTGACCGAGGACGCCGAGTATCCGGCGGATGTCGTCGTCCTCGGTATCGGGGTCCGCCCGGAGACCGGTCTGGCGCGCGCGGCGGGGCTGCCGCTGGGCGAGTACGGCGGGCTGCTGACCGATCTGGCGATGCGGGTGCGCGGGCACGAGAACATCTGGGCGGGCGGTGACTGCGTCGAGGTGCTCGACCTGGTCGCCGGGCGGCAGCGGCACATCGCGCTCGGCACCCACGCGAACAAGCACGGACAGGTCATCGGCGCGAACGTGGGCGGCGGCTACGCCACCTTCCCGGGTGTGGTGGGGACCGCCGTCAGCAAGGTCTGCTCGCTGGAGATCGCGCGCACCGGGCTGCGGGAGAAGGACGCGCGGCGGGCCGGGCTGCGGTTCGAGTCGGTCGTCATCGAGTCGACCAGTCGGGCCGGCTACTACCCCGGCGCCTCCCCGATGACGGTGAAGATGATCGCCGAACGGCGCACCGGGCGGCTCCTCGGGGTGCAGATCGTGGGCCGGGAGGGGGCGGCGAAGCGGGTGGACATCGCGGCGGTGGCGTTGACCGCCGGGATGACCGTGGAGCAGATGACGATGCTCGACCTGGGGTACGCGCCGCCGTTCTCACCGGTGTGGGATCCGGTGCTGGTGGCCGCCCGCAAGGCCGTGGCCAAGGTGCGGGAGGCGGGCTGAGCCGTGGCGCGGGACGCGGGATGAGCCGTCCGGGGCGGGACGCGGGGTGAGCCGTGGGGCCGGACGCGGGACGAGCCGTCCGGGGCCGGACGCGGGACGAGCCGTGGGGCCGGACGCGGGACGAGCCGTCCGGGGCCGGACGCGGGACGAGCCGTGGGGCCGGACGCGGGACGAGCCGTGGGGCCGGACGCGGGACGAGCCGTCCGGGGCCGGACGCGGGACGAGCCGTGGGGCCGGACGCGGGATGAGCCAAGGCTCGGGACGCGGGGTGAGCCGTCCGGGGCTGTCCGCCGCGCCGCGTTAGGCCGTTGAGCCGGTGATCCGGTGGGCGGGGGACGGGCCGGGCAGTACTGCTCCGTGGTCATCCCCGTCCATGATCTGAACCCGGTGCGCCGCACCCCGTGGGTGACGTACGCGCTGATCGTCGCGAACGTCGTCGTGTTCCTGCTCATGCCAGGGATGGCGGGCTCGCTGACGGGCGAGAGCGGTCTGGCCCAGCTGTGCCATCTCCAGGCGTTCCTGGACCAGTACGCGGCCGTGCCCCGCGAGCTGATCCACGACCGGCTGCCGCGGCTGGTGCCCACCGGCGCCACCGGGATCGGCCCGCAGGGGCCCGGCTGTGTGGTGGGCCCGCCCGGCTACACCAAGTCGCCCTGGCTGAGCGTGCTCACGGCGATGTTCCTGCACGGGAGCTGGCTGCATCTGCTGGGCAACATGCTGTTCCTGCTGGTCTTCGGCAACAACGTCGAGGACCGCATGGGCCACCTCCCCTTCGCCCTCTTCTACGGCGTCTGCGGCGCGGCGGCGACCTACGGCTACGCCCTGCTGAACGCCGACTCCACGGCCCCGCTGATCGGCGCGTCCGGGGCGATCGCCGGGGTGCTCGGGGCGTATCTGGTGCTGTGGCCGACAGCCCGGGTGTGGGTGCTGGTGCCGTTCCTGATCTTTCTGCCGCTGCGGCTGCCCGCCTGGCTGGTGCTGGGCTTCTGGTTCGTGCTCCAGGCCGTGTACGCGACGGGACAGGGCGTCTCCGGCGCGGGCACGGTGGCGTACGCGGCGCACCTCGTCGGCTTCGTCGTGGGGCTGCTGATCGCCTGGCCGCTGCGGCGCGGGACGCCGCCACCGCCGGAACCGCGCGGTCTGCTCCTCGGCAGACAGGCGCGGCTCGGCGGACAGACACAGCCTGGGCCCCACTGGGGCGATCAGCAGCGGTGACCCGGAGAGGGGGTCAGCGGGCGGTGTGCGTGTGGACGTACTCCACCACGCGGGTCAGCGCGTCCGGGTCGGTGTCCGGGAGGACTCCGTGGCCGAGGTTGAAGACATGGCCCTCCAGACCGGCCGCCGCGTCCAGCACCTCGCGGGTCTTGGCCTCGACGGCCTCCGGCGGGGCGAAGAGCACGGCCGGGTCCAGGTTGCCCTGGAGCGCCTTGCCGGGGCCGACCCGGCGGGCGGCCTCGTCCAGCGGGACCCGCCAGTCGGCGCCGACGACATCCGCGCCGGCCTCGCCGAGCAGCCCGAGCAGCTCACCGGTGCCGACCCCGAAGTGGATGCGCGGCACACCGTACGACTCGACCGCGCGGAAGACCTTGGTGGAGGCGGGCATCACCGCGCGGCGGTAGTCCGCCGGGGCCAGGGCGCCGACCCAGGAGTCGAAGAGCTGTACGGCGCTGGCGCCGGCCTCGATCTGCACCTTGAGGAACGCGGCGGTGATGTCCGCGAGCCGGTCCAGCAGGTCGGCCCAGAGCTGCGGGTCGCCGTACATCAGCGACTTGGTGTGCTCGTGGTTGCGGGACGGGCCGCCCTCCACCAGATAGCTGGCGAGGGTGAACGGGGCGCCCGCGAAGCCGATCAGCGGGGTCGCGCCGAGTTCGGCGGTGAGCAGACCGATGGCCTCGGTGACGTAGGAGACGTCCTCGGGGGTCAGCTCGCGCAGCCGGTCGAGGTCGGCGCGGGTGCGGATCGGCCGCTCGACGACCGGGCCGACGCCCGGCTTGATGTCGAGGTCGACACCGATGGCCTTGAGCGGGACGACGATGTCGCTGAAGTAGATCGCCGCGTCCACGTCGTGGCGGCGCACCGGCTGGAGGGTGATCTCCGTGACCAGCTCCGGCCGCATGCAGGACTCCAGCATCGGGATGCCCTCACGCACCTTGCGGTACTCCGGCAGCGAACGGCCCGCCTGCCGCATGAACCACACCGGCGTGTGCGGCACCGGCTCGCGCCTGCACGCCTTGAGGAAGGCGGAGTCGTACGTGGCTGTCGGGGGCTGGCCCGTGGGGCGTCCGTTGGCACTCACGGGGCAAGTCTCCCATGCCGCCGGGCACCGTCGCGGCGGCCCCCGTGGGGAGCCGGGGCGGGCGGACGGGGTGTCTTGCCCTGCGCGCGGGCTCCGTTCCGCTTAATCTTCCCCGCATGGCTGCGGCTCAGGGACGACTGTCGGACGGCACTGGCGGAATGGACGAACCGAAGGACACGGAGGACAGCTCACTGCCTTCAGACGGGACGGTGCCGCCGCCCTTCCGGGCCGCGGTCGACGCGCTGCGCTCGGCGCGGCTGCGGCCCCAGGTGGAGATCGACCCGGTACCGGCGCCGAAACGGCTGGCGCCGTTCGCGTACGCGCTGGAGGCCACGGTGGTCGACGGCGAGCACGAACTCGCCGACGGGCGGCTGGTGCTGCTGCACGACCCGGACGGGCACGACGCCTGGCGCGGAACGTTCCGGCTGGTGACGCTGGTCCGTGCCGAACTGGAGCCGGAGATGGCGGTCGATCCGCTGCTCCCCGATGTGTGCTGGTCCTGGCTGACCGGGTCGCTCCAGGCACGCGGGCTGGCGTACGGCGAACCGAGCGGCACGGTCACACGGGCCGGTTCGCACTACTTCGGCGGGCTCTCGGCGCGCCCCGCCGCCTCGCAGATCGAGATCCGGGCGTCCTGGACACCCCGGGAGGGGCTGGGCGGGGTCCCGGACACGGGGGCGCATCTGGCCGCCTGGTGCGATCTGCTGGCGCAGGTCGCGGGGCTGCCGCCGGCCGGGCCCGGGGACGCGTCGGTGGTGACGCTGCCGCAGCGGCGGGGGCCGCAGTCACGCTGACGGTCCCATCCGGGTCCCTATCGGGTCCCATCGGCTCCCACCGGGTCCCAGCAGGACCCAGCAGGACCCAGCAGGACCCAGCAGGACCCACAGGTCTGGCCGGGTACCAACAGACCAACAGGTCTGACCGGGTCCCACCAGGTCCGACCATGTCCCCAGGGGCACGCCTGAGAGGTGTGCCCCTTTTTCATGCCCTTTGGGATTTGCCGCCCTCGATGCGGCTTACGCCGCCGTACGCCCCGTTTCGCTCCGCCTTCCGACCCACCCATGCGCCCGGATCGCCCGACCGCCGCGTTTCTATGCCATCACTTTGTCGATTCGGCCACTTTCAGCCACTCAATCGGCCCCGAGCGATCCGATTCGATCTTCGGACGATCGACCGCGTGTCCGAATTGCACGGATTGTTACTCACTGGATCGTGATCATTCTCTAAAGGAGCACGGGTTCGGTGCCGAAGACGACTGTGACCTTGAAAGCACGGTTCGTACCGGCTTCACCCCCACGAGCCGGCCCCGTCCCGCACCCCAGGAGGCCTGGTGTCCGTTCTTCTTGAGCAGCCCGCAAGCCTGGTCGCCTACCGCCCGAACAAGCCGACCGCGATGGTGGTCGTGGCCGATCCGCGCGTCCGTTCCACCGTCACCCGCCATCTGTGGGCCCTCGGTGTACGCGATGTCATCGAGGCCTCGTCCGTCGCGGAGGCTCGTCCCCGCATCGGCAACCCCCGCGACATCTGCGTCGCGGACGTCCATCTGCCCGACGGCTCCGGTCTGACCCTGCTGTCGGAGACCCGCGCCGCGGGCTGGCCCAACGGCCTCGCCCTCTCCGCCGCCGACGACATCGGCGCCGTCCGCAACGCCCTCGCGGGCGGTGTGAAGGGCTATGTCGTCACCGGCACCCGCACCAACCTCGGGCTCCCCACCCGACCCGGTGCCGCGCCCATCGGAGCCGCCGCCGCGCGGCTGCACCGCCGCCCCCCGGGTGCTCCGAGCCACCCGGGCGGCTACCGCGAACTGTCCGGCCGCGAGGTCGAGGTGCTGCGGCTGGTCGCCGAGGGACAGTCGAACAAGGCGATCGGCGTCTCGATGGGCCTGTCCGCACTCACCGTCAAGAGCCACCTCGCCCGCATCGCCCGCAAGCTCGGCACCGGTGACCGCGCCGGAATGGTCGCGGTCGCCCTGCGGACCGGGATCATCCACTGACCCCTGACCCCTCCATTCCTCCCATTACCCACAGCCCCTCCCTTCCCCCCTTCCCCGTCGCCTCCCCGTCCCCTCCCCGTCCTCCCGCGCTCCCTCGTTCTCTTGTTCCTCCCGTCCCCCACCTGTCCCCGCCGCCGCCGTGAACCCGCTCTTTCACTGACATGACTGGTTTACGACCCTCGCGTGCCCGTCGACGGAACGTTCCGTCGGCGGGCGCGGTCCGTACATGGATACCCTTGACAGGTGACCGACGCCCAAGACACCGCAGCAGCCAGTTCACTGCGAACCACCGGGGGCGCCCCTCCGGACGACGGCGGAACCACTGCTCCTGGGGCGCCGACACCGCTGCTGGCTCCGCGTGAGGGCATTCCGCCCGTGATCGCGGACGCCACCTCCCTCGCCGCCACCGTGGCCGCCTTCGCCGCCGGCTCCGGCCCCGTCGCCGTCGACGCCGAGCGCGCCTCCGGATACCGCTACGGCCAGCGCGCGTATCTGGTCCAGCTCCGCCGTGAAGGCGCGGGCACCGCGCTGATCGACCCCATCGCCTGTCCGGATCTGTCGGGCCTCGGCGAGGCGCTGTCCGGCACCGAATGGGTGCTGCACGCCGCCACCCAGGACCTTCCCTGTCTGCGCGAGATAGGCATGCTGCCCAGCCGGCTCTTCGACACCGAGCTGGCCGGGCGGCTCGCCGGATTCCCCCGGGTGGGGCTCGGCGCGATGGTCGAGGGCGTCCTCGGCTATCAGCTGGAGAAGGGCCACTCCGCCGTCGACTGGTCCACCCGGCCGCTGCCCGAACCCTGGCTGCGGTACGCGGCGCTCGACGTGGAGCTGCTGGTCGACCTGCGGGACGCGCTGGAACAGGAACTGGACCGTCAGGGCAAGCTGGACTGGGCCCGCCAGGAGTTCGACGCGATCGCCACGGCCCCGCCCCCCGAGCCGCGCAAGGACCCCTGGCGGCGGACGTCCGGGATGCACAAGGTGCGGCGCAGGCGGCAGCTGGCCGTCGTGCGGGAACTGTGGGAGACCCGGGACCGGATCGCCCAGCGGCGGGACGTGTCGCCGGGCAAGGTGCTGTCGGACACGGCGATCGTGGAGGCCGCGCTGGCCCTGCCGGTCGGGGTGCAGGCGCTGTCGGCGCTGGGCGGGTTCGGGCAGCGGATGGGGCGGCGCCAGCTGGAACAGTGGCAGGCCGCGGTGGACCGGGCGAGGGCGCTGCCGGAGTCGCGGCTGCCGCAGCCGGGGCAGGCGGTGACGGGGCCGCCGCCGCCGCGGGCCTGGGCCGACAAGGATCCCGTCGCGGCGGCACGGTTGTCCGCGGCGCGGGCCGGGGTGACGGAGCTGGCCGAGGGGCTCGGGCTGCCGCAGGAGAATCTGATCTCGCCGGACACGGTGCGGAGGGTGTGCTGGGAGCCGCCGGTGCCGGTGGGGGTGGGGGCGGTGGGGGATGCGCTCGCCGGGTACGGGGCTCGGGCTTGGCAGGTGGAGTTGGTGGCGCCGGTGCTGGTGCGGGCGTTTTTGGGGGCGGAGGAGTAGCGCGGGCCGCGCGGTCTGGTGCGGGTGCGGTGCGGGTGGGTGGGGGTTTTGCGCAGTTCCCCGCGCCCCTAGGTGGGTGGTCGGGTGCG
Source organism: Streptomyces sp. NPDC091377 (assembly GCF_044757045.1). Classification (NCBI taxonomy): domain Bacteria; kingdom Bacillati; phylum Actinomycetota; class Actinomycetes; order Kitasatosporales; family Streptomycetaceae; genus Streptomyces; species Streptomyces sp. NPDC091377. The sequence goes on along the minus strand of NZ_JBIVUE010000004.1, from coordinate 232,005 downwards.
GGTGAGTGGGTTTTTTTGCGCAGTTCCCCGCGCCCCTAGGTGGGTGGGGGGTTCTTGCGGAGTTCCCCGTGCCCCTGGGTGGGTGGGTGGGTGGGTGGTTCTTGCGGAGTTCCCCGCGGCCCTGGGTGGGTGGGGGGTTCTTGCGGAGTTCCCCGCGCGCCCTGGGAGTGTGACGTAGGACGCTCCGGGGTGTGGGGGTGGGCAGCTACGTTACTGATTAGTAGCATGGTGGTGAGCAAGCGCTCAGCGTCCCGTATCCCTGGAGGAGAGCCACGTGCCTCGTACCGTCAGGGACGTCGTCTTCGTCGACGGCGTCCGCACCCCGTTCGGCAAGGCGGGTCCGAAGGGCATCTACCACGAGACCCGCGCCGACGATCTCGTCGTGAAGTCCATCCGGGAGCTGCTGCGCCGCAATCCGAACCTGGACCCGGCCGCGATCGACGAGGTCGCCATCGCCGCGACCACGCAGATCGGTGACCAGGGGCTGACGCTGGGGCGGACGGCGGGCATCCTCGCCGGGCTGCCGCAGTCGGTCCCGGGGTACTCCATCGACCGGATGTGCGCCGGTGCGCTCACCGCCGTCACCACCACCGCCGGATCCATCGCCTTCGGTGCCTACGACGCCGTCATCGCCGGTGGTGTCGAGCACATGGGCCGGCACCCGATGGGCGAGGGCGTCGACCCCAACCCCCGGTTCGTCAGCGAGAAGCTGGTGGACGAGTCCGCGCTGTTCATGGGCATGACCGCGGAGAACCTGCACGACCGCTACCCCGGCATCACCAAGCTCCGCGCCGACACGTACGCGGTGCGTTCGCAGGAGAAGGCCGCCAAGGCGTACGCCGACGGGAAGATCCAGCAGGACCTGGTGCCGATCTCGGTGCGGCGGACCAGCCCGGAGGCCGGTGAGACCGGCTGGGGCCTGGTCACCGCCGACGAGCCGATGCGGCCGGGGACCACCCTGGAGAACCTGGCGGGCCTCAAGACGCCGTTCCGCGTCCACGGGCGGGTCACCGCCGGTAACGCGGCCGGGCTCAACGACGGTGCCACCGCCTCGATCATCGCCTCCGAGGACTTCGCCCGCGAACACGGGCTGCCGGTGAAGATGCGGCTCGTCTCCTACGCCTTCGCGGGCGTCGAGCCCGAGGTGATGGGCTACGGGCCGATCCCGGCCACGGAGAAGGCACTCGCCAAGGCGGGACTGTCCCTCTCCGACATCGGTCTCTTCGAGATCAACGAGGCGTTCGCCGTCCAGGTGCTCGCCTTCCTGGAGCACTACGGCATCGCCGACGACGACGCCCGCGTCAACCAGTACGGCGGCGCCATCGCCTACGGCCACCCGCTGGCCTCCTCCGGGGTACGGCTGATGACCCAGCTGGCCCGGCAGTTCGAGGACCGGCCCGAGGTCCGCTACGGCGTGACCACCATGTGCGTCGGCTTCGGCATGGGCGCCACCGTCGTCTGGGAGAACCCGCACTTCGAGGGGGACAAGTGAGCACCACCGCTGAGCTGTTGAAGGGCGCGGCCGAGCTGTTCCCGGACGAGGTCGTCACCCAGGCGCACGTACGCCATCTGGACCTGCCGTTCGGCGCCGGGCGGTTCGCCCTGATCACGCTGGACAACGGCTTCGACCACACCAAGCCGACCACCTTCGGCCCGGCCTCCCTGGCCCACCTGAACACGGCACTCGATCAGGTCGAGAAGGAGGCCGCCGCCGGGGAGATCGTCGGCGCGGGCGTCACGGGCAAGCCGTTCATCTTCGCGGTCGGCGCCGACCTCAAGGGCGTCGAACTGCTCAAGGAGCACGACCACGCGCTCGCCATCGGCAAGGGCGGGCACGAGGTCTTCAAGCGGCTCGCGAAGCTGGGCGTGCCGACCTTCGCGTACTACAACGGCGCCGCGATGGGCGGCGGTGTCGAGGTCGGGCTGCACTGCACCTACCGGACGGTCTCCGCGGCCGTGCCCGCCTTCTCGCTGCCCGAGGTCTTCCTCGGTCTGGTGCCCGGCTGGGGCGGCTGCACGCTGCTGCCGAACCTGATCGGCCCGGAGAAGGCCATCTCGGTGATCATCGAGAACAGCCTCAACCAGAACCGCCAGCTCAAGGGCGCCCAGGTCTACGAACTGGGCATCGCCGACGCGCTGTTCGAGGGCGCGGACTTCCTGGAGCAGTCGCTGATCTGGACGGCCCAGATCCTCCAGGGCGTCATCAAGGTCGAGCGTCCCGCCCCGGACCGCGGTGAGGCGTGGGACCAGGCCGTCGCCCAGGGCCGCTTCCTCGCGGACAGCAAGGTGCACGGCGCCGCCCCGGCCGCCTACCGCGCCCTGGACATCGTCGCCGCCGCCAAGAACGGCGACCTCCAGCAGGGCTTCGACGCCGAGGACGAGGCCCTCGCCGACCTCATCATGGGCGGTGAACTGCGCGCCGGGATCTACGCGTTCAACCTGGTGCAGAAGCGTGCCAAGCGGCCCGCGGGCGCCCCGGACAAGAACCTGGCCCGTCCGGTCACCAAGGTCGGTGTCGTCGGCGCCGGTCTGATGGCCTCCCAGCTCGCGCTGCTGTTCCTGCGCCGTCTGGAGGTGCCGGTCGTGCTGACCGACATCGACCAGGAGCGGGTGGACAAGGGCGTCGGCTACGTCCACGCCGAGATCGACAAGCTGCTCGGCAAGGGCCGGATCAACCAGGACAAGGCCAACCGTTTCAAGGCCCTGGTCACCGGTGTGCTGGACAAGGCGGAGGGCTTCTCCGACGCGGACTTCGTCATCGAGGCCGTGTTCGAGGAGATCGGCGTCAAGCAGCAGGTGTTCGCGGAGGTCGAGGCGGTCGCCCCGGCGCACGCGATCCTCGCCACCAACACCTCGTCCCTGTCGGTCTCCGAGATGGCGTCGAAGCTCAAGCACCCCGAGCGGGTCGTCGGCTTCCACTTCTTCAACCCGGTCGCCGTGCTGCCGCTGCTGGAGATCGTGCGCGGCGAGCGGACCGACGACCCGTCCCTGGCGACCGCGTTCGCCGTGGCCAGGAAGCTGAAGAAGACGGCCGTCCTGGTCAAGGACGCCCCGGCGTTCGTGGTGAACCGGATCCTGACCCGCTTCATGGGCGAGATCCAGAACGTCATCGACGAGGGCACGCCGGTCGGGACCGCGGAGAAGGCGGTCGAGCCGCTGGGGCTGCCGATGTCCCCGCTGGTGCTGCTCGAACTGGTCGGCCCGGCGATCGGCCTGCATGTCTCCGAGACCCTCCACCGGGCCTTCCCGGAGCGGTTCACGGTCTCCCCCAACCTCACGGCGGTCGTCGCGGCGGGCAAGCGCGGCTTCTACGTCTACGACAGCGGGAAGCCCGAGCTGGACCCCGAGGTCGCCGCGCTGCTGCGGCAGGGCGAGGTGTCGCTGACCGAGGAGCAGGTGCGGGCGCGGGTCCTCGACGCCGTCGCCGAGGAGATCGGGCTGATGCTCCGGGAAGGTGTCGTCGCCGAGGCGCAGGACATCGACCTCTGTCTGATCACCGGGGCCGGATGGCCGTTCCACCTGGGCGGGATCACCCCGTACCTGGACCGTGAGGGGGTCTCCGAGCGGGTGAACGGCAAGCGGTTCCTGGAGCCCGGGGTGGCGTCCGTACCCGTCTAGTTCCGACGGTCCGACACGGTCGGACCAGAGCGGTCGAACGCCGGCCCCCTGTCAGGGGGCCGGCGTTCCGTCGTCAGGGGATCTCCCGCCAGGCCGCCAGCGCGAGGCCCGGTTCGTCCTTCTGACGGGCCATCCGCAGGACCCCGTCGGGGGTCACCGTGGCGGCCACCACGCGGCCCTCCCCGTCCTCGGTGAGGGCGACCCGGCTGCCCTCCGGCAGGGCGGGGCCGGACTCGGTCCACCACAGGCCCGCGGACTCCTGTTCGGTGGGGTACGCGGCGAACGCGATCCGGCCGGAGGCCGAGCGCTGGGCGAGGACGGTGCAGTCGTGGCCCTGGAGTGCGCAGCGCAGGGTGGCGACCGGGCCGGGGCCGGCCGCGTCGAGCAGCGGGACCGGGTCGGTGCCGGGGCGCCAGGCGTGCAGGGTGCCGGTGGGGTCGGCGTAGTAGAGGGTCGTGCTCTCCTTGGAGGTGGGCAGGGCGCTCAGCGAGCCCGGTGCGACGGCCGTCCTCAGCGGCTCCGCGGCCACCGGACGGCCCCCGGACTTCTCCTGCTGCCAGTGGAGCAGTCCGTCGGCGTCGGTGGCGTACAGGTCCACGAAGCCGGACTCGCCCGCGACGGCGGCGAGTTGTTCGTGCACCCCGCTGCCGCCGAGGTCGTGCCAGGCGTTCCAGCCGCCCCGGTACTTCTGGTTGACGGTGTGCACCCCGCCGCCCCGGTTGCGGACGAAGACGTAGCCGCGGCCCGCCCCGTCCACGGCGAGGGCGGGGTGGCCGGTGCGGGCGCCGCGCCGGTCGGGGTGGCCGACGGGATGCCAGTCCAGGGGGGCGAGCAGGGGGCGGAAGTGGGTGGAGTGGACCAGGCCGGACTCGTCGCCCCGGGTGGGCCGCCAGGCCGCCAGATGGGAGTAGCCGTCGGCGCCGCGGGCGACCGCGAAGCCGCCGTGCAGCCGCTGTCCGCCACCCGCCGTGCGGGGTTCGCCCCAGGGGCCGCCCGGGACGCGTTCGGCGCGGCACAAGACGTGGTCGTCCGTCGCGAGATAGACACCTAGGCGGCCGTCGCGGCCCCGTATGAGCCAGTCGCCGTTCACTGTGCGGGCCATTGACACGGGTCCACTCTAATCGGGTGGCGGAGCTTCTCCCGCCGGGGCCCGTGCGACCCTGGCCCCATGAGTGAGGCCCTGCTGGTGATCGTGGACGCGGCGAACGTGGTCGGGTCGGTGCCCGACGGATGGTGGCGGGACCGGCGCGGGGCGGCGGAGCGGCTGCGGGACCTGCTGGCGGCCGAGGGGCTGCCGGGGCGTCCGGGGCCGGTGGAGATCGTGCTGGTGGTGGAGGGCGCGGCCCGAGGGGTGGCGTCGGTGGAGGGGGTTGACGTGGTCGACGCGCCGGGCAGCGGTGACGACCACATGGTGGCGCTGGTGGCCGCGGCGGCGGGCCGGGCGGTGCTGGTGGTGACGGCCGACCGGGAGCTGCGGCGGCGGGTGGGCGCGTTGGGCGCCGAGGTGACGGGGCCGCGGTCGGTGCGGCGGCGGTGAGCGCCCCGGGTCCGGGGCACCGGCGTCACGGGGTGCGGGAGGTGCGGGCGTACAGCACGGCCCCGTCGATCCGTCCGACCTCCCGGTAGTGGGCGGCGAGCAGCCGGCGCAGGGTGGGGACGCGGTGCGGGGCGTAGGGCTTGCCGCGGGAGTCGTCGACGATCAGGGCGGGGGCGCGGGCGGCCATCTCGGCGCGGAAGACGGCCGGGGTGCCCGGTACCGCGTACTTCTCGCCGACCTGGGGTCCGTCGCGGCCCCCGCTGTAGTTGGTGAGCAGTCCGGCGGTGAGGTATCTGCTGGCGGGCGCGCGGTCGGCCAGCCAGTACGTCTCCGGGTGCATGCCCCAGATCAGTACGGGTTCGCCGGGGCGGCTGTGCCGGGCGGTGGCGTCGGCGAGCCGCTGGGCGTGCGCCAGTTCCGGGCGCGGGGCGAGCAGGCCCCAGGTGAGGAAGAGGGCGCAGCAGCAGGCGGAGGTGAGGAGGGCGAGTTCGCGGGGGCGGGCGGGGGCGCGGGCGTGCAGGGCGGCTGTGGCGAGGAGGGCCAGTGGGGGCAGGAGTTGCAGGTAGTAGTGGCCGAAGAAGTGGAAGCCGGTGCAGACGGCGGCGGCGGAGGCGGCGAGCCACAGCCACAGGTCCGTGCCGATCCGGGTGGAGCGGGCGGCCCGCAGGAGCGGGGGGAGCAGGCCCGCGCAGGCCGCCGCGAGGATCAGCGCGTTGCCCAGTGCGCGGGCGAGCACATGGAGTTCGGAGCCGGTGAAGGAGGCGTAGGCCCCTGACCCGGTGACGGTCCAGAAGAGGAAGCCGCGCGGGTCGGTGGCCAGGGCGACGCCCAGCACGGGCAGGACGGCCCCGGCCCCGAGGGCGAGCAGTCCGCGGCGGTCGGCCGGCCGGGAGGACCGGTGCCACAGCCACAGCACCGGCAGGAGGACCGCTCCCCCGGTCTGCTTGGTGAGGAAGGCCGCCGCCACGGCGAGGCCCGCGGTGGTCCACTGGCGGCGGTCGGCGCACCGGAGGGCGGCGGCCGTGCAGGGCAGTATGAACACCTCGAACCCGGCGGCCTGGGCGTCCTCGGGGTTCACCCCGACCGACACCAGCAGATACAGCACCCCGGCGGTGGCCCCGGCCCGGTCGCCCCAGCGGCGGCGGGCGAGGGAGGCGAGCAGGACGGCGGTGAGGAGGTGGGCGAGGACCGCGAGGATCCGTACGCAGGTGAGGGAGTCGGAGCCGGTCAGGGCGAAGGCGCCTTGGTAGAGCCAGGGCACGAGCGGCGGTTTGCGGTCCACGACGGTCTCGTAGAGCGCGCCGCCGTGGGCCAGTATCCGGGCCTGTACGGCGAGATAGCCCTCGTCGGGGCTCCACAGCGGATGAAGGAAGGACGGGACGCGGGTGACGCAGGCGAGGGCGGCGAGCGGGGGCAGCAGCCGGGTCCAGTAGCCCAGCCGCCGCCGCGCGGTGGGCACGGAGGGTGACGGGGCCGGGGACGTGACGGGGACGGCACACACGCCCCGTACGCTATCCGGCCCCGCACCTCCCACCGGAGCAGGACATACGGGGCCGGGTCACCTCACCGGCCGGACGGGCGGGGGTGACGGTGCGTCACACGGCCGGGGGGCGCGGGGAGCTGTCGGCCCCGGCCTCGCTCTCGCCCCGGGCGAGCCGGCTGTGGGTGCGGCTGTACAGGAAGTAGACGACGACACCGAGGAGCATCCAGCCGCCGAACCGGATCCAGGTCTCGGCGGGCAGGTTCAGCATCAGCCACAGCGAGGCGCACACCGACACGATCGGCAGCACCGGCACCCACGGGGTGTGGAAGGCGCGCGGCAGGTCGGGGCGGGTGCGGCGCAGGATGACGACCCCGATGGCGACGACGATGAACGCGAACAGGGTGCCGATGTTGACCAGTTCGGCCAGTTCGCTGAGCGGGGTGAACCCGGCGACGATCGCGATGATCACACCGAGCAGGATGGTCGGCCGGTGCGGGGTCTTGAACCGCGGGTGGACGTGCGAGAAGAACCGGGGCAGCAGTCCGTCCCGGCTCATCGCGAAGAAGACCCGGGTCTGGCCGAGCAGCAGGATCATGCAGACGGTGGTGAGGCCGACGGCCGCGCCGAAGCTGATCAGCCCCGCGTACCAGGGGTGTCCGACGGCTTTGAAGGCTTCGGCGAGGGGGGCGGTGACGGACAGGTCCTTGTAGTTCTGCATCCCGGTGACCACGATCGACACGGCCACGTACAGGACGGTGCAGACCACCAGCGAGCCGAGGATGCCGCGCGGCATGTCGCGCTGCGGGTTGCGGGTCTCCTCGGCGGCGGTGGCGACGACGTCGAAGCCGATGAAGGCGAAGAAGACGACGGACGCGGCGGTGAAGATGCCCATCACCCCGAAGTTGGAGGGCGCCCAGCCGACCATGAGCTGGATCAGCGGGGCCCGCAGGTCGCCGCCCGCCGGCACGGGCTGGGACTCGGGGATGAACGGGTCGTAGTTGCTGCCCGTGATGAAGAAGGCGCCCGCGATGATCACGATGAGGACGACGGCCACCTTGATGGCGACGACGATCGAGGTGATGCGCGCGGAGAGCTTCATGCCGAGGACGAGGATCCCGGTGAGGACGAGGACCAGTCCGGCGGCGAGGATGTCGAAGCCGAAGCCCTGCGCCCCGTCCCGGCCGCCCAGTTCCGCGGGCAGGTGCCAGCCCGCGTCGGCCAGCAGCGAGGCGACGTACCCCGACCAGCCGACCGCCACCACCGCCGTGCCCAGCGCGAACTCCAGCACCAGGTCCCAGCCGATGATCCAGGCGGGCAGTTCCCCGAGCGAGGCGTAGGAGAAGGTGTAGGCGGACCCGGCCACCGGGACGGTGGAGGCGAACTCGGCGTAGCAGAGCGCGGCCAGCGCGCAGACCACACCAGCCACGACGAAGGCGAGGGCCACGGCGGGGCCCGCGTTGTTCTTGGCCACGGTGCCGGTGAGGACGAAGATGCCGGTGCCGATGATGACACCGACGCCGAAGACCGTCAGATCGAGCGCGGACAGGGATTTCTTGAGCGCGTGCTCGGGCTCCTCGGTGTCACGGATGGACTGCTCGACCTTCTTGGTCCTGAAGAGAGTGCTGCTCACGGGCGTACCTCCCACGCTTGTCGTCCCCGACATGATCGAGAGGGGGTGCACCTGGTGTGCCCCGGCACGAGCGGTGTCACGCGAATGGGCCGGTTCCACCACCCGTGGCGGGGGTGAAACCGGCCCATTCGGGGGGTTCAGTCGCGCGCCGCCTCGACCTCGCTCGCGGCGGCCTGTCCGTACTTGCCGTCGAGCTTGGCGACCAGCCCGGTGACCTGCCGCGCGATGTCCGGCGCGGTCAGCCCGATCTCGGCCATGACCTGGGCGCGCGAGGCGTGGTCCAGGAAGCGCGGCGGGATGCCGAAGTCCCGCAGCGGTACGTCCACCCCCGCGTCGCGCAGCGCCTGGGCGACGGCGGAGCCGACGCCGCCGACCCGGGAGTTGTCCTCGACGGTGACGACGACCCGGTGCCGCTCGGCGAGCGGGGCGAGGGCCTCGTCCACCGGCTTGACCCAGCGCGGGTCCACGACGGTGGTGGTGATGCCCTGCCGGTCGAGGAGTGTCGCGATGTCCAGGCACATGGGGGCGAGGGCGCCGACGGAGACCAGCAGCACGTCCGGGGTGTCGGTGCCGGGCTCCCGCAGGACGTCCATGCCGCCGACGCGGCCGACGGCGGGGACGGCGGGGCCGACGACGCCCTTGGAGTAGCGCAGCACGGTCGGCGCGTCCTCGACGGTCACGGCCTCCCGGAGCTGGGCGCGCAGCTGCTCGGCGTCGCGCGGGGCGGCGATCCGCAGCCCCGGCACCACCTGGAGCATGGACATGTCCCACATGCCGTTGTGCGAGGCGCCGTCGTCGCCGGTGACCCCGGCCCGGTCGAGCACGAACGTCACTCCGCACTTGTGCAGGGCGACATCCATGAGGACCTGGTCGAAGGCGCGGTTGAGGAAGGTGGCGTACACCGCGAAGACCGGGTGCACCCCGCCGGTGGCGAGGCCGGCCGCGGAGACGGCGGCGTGCTGCTCGGCGATGCCGACGTCGTAGATCCGGTCGGGGAAGGCGTCGGCGAACTTCTTCAGGCCGACCGGCTGGAGCATGGCCGCGGTGATGGCGACCAGGTCCTCGCGCTCGTGCCCGAGCTTGACCATCTCGTCGCCGAACACGGAGGTCCAGCTCGCGGCGGACGCCTTGACGGGCAGCCCGGTGTCGGGGTGGATGGGGCCGATGCCGTGGAAGCGGTCGGCCTCGTCCTGCTCGGCGGGCTCGTAGCCACGGCCCTTCTCGGTGAGGCAGTGCACGATGACGGGGCCGCCGAACCGCTTGGCGCGGGTCAGCGCGGACTCCAGCGCCTCGATGTCGTGCCCGTCGATGGGGCCGACGTACTTCAGTCCGAGGTCCTCGAACATGCCCTGCGGCGCGATGAAGTCCTTGAGGCCCTTCTTGGCGCCGTGGAGGGTGCCGTAGAGCGGGCGTCCGACGACGGGGGTGCGCTCCAGCAGGTCCTTGCCGCGGGCCAGGAAGCGTTCGTAGCCGTCGGTGGTGCGCAGGGTGGCGAGGTGGTTGGCGAGTCCGCCGATGGTGGGCGCGTAGGAGCGCTCGTTGTCGTTGACGACGATGACCAGCGGCCGGTCGCCGTCGGCGATGTTGTTGAGCGCCTCCCAGGCCATGCCGCCGGTGAGGGCGCCGTCGCCGATGACCGCGACCACCCGGTCGTCGCGCCCCCGGACCTGGTTGGCCTTGGCGAGGCCGTCGGCCCAGCCCAGCACGGTGGAGGCGTGGCTGTTCTCGATGACGTCGTGGTCGGACTCGGCGCGCGAGGGGTAGCCGGACAGGCCGCCCTTGCTGCGCAGCTTGGCGAAGTCCTGGCGCCCGGTGAGCAGCTTGTGCACGTACGCCTGGTGTCCCGTGTCCCACAGCACCCGGTCCTTGGGCGACTCGAACACCCGGTGCAGCGCGATGGTCAGTTCGACCACGCCGAGGTTGGGACCGAGGTGGCCGCCGGTCTTGGCGACGGCGTCGACCAGGAAGCTCCGGATCTCCTCGGCCAGCCGGCCCAGCTCCTCCGGGTTGAGCCGGTCCAGATCGCGCGGTCCCCTGATGCGGGTCAGCAACGGCACCCGTGCCTCCTTGCAGTAGAGCTGTTCGAGCTGTTACCGGGCGGGTCGAGTCTAATCTTCCGCCCCGGGCCCCGGCGCGCGGACAGTGCGTCGTACATCACGCGATCGGCTCTACCCATGAGCGGCCTTACGTATGACATGACAGCACCCCGACACCATGTTCGATGCCGGGGCACTGTGGACAGACCTCAAGATCAGCGCCGCCAAGGGGCGCGGGGAACTGCGCGACCAGCCACGACGGCGGGAGAGTCGGCAGAACCCCCGCACCCGCTAGGCGGCCCCCCGATCAGGCCCGACCCGCGGTCTTCTGCGTACGGCGCGTGACAGAGTCGATCACCACGGTGGTGAGCAGCACACCCGCCGTGATCATGTACTTGACAGGCTCCGCGATCGACTCCAGCTGCAACCCGTACTGGATGGAGACGATCACCAGCACACCGAGCAGCGCGTTCCACGTCCGCCCCCGCCCGCCGAACAGCGACGTCCCGCCGATCACCGCGGCGGCGATCGCGTTCATCAGCAGGTCACCGGTGCCCGCGCTCTGGTTGGCCGAGGCGATCTTCGACGCCAGGAAGAGACCGCCGATCGCCGCGAACCCACCGGAGATCGCGAAGACCGAGATCCGTACGGCGGTGACGTTGATGCCCGCGCGCCGGGACGCCTCCACGCTGCCGCCGAGCGCGAAGACCTTGCGCCCGTACGAGGTGCGCCGCAGCACGAAGTCCGTCGCGACCAGGAACACCAGGAAGACCACGGTGGCCAGCGGCAGCCCCTTGTACTGGTTGTACATGAAGGCCGCGGCGAACGAGACGACCCCCAGCGCGGCCGTCCGCAGCAGGGTGTCGCTCATCGGCCGCGAGGGCACGCCCGCCTGCTCGCGGCGCCGGTTCCCGAGGAACGATGTGACGAAGAAGACGCCGGTCACCACGGCCGCCAGGCCGTACGCGGCGGCGACGTCCGTGAAGAAGTACGTGGTGAGCTTGCCGATGAGGCCGTCGCCGTCGAGGTTGATCGTGCCGTTCTCGCCCAGTGTCTGGAGCATGAAGCCGAGCCAGAACAGCAGTCCGGCGAGGGTGACGGCGAAGGCGGGCGCGCCGAGCACCGCGAAGAAGAAGCCGTGCGCGGCGCCGATCGCGGCGCCCGCGAGGACGGCGAGGACGACGGCCGCCCACTCGGGCCAGCCCTGGTTGACGGCGAGCACGGCCGCGATGGCGCTGGAGGCGCCGCTGACCGAGCCCACGGACAGGTCGATCTCGCCGAGCAGCAGCACGAAGACGATGCCGACGGAGATCATGCCCGTGCCGACCATGGTGACGGTGATGTCACTGATGTTCTGCGCGGACAGGAACGCGGAGTTCAGGCTCTGGAAGACGACGCAGATCACGACGAGGCCGATGATCACCGGGAGGGAGCCCAGTTCACCGGCGCGCATCTTGCGCTTGAACTCGCCCAGATAGCCGGCCAGGCCCTGCTCGCGGACGAGGAGCCGGGGGTCGACGGCGGTGACCGCGGCGGCGGCGGCCTCGGGGTTCTCGACGGCGGTGGCCGTCGACGCGGCCGGGGCGGGGTTCTTGTCGAGGTTCACTGGGCGGCCTCCCCGTTCGTGCGCGCCGCACGGCGGGTCACGGCGTTCTCGGTGGCGCCGGTGATGGCGGAGATGATCTCCTCCTGCGAGGTCGTCCGGACCTCGAAGACGCCGTTGTTGCGGCCCAGACGCAGGACCGCCACCTGGTCGGCGACGGCCTTGACGTCGGCCATGTTGTGGCTGATCAGGATCACGGCGTGGCCGCGCTCCCGCAGCCGCTCCACCAGGTCGAGCACCTGTGCGGTCTGCTCGACGCCGAGGGCGGCGGTGGGCTCGTCCAGGATGACGAGCTTGGGGGCGCCGAGCATGGACCGGGCGATGGCCACGGTCTGGCGCTGGCCGCCGGAGAGCGAGGCGATCGGTATGCGGACGCTCGGGATACGGATCGACAGCGTCTGGAGCAGTTCGCGGGCGCGGCGCTCCATCTCGACCTCGTCCAGCACGCCGAAGCGTTTCAGCTCACGGCCGAGGAAGAGGTTGCCGACGACGTCGATGTTGTCGCAGAGGGCGAGGTCCTGGTAGACGGTCGCGATGCCCAGGGACTGGGCGTCGTGCGGCCGGTTGATGGAGACGGCCCGGCCGTCCCACTCGATGACGCCCTCGTCGATGGGGTGCACGCCGGCGATCGTCTTGACCAGCGTGGATTTTCCGGCGCCGTTGTCGCCGACCAGGGCGACCACTTCACCGGCATGGACCTCAAGCTCTACGTCGGTGAGCGCCTGGACGGCACCGAACCGCTTGGAGACCCCGCGCAACGCCAGCACGGGCGTAGCGGACACGTGAACCATCTCCTTCGCCGCCTGACCCGGCGGAAGGGTTGTGCGAAGAATGGGGGAAAGGATCCGTCCGGCGCCCCGCACTGGCTTTGCGGGGCTGGACACGGGGCGCCGGAGGAGCGGAGGTCACGGCGGTCCCCCTTCGGTGGCCGACCGGAATTCGGGAGTGTTCGGGGGGTGAATTCCGGGGCCACGGAAAGAAGGGGGACGCGGTGCCGTGAAGCGCGCTGTCGCCTACCGCTTACTTGATACCGATTTCGTCGCAGGCGGCCTTGTAGTTGCCGGTGCAGATCTCGGCGGCGGTGTAGATGCCGTCCTTGATGACGGTGTCGTTGATGTTCTCCTTGGTCAGGGAGACGACCGGGACCAGCACCGACGGGACGTCCTGGGCGCTGCCGCTGGAGACCTTGTCCTTGGCGATCGAGCCCAGGTCCTCGCCCTTGGCCAGGGCGACCGCCATCTCGGCGGCGACCTCGGCCTCCTGCGGGTAGGACTTGTAGACGCTCATGAACTGCTCGTCGGTGATGATCCGCTGCACGGCGGCGAGTTCGGCGTCCTGGCCGGTGACCGGGATGTCGTCGATGCCGGCGGCCTTCAGGGCGGTGATGATGCCGCCCGCCATGCCGTCGTTCGCGGAGTAGACCCCGGCGATCTTGCCCTTGCCGAGCGCCGAGATCGCCGCCTCCATGTTGGAGTTGGCGTTGTCCGGCGACCACTCCTTGGTGTCGAACTCGCGGCCGATCTTGACCTTGCCGTCCAGGACGGAGTGCGCGCCGCTCTTGAACTGGGCGGCGTTGGGGTCGGTGACCGAGCCGTTCATCATGACGATCTGGGCGTCGGCGGCCTTGTCGCCCAGCGCCTGGAGCAGGGCCTCGCCCTGGGTGCGGCCGACCTCCTCGTTGTCGAACGAGGTGTACGCGCTGATCGGGCCCTCGGCGAGACGGTCGTAGGCGACGACCTTGATGCCCTGGTCCACGGCCTTCTGGACCGAGTTCTTGATCGCCTTGGCGTCCACGGCGTCCAGGATCAGCACGTCCACCTTGTTGGTGATCATCGTGTCGACCTGCTGGGCCTGGAGGTTGGCGTCCTGGCGGGCGTTGTTGTACTGGATCTCCGCCTTGTTGTTCGTCAGCTCCTTGATCTTCTTCTCGATCAGGGGCCGGTCGAACTTCTCGTAGCGCGCGGTCTTGTTCTCCGGGAGCAGGAGACCGACCTTGATGTCATCGCCCTTGGCGGCGGCCGAGCTGTCGGAGTCGTTGGTGTCGCCGCCGGCTTCCTCGGCGCTGCCACAGGCGGCGAGCGAGACGGCCATCGCACCTGCTGCGAGGGCTACGGCGGCACGACGCATACGCGTGTTCACTTCAGAAACCTCCCTGACGAGGCCGCGTCGTTGCGGCCGAGGTGGCTGGAAGTCAACTCGGCCGCACGTACGGCGTCAAGAAGTAAATCCTTAACGAGATGGCAACGGTGCCATACGTTCTCTAAGTGAAGGCAGGTGCCGCCGTAGCCATGCTGCCGTCCAAAAGTGTCGAATCCCCCATCTCTCCGAGAGCGAGGGCGAGAGCGCCGAGAACTTCCGCGCGTCCGCCGAGCGCGCCGGGAAGAAGAGTGAGTTGGCGGGCGGCACTGGGTATGGCATATCGGCCCACGGATTCCCTGATCGGGCCGAGCACCAGTTCCCCGGCCTCGGCGAGATCGCCGCCGAGGACGACCCGGCTGGGGTTCAGCAGATTGCACAGGCTGGCGACGCCGCTGCCGATGTGCCGCCCTACGTCGGCGATCACCCGGCGGCAGCCGGGATCCCCGTCCCGGGCCATGCGGACCACGCGCTCCATGGTGAGGTCGCCGCCGTGGCTGGGCCGGAGCAGCGGGAGGACATATCGGGCGGCGGTGAAGGTCTCCAGGCAGCCCCGGTTGCCGCAGCGGCAGACGGGGCCGGACTCGTCGAGGGTGATGTGCCCTATCTCGCCGGCGGTCCCGCCGGGCCCCCGGTAGATCGTCCCGTCGATGACGAGCCCGGCCCCGACCCCGCTGCTGACCTTGATGTACGCGAGGTCCCTGACCCCCTTGCCGCTCCCCCAGACCAGCTCGCCGAGGGCGCCCAGGTTGGCGTCGTTGTCGACGTGCACGGGGACCCCGAGCCGTCCGCGCAGCTCCTCGGCCGGCTTGGTGCCGGTCCAGCCCGGCAGTATGGCGGTGGAGCCCAGCGTGCCGGACTCCACGTCGATGGGCCCGGGGACCCCGAGCCCGATGCCCGCGATCTTCGTACGGTCCACGCCGGTGGCCAGGATCAGCCGGTTCACCAGTTCCTCGGCCGCGTCGAAGCCCTGGGCGGCGGAGGCGTCCACGTCCAGCGGCTCGGCCTCCTCGGCGAGCACCTGGTGGGCGAGGTTGCCGACGGCGACCCGCAGATGGGTGTGGCCGAAGTCGACGCCGATCACGATGCCGGCGTCCCCGCTGAGCGAGACACTGCGGGCGCGGCGCCCGCCGGCGGAGGTGGGGGTGACCTCGACGGTGCCGCCGTCCTTCAGCTCCCGCACGATGTTGGAGACGGTCGCGGCCGACAGTCCGGTGCTCCGGGCGATCTCCGCCTGTGTGAGCGACCCCGCGAGCCGGACGGCCCGCACCACTCGTTCCAGGTTGGCTCGGTGCAGCGACGACTGCGACCCCGGAGTCTCCACGACGACCTCCTGCGCGCGGGACCGCGTCGACGGGCCCCTGTATGTCCAACTAGTGAACTCTAAGCTCAGCCGTTCGGGTCCCCTCCCGTCAAGAGGTTGAACAGGGGGCCGCTCATGAGAGCGCTCCGAAGTCGCCCGAGAGGCCATGGGCACCGCCACAGACACCGATCCACCACCCCGGCCCTCAGCCACCGTTGCCAGGAAACCCGTTCGAACCCCGAAGCAACCAACGCGAGGACACGAGGAACGCCACCCCTCAAGTCCCCTCCGGCCCCGAACAGTTCCCGGGACTGCGCGTGCCGTCCGGCGGGGGGCGTCCGGCGGGGGGGCTTCTGGCGGAGGGGGCCGTCTGGCAGAGGGGGCCGTCTGGCGGAGGAGGGCCGTCCGGCGGAGGGGGGCGTCTTGCAGAGGGGCAGTCCGGCGGAGGGGCAGTCTGCCGGAGGGCGATTTTCGGCCAGATGCCGTCTCCGTCGGGCCTGTCACCGGCCGGGGGTGCGGCCGGGAACCGGCACGGGCCGGGGGCGCCACCGGGGGGACCGGCCGGGGGATGCCACGGGCGGGGGGACCGGCCGGGGGCGCCGTCGGCGGGGGCCGTCGGCGGGGGCCTCCACCGGTCGGTGGCCGCCACCGACCGGAGGTTGCCACCGACCGGGGGTTGCCACCGGCCGGGGGGGTGCCACCGACCGGGGGGGTGCCACCGCCGGGGGTTGCCACCGACCGGGACCCGTCATCCGCCGAGGCTCGCCGCCGGCCAAGGGCTGGACCGACCGGCGCGCGCCACCGGCGGGGGCCACCGGCCCGTGGTCACCACCACCCGGCCCGCCACCGGCCTGTGGCCGCCAAGACCGGGGGTCGCCAGCAGCCAGGAGCTGTACCCGTCGGGGTCGCCACGGCCGGGAGTTGCCACCGACCGGGAACCTCCCCGCCCGAGGCTCGCCACCGGCCAGGAGCTGTACCGGCCGGGGTGCGCCACCGGCGGGGGCCACCAGCCGGAGGTCGCCACGGCCAGGAGTTGCCACCGGCCGAGGGTCGCCACCGGCCAGGGGTTGATCCGGCCAGTGTGCGTCATCGACAGCCGGGGGTTGCCACCGACCGGGGATTGCCACCGACCGGGACCCGTCATCCGCCCAGGCTCGCCCACCGGCCAAGGGCTGGACCGACCGGCGTGCGCCACCGGCGGAGCCATCGGCCGGAGGGCACCACCGGCCGATGGCCGCCAAGACCGGGGGTCGCCAGCAGCCAGGAGCTGTACCCGTCGGGGTCGCCGCGGCCGGGAGTTGCCACCGGCAGGGAACCTCCCCGACCGAGGCTCGTCACCAGCCAGGAGCCTGTACTGGCCAGGGTGCGCCACCGGCGAGGGGCACCAGCCGAGGCCGCCACCGCTCGGCCCGCCACCGCCCGGCCCGCCACCGGCCAAGGGTTGCCGTGGACGGCCGCCCCCGGCTGCCGAGGGTCGCCCCGGCCGGGGACCGTCACCGACCATGGGGCGCCACCCGCCCAGGGCGACACCACTCACGGGTTCCACCGGCCGGGAGGCCACCGGGCCCCAGGGAGGGCGCCACCGGCCGAAGGCCCTCACGGGCCGAGGGAGCCCTCACGGAGCACGGACGCCCTCCCGGGCCAGGGACTCCCTCCCGGAGCACGGACGCCCTCACCGGTCCGGGTCGGTCCCAGCGCGCCGGGCTACTTGATCGCGCCTGCCGTCAGGCCCGCCTGTACCTGGCGCTGGAACAGGAAGTACACGATCAGCACCGGCAGCATGGCGATCATCATGCCCGCCATGAGCGCGCCCCAGTCGTTCTCGTAGCCCTGTTGCAGCGCGATCATCGCGAGGCCCTGGGTGAGGACGTACTTCTGTTCCTCCTGGTTCAGCACCATCGGCAGCAGGTACTGGTTCCACTGGCCCAGGAAGTTGAAGATCCCGACGCTGATCAACCCCGGCTTGGCCATCGGCAGCATGACCTGGAAGAACGTCCGGGTGTGCGAGGCGCCGTCGATCATCGCGGCCTCGGCCACCGCCGACGGCAGGGTGCGGAAGAACGCGGTGAGGAAGAAGACCGTGAAGGGCAGGGAGTAGGCGATGTAGACCAGGATCAGTCCGTGGTACGTCGCCAGCAGCGAGGTCCCCGGGAAGTCCCGCAGCACGAAGAAGAGCGGGATCACCAGCATGAACACCGGGAAGGACATGCCCGCCACGAACAGGTAGTAGATGAAGCGGTTGCCCGGGAAGGTGAACCGGGCCAGGACGTACGCCGCCATCGCGCCCAGCACCATCGTGCCGACCAGTGAACCGCCCACCACGATGACGGTGTTGACGAAGTACTGGCCCATGTTGGCCTGGTTCCAGGCGTTGGCCCAGTTCTCGAAGTGCAGGGACGTCGGCAGCCCCCACGGGTTGGTGAGGATCGCGTTGGACGTCTTGAACGAACTCCACAGCACCCACACCAGCGGCACGCCCACCATCAGGCTCCACACCACCAGCATGCCGTGCGAGAAGACGTTGAGGACCCCGCCCTCCGAACTGCGCCCGTCGGTCGGGCCGATCTTCTTGGTGAGGGAGACCCGGCCGGCCCCGTCACCGCGCTCCGGGCCGTCGCCGTCTTCCTTGCGTACCGCGTCGATCTCGGTGGTCATCAGCCGGCCCCTCAGAACTCGATCCGCTCACGCCGCGCGAAGCGCAGGGTGAGGATGGCGAAGGTCATGGTCACGATGAGCATCGCGATGCCCATCGCCGCCGCGTATCCGAACTGGCTGTCGCGGAACGCCGTGAGGTAGAGCCTCAGCGGCATCACGTCCGTGGCACCGTCCGGGCCGCCCATGTTGACCGACATGATCTGAACGAGGGCGAATCCGTCGAGGGCGATGATGCCCATGTACACCCAGCCCGTCTGCACGGTGTCCCACAGCAGCGGCAGGGTGATCCGGAAGAAGGTGTGGAACCGGTTGGCCCCGTCCAGCAGCGCCGCCTCGTAGATCTCCCGGGGGATCGAGGCCATCGCGGCGGAGAAGAGCACGACGTAGAAGCCGACGTGCGACCAGATCATCACCGCCATGATGCACCACAGGGCGATGCTCTTCTCGCCCAGCCAGGCGTTCTGGAGCCCGTCCAGACCGAAGGTGCCCAGCAGGGAGTTGAGCATGCCGTCGCTGGGGTCGGGGTTGTAGATGTTCCACCAGATCACCGCGATGATCGTGATGGAGATGACCTGCGGGAAGAAGAACACGAACCGGTAGAACCCGCTGCCGGCGACCCCGGTGACCACCTCGTTGGGCCGCCGCTTGCCGCCGATGTTCAGCATGAACGCGAAGAACAGGCCGAGCGCGAGCGTCACGATCGGGACCGCGATCAGCATGTAGACGTTGTGGCGCAGCGCGTTCCAGAAGTCGTCGCTGTTCCACAGCCGCTCGAAGTTGTCGAGGCCGACGAACTCCGACGTCCCCACCAGACCCGACCAGTCGGTCAGTGAGATCTGGAACGCCTGGACGAACGGGGAGATGACGAAGATCGCGTAGACCGCGACGGGCAGGGCCAGGAACCCCACGATGAATCGGTACTTGCCGTGTTGCATGGTGCGTCCCGGCCCTTCCCCTTTTTCGAGTCACACGTGGCGGGTGGATCGCTGTGCGGACGGGAGGGCGGCGCGCGACCGGAGGTCGTGCCGGTCGCGCGCCGCGGTGTCCTACTTGTCCCGGGTGAACTTCTGCACGGTGTCGTCCTTCTTGACCTCGTCGGCGTACTGCTGGGTCTTCTTGATCCAGTCTGCGGCCTTGAGGTCGCCGGTGAGCAGCTGGCCGGTCAGGCCGCCGATCTTCTCGTCCGTCAGTGCGGGGTACCACTCCTGGAGCTGGAGGCTGATGATGTTGTCACCGGCCGCCCCGAAGACGCTGCTGGCGGAGGCCAGACCCGGCGAGAGAGTCATGCCCTCGGTGGCGTCGACCACACAGGTCAGCGACTTCACCTTGGTGGCGAAGTTCTGCGCGTGCTTCTTCGAGAGCATGATCCGCAGCAGCTCCATGCCGCCGACCGGGTTCTTGCCCTTGCTCGCCACGATGTACGGCTCGCTGGGCTCGGCCCGCAGGGTGCCCTGCGGCAGCTTGTCGCCGCTGCCGTCGAAGAGGGCGCCCACCGACATCTGGAAGTCGTCCGGCGTGGTCGGCGCGGCCTCGTTCTCCACCCAGGAGCCGTTCGGGATGAAAACGGCCTTGTTCTTGGTCCAGGCGGTCTGCGACTGGATGTGGGTCATGCCCTGGCTGCCTTCGAGGAAGTAGCCCTTGGCGGCCAGTTCCTCATAGTGCTCGATGACCTGCTTGACGGCGTCGTTGCCGGTCCAGGCGTTGGGCTCCAGGTTGTCGATCGCGATCCAGCCCTCCATGCCGCCGATCTTGGCGATCTGGGCGAAGAGGTTGAAGTGGACGTAGTACGGATACTTGCCCGGGTACGTCCAGGGCGCGATCTTCTCCTTCTTGATCTCCCCGCAGAGCGTGACCATCTCGTCCAGGGTCTTGGGGTAGGTCCAGCCCTTGTCGTCCATGAGCTTCTTGGAGTACCAGGAGCCGTAGATCGTGAAGGCGTAGTACAGGACGTCGAAGACGTCGCCGTGCAGGCCCTTCTCCAGGGTGCTCGGGTGGATGGTCTCCGAGACCTTCTTGGCCGGGTCGTCCAGGGAGGCCGCGTCCAGCAGCGCCTGGAGGTCCTGGAGCTGGCCCTGGCTGGAGAGCCGGTTCATGTCGAGGTGGTCGGCGCCGGAGTTGTCGATGACGTCCGGCGGGTTGCCGCCCGAGAAGCGCGGGGTGAGCTTCGGGCCGACCTGCTGGGTGCCGGTGTGCTTGACGTCGGCGCCGTAGGTCTTCTTGTAGTCGGCCTCCGCGTCCTTGGCGTACTGGTCGCCGAGGCCGCCCTTGAAGATGAACGCCTCCAGGGCGAGGCCCTGCTTCACCCCGAGCGGGTTCTTCTCGGACTTCTCGCCCTCGGGGGCCTTGGACTCCTTCTCGTCGCCGCCGCCGCTGCCGGTGGCACAGGCGGAGAGGAAGCTCATGGTGGGTACGGAGATCAGGCCGAGCGCCGCGGAGCGCTTGATCAGATCGCGGCGGCCGACGCCGTTGGCACTGCTGTTCTCGGCGGACGTGGATCCCATGCTCAAGTCCTCGCTTTCTCCAGGACTCAGGCGGTGAACCGGATCCTGACCGGCACCGCGATCGGTCGAGCTGAGTCGTGCGGGTCTTGCAGGTCGTACAGGTCGTGCAGGTCGTCGTGCAGGTCATGCAGGTCGTACAGGTCGTCGTGCAGGTCATGCAGGTCGTACAGGTCGGTACAGGTCGGTACAGGTCCTCGTGCAGGTCGTGCAGGTCGTACAGGTCGATACAGGTCATGCAGGTCGTACGGGACACACAGGTGGTGCGGGGTCGTTCGGAGTCGCTCGGGGAGGAGCGAAGTCGTACGAAGCGGTGCGTGAGGTGCGGAACAGACCTGGTCGTTCTGGCGGTGGTACAGAAGCCGTTCAGGGTGGTGCAGGACGCGTCGGCCCTGCGTGACGATCACACGCACAGCGCGTGACAGACCACACGGACCGCGCGTGACGTGCCGCATTCCCCTTGGGGAAACGTCCCGGGGATTAGCCGACAGGTATAGTCCACTCCCCTTCGGGGGAGCAAGATCGAACGCAAGGTTCCACGGTGGTCTTTTCCGAGTTGAGACCTCCCCGACACCCGCGTCCGGCGTGTGCACGCTGAGCGACATTCTCGCGGCAATGCGCCCCGATGCCGCGCCCAACACCCTTGACATCGCTGTCCACTTGGACCCCTACTGGTCCTTGCGCACAGAAGCTGACAACGTTGTCCAGCACGGGAGGGTGGTGCTCGCGCATGCGGCACAGAACTCGGCACAAGGCCCGGCACAGATGGGGTCCGGCGGCCGTTCTGACGGCGGCCTTCGTCCTGGCCGTCACCTCGCAGGGCGCGGCGGTCGCGCTGCCCGCCGCCCCGTCCCCCGGCGACCGGGAGTTCGCGTCCTCGTTCGAGACGGACGAGCCGGCCCCGGACTGGCGGAACACCGTCGACACCGGACCGGACGGCGCGAAGCGCGCCTCGGGGGTCGACGGCGGCTACAGCACCGGTATCCCCGGCAACATCACCGACCGTGTCACCGAGGTCCGGGCGAGCGGCGAGAACACGGGCGGCGGTGAGGTCAAGGAGAACCTCATCGACGGCGAACCGGTCACCAAATGGCTGGTGTTCGAGCGGAAAGCTTGGCTCGAATTCGACCTCGCCGAGCCCGCGAAGATCGTCACGTACGCGCTGACGTCCGCCAACGACTACGCCGAGCGCGACCCGAGGGACTGGACCCTGAAGGGCTCCGCCGACGGCAGCGACTGGAAGACCCTCGACACCCGCGAGGGCGAGACCTTCGGGGAGCGCTTCCAGACCCGGTCCTACGCTCTCGCCGAGGCGGCGGAGTTCCGGCACGTCCGTCTGGAGATCACCGGCAACAACGGCGGCCCGATCACCCAGCTCTCCGACGTCCAGCTCTCCACCGGCGGTGGCGGCACCCCGGTGCCGCAGGACATGCTGTCGCTGGTCGACACCGGCCCGGTCGGCTCGGCCACCGCGAAGGCCCGTGCCGGGTTCACCGGCAAGCGCGCCCTGCGCTACGCCGGGCGCCACACCGCCGACGGCCGGGCGTACTCGTACAACAAGGTCTTCGACGTGGACGTGGCGGTCGGCCGGGACACCGAGCTGTCCTACCGTCTCTTCCCGTCGATGGCCGACGGTGATCTCGACTACGACGCGACCCATGTGTCCGTGGACCTGGTCTTCACGGACGGGACGTCCCTGAGTGAGCTGCGCGCCACCGACCAGCACGGGTTCCCGCTGACCCCGCGCGGTCAGGGCGACGCCAAGGTGCTCTACGTCAACCAGTGGAACCACGTGGAGTCGCGGATCGGGTCGGTCGCGGCGGGCAAGCGGGTCGACCGGGTGGTGATCGCGTACGACTCCCCGAAGGGTCCGGCGAAGTTCCGGGGCTGGCTGGACGACGTGTCGATCAAGCAGGTGAAGCCGGAGAGGCCGAAGGCCCACCTGTCGGACTACGCGCTCACCACGCGCGGCACCCACTCCTCCGGCGGTTTCTCGCGCGGCAACAACTTCCCGGCGACCGCCGTCCCGCACGGCTTCAACTTCTGGACGCCGGTCACCAACGCGGGCTCGCTGAGCTGGCTGTACGACTACGCTCGGGCGAACAACGCGGACAACCTGCCGACGGTCCAGGCGTTCAGCGCCAGCCATGAGCCGAGCCCCTGGATGGGCGACCGCCAGACCTTCCAGCTGATGCCGTCGGCCGCGCCCGGCATCCCGGACACCGGCCGCACGGCCCGCGCGCTGCCCTTCAGGCACGAGAACGAGACCGCCCGCCCCCACTACTACGGCGTCACGTTCGAGAACGGCCTCAAGGCGGAGATGACGCCGACGGACCACGCCGCCGTGCTGCGCTTCAGCTACCCGGACGACAACGCGAGCGTGCTGTTCGACAACGTCACCGACCAGGCCGGGCTCACCCTGGACCAGGAGAACGGGATCGTCACGGGCTACTCGGACGTGAAGTCGGGGCTGTCGACGGGCGCGACCCGCCTGTTCGTGTACGGCGAGTTCGACAAGCCGGTCACCGAGGGCTCGTCCAGCGGCGTCAAGGGCTACCTCCGCTTCGACGCGGGCGAGGACCGGCAGGTCACCCTGCGTCTGGCGACCTCGCTCATCAGCGTCGACCAGGCGAAGGACAATCTGCGCCAGGAGGTCCCGGAGGGCACGTCCTTCGAGGCGGTCGAGAAGAAGGCCCAGAGCCAGTGGGACGAGTTGCTCGGCAAGGTCGAGGTGGAGGGCGCGACCCCGGACCAGCTCACCACCCTCTACTCCAGCCTGTACCGGCTGTATCTGTACCCCAACTCCGGTTTCGAGAAGGTCGGTTCCACCTACAAGTACGCTTCCCCGTTCTCCCCGATGACGGGCCCGGACACCCCCACCCACACCGGCGCGAAGATCGTCGAGGGCAAGGTGTACGTGAACAACGGCTTCTGGGACACGTACCGTACGACCTGGCCGGCGTACTCGTTCCTCTCGCCGCGGCAGGCGGGCGACATGGTCGACGGCTTCGTGCAGCAGTACAAGGACGGCGGCTGGACCTCGCGCTGGTCGTCCCCGGGGTACGCGGACCTGATGACCGGCACCTCCTCGGACGTGGCGTTCGCGGACGCGTACGTCAAGGGTGTCGACTTCGACGCGGAGGCGGCGTACGACGCGGCGGTGAAGAACGCGACGGTGGTCCCCCCGACGTCGGGCGTGGGCCGCAAGGGCATGCAGACCTCCCCCTTCCTCGGCTACACCAGCACCGCCACCCACGAGGGCCTGTCGTGGGCGCTGGAGGGCTATCTCAACGACTTCGGCATCGCGAAGATGGGCGAGAGGCTGTACGAGGAGACGGGCAGGAAGCGCTACAAGGAGGAGTCGGAGTACTTCCTGGACCGGGCCCAGGACTATGTGAACCTGTTCGACCGGAAGGCGGGCTTCTTCCAGGGCCGTGACCCGGCGGGCGACTGGCGGGTGGAGTCGGAGAAGTACGACCCGAGGGTGTGGGGCTACGACTACACCGAGACGAACGGCTGGGGGTACGCGTTCACGGCCCCCCAGGACAGCCGGGGCCTGGCCAACCTCTACGGCGGCCGTTCGGGCCTGGCCGACAAGCTGGACGAGTACCTGGCGACCCCGGAGACCGCCTCCCCCGACTTCGTGGGTTCCTACGGCGGTGTCATCCACGAGATGACCGAGGCGCGGGACGTGCGGATGGGCATGTACGGCCACTCCAACCAGGTCGCCCATCACGCCCTGTACATGTACGACGCGGCGGGGCAGCCCTGGAAGACGCAGAAGAACGTGCGCGAGGTGCTGTCCCGCCTCTACACCGGCAGCGAGATCGGGCAGGGCTACCACGGCGACGAGGACAACGGCGAGCAGTCGGCGTGGTTCCTCTTCTCGGCGCTCGGCTTCTACCCGCTGGTGATGGGCAGCGGCGAGTACGCGATCGGCTCGCCCCTGTTCACCAAGGCGACGGTCCACCTGGAGAACGGCCGCGAGCTGGTGGTGAAGGCGCCGAGGAACAGCGCGAGGAATGTGTATGTGCAGGGCTTGAAGGTGAACGGCCGCTCGTGGGACTCGACGTCCCTCCCCCATGACCTGATCGCCAAGGGCGGGGTGCTGGAGTTCGACATGGGCTCCCGCCCGTCGAAGTGGGGCACGGGCAAGCACGCGGCGCCGGTGTCGATCACGCGGGACGACGAGGTACCGACGCCGCGTTCGGACGTGTCGCGGGGCGAGGGCCCGCTGTTCGACAACACGTCGGCGACCGAGTCCGCCGTCTCGACGGTCGACCTCCCGGTCGGGGAGCGGACGAAGGCGGTCCAGTACACCCTGACCTCACCGGCGGACCGGACGAAGGCGCCGGCCGGGTGGGTACTCCAGGGTTCCCGGGACGGCGAGAAGTGGCGCACGCTGGACGAGCGCGAGGAGCCCTTCGCCTGGGACCGCCAGGTGAGGGCGTTCTCGATCGACCGACCGGGGGCGTACGAGCGATACCGGCTGGTGTTCGAGGGCGCCCCCGGGACGCTGGCGGAGGTGGAGCTACTGAGCACCCCCGGCGAACGCGCCCCGCGCGATCTTCCCTGACCCACGCCCGTCCCCCGCCCCGGCACCGGCCAACACCGCCACCGGGGGCCCTGTCCCCGACTCGCCCGTCCTGGGCGGGGTCGGAGTTTCGGGGAGGCTGAGCTTCCCCGCGTGCGGGGGGGACCAGTCTTCGATCGGATCGAGGCCGAGGCGCTGCTCGGGACCACCCCCGCGTGCGCGGGGACCAGTGCCCTCTCGACCTCGGCGAGGTGCTCGTCAAGGGGGGCCACCCCCGCGTGCGCGGGGACCAGGGCTGCCGTCCAGGTGGTGTGGTGTTGGACCCGGGACCACCCCCGCGTGCGCGGGGACCAGAGGAGTTGACCTGGGGGTTTGTTAGCGGGGAGGTTGGATTTTACCCACTTTACCGAACTCCGACCTAACGGGTTCTTCGGACGTATCACTTCCGCTCGCCCTCGCGCTCAACGGCCGTTGGGGAACGGGATCCTAGCCTCTTCTCTCCGCCCAGAGGTGGTCCGTTCACATCTCGTACGCGTCCTCGTGTATCGCCGTCTGAATGTGATTCAGAGCTTCACGTAGGCCCGTCGGGGCCCCGGCGGTGCATCTGCCCCGGCCAGCCACGCGCTCCAGAATCCTCAGCGTCACGACGGATGACATCTCAGGAACGGCCGGAATCAACTTCTCCGCTTCGCTCTCCGCCGCCTCCCAGGCTTCCACGCGCAACAGACTGTCGAGCAGACGAACGGCGGCCACGTTCTGATAGCCGACGCGAGAATCTTCCTGGTGCTGCATGGCTCGCTCAAGAACCGGGATCGCGGAACGCCAATCACCGCTCTCGTGGAGAACTCGCCCCTGTTGTCTGTCCATCTCCTGATCCGACACCCACCACGCCCAGTACGGCTCGTCACAGGGCGCGCTGTCCTGCAACAGCGAGCGAGCACGTTCAAATGAACGAGTGGATTCCGAACCCCGCCCCACCCCCGCGAGCCCCTGTGCCTGCCGTGCCAGGAACATCGCTTGGACCCGTGGACTCAGGTTGCCCTGGTCAATGACGGACTCAGCGATAGCCAGTTCCTCACGTGGCCGTCCCGCCCATCCGGCAAGCATGCCCATGTTCTGGAGCGTGATCAGTTCGGCTGAACGATCCCCCGCCAACCTCGCGAGAAACAGGGCTTCCTGATTGAACCGGCGTGACGCGCTGAATCGGCCCTCGTTGAAGAGCGCCCACCCGGCGACCTCGGCCAACTCCGCCGCTGCCGCCTGGATGTCCCGCTCCCGCTTGCGTTCGTAGTCGCTCTCCCCCAAGCGACGGTGAACCTTCTTGAATGAACGGGCCGCGACGTCCGCAATGGGTAAGCCGTTCAACTCGTTGTCGAGCATGACCAGGCGTCGTGACGTCTCCCGGATCGTCAGTGCGAGACCTTCACCTCTGTGTCCATGGAGAACGGGCAGCGCCGGAGCGTCGGGCAACAGGAGTTCTGCCACCTCATCGAGAGAGACTTGCAGCGTCTTGGCGATTCGCAGCCGCTGATGCGGATGGGGTTCGGCTTCCCCCCGTTCCCACCGCTGCACCGTGGTGCGATCGACTCTCAGCGCTTCAGCGAAGGTCTCCTGTGTGAAGCCGCATGCTTTCCGGCGTCGCGCCAGACGCTGCCGCTTGCCAGCCATACCCGTGACTCCGTCCAGCTGTCGTCTCCCTCAGTTTCACGCTATCGCGCGCGACCAGAACGGCAGCTCGGCACGGCAGTTACGCCGTGGCATTGATGCCGTCCCCCGACAGAGTGGTCGTACGAGGGCACCCCGCGACGCGTAAACGTCCGGGGCATGGCCACCAGCCACCAAGATTGGCGGCCGGAAACTACAACCACGCATCCGGCGAAGCCCGATCTCAACAGGGCTGCCGACGGCGTACCTGTCCGACCCCGCACGGCGGCACGCCCCGCCCTGGTTGTCCTTCTTCTCCGTCCCGGAGGGCAGAGCGGGAAGCCACTGGTACGCAACCTCCCCATATCCCTTGAATGCCAACGACACCCAACAAGGTGTTTTCGCAAACGAGTTGTGTCCTGTCGTCGTCTCCGACACCTGGGAGCAAGCGCGAGGCGCCGCCCGCGTCCAGGCGGACCTATGCAAGGCGCTGACCGGGCAGGTGTCATGACGGCCTCCAGCACACGCTCGGACGTCCTTGCGAAGCCGAAGCAAACCGCACACCGTCCCTGGCGGGCCCACCAACCGAACTGACCGACCAACCCCAGGGCTACCGAAGGCAGGCCCTCCCCATAGCGCTCCCTTTCTCTTGATCTCGGACTACCCCCGCGTGCGCGGGGACCAGGAGAAGGATCTCGGCCGCTACCTCGGGTCCCCGGGACCACCCCCGCGTGCGCGGGGACCAGATCCGACCTCCATGTGTTGTTCCTACACATGGGGGACCACCCCCCGCGTGCGCGGGGACCAGAGTAGTTGAACTGGGGGTTTGTCGGTGGGAAGGCTCGATTTTACCCACTTTACCGAACTCCGACCTAACGGACTCCTGGGGCGTTTCACGCCATTCGCCCTCACGCTCAACGGGCGCCTGCGAACGGGGCCCTGAACTCTCCCCTCTGACCTCCGATGTTGGTCGGCTCCGCGCGGGGGTTGTTCTGACCGAGGATGTTACGGCGTGGTCGACGCGGCCGTGACGGCTTGCTGAACAAGGGCCGCGTCTCGCTCCAAGTTCGCACTTCCCTCAACCTAGTTACCCAACAGCACTCGCCTCAGATGCCGTCGGGATCTCCCTCCATCCCCAACTCGACGTGGTTCGGGGCCATAGCCGACCAGCAGCCGGGCCGGCCGTGACCATACGGCGACTTCCGCCAGACTGGGCCGCCGCCACGCCTGCAATCGGTAGGCCCAGTGTCCCGCTGAGGTTCCGCGCCTCACGCTGTCGTCTGCCAGGCATGGCCGTGACTCCGCCCGGCCGCCGACCGCCCTGCCTCACGGTCCACCGCGAACGCGCACCAGACGATCTTCCCCGGCACTCGCTCCGCCACTCCCCAGGCATCCGCCAACGCCGCGACCAGCAAGAGACCCCGACCCGACTCGTCCTTGCCCTCGCCCAGTCGGGGTTCTCCGCCTCCACTGTCGTGGACCTCCACCCGGAGGTGGTCGCCCTTGTGAAGCAGGCGGAGTCTGAAGCATCGGCCCGGTGGGACGCCGTGCACTAGGGCGTTGGTCGTCAGCTCACTGACACAGAGGGTGATGTCATCCACACGGTCCTTGATGGACCAGGAGTCCAGCACGGTACGGGTGAACGCCCGCGCCGCCGGGATCGACTGACGCTCCCGTCGGTAGAGGTGTTCCTGAAGGGGCTCGGGGGAAGATTCTTCATTCACAGGACGACAGTCACACTGCGTGGCCATCATGAGACAGTCAGCGAGGTCGTACAGTTGAGTTGTACGACCTCATACCGGTATCGGACTTGCGCAGTGTGGGAGTTGTACCGGCATGAACGGTTCGCGGCGGCGGTCACGCAAAAACGCGTCGGCGATGAAGATGGTGGGTGCGCTGCTGGCCCTCCACCGGGAGAAGGCCGGTTACACACAGAGAACCCTGGCCGAGCAGTTCTGCGTCAGTGAAGGACTCATCGCCTCCATCGAGCAAGGTCGACGGCCTCTGAAGCTGGATCTGGCCTGTCAGGTCGATCAACTGCTGCGCACGAATGGCACGTTGGAGACTGCCGTATGCAACATGCCGGAAGTGGATCTGGTCCCCAGGTGGGCCGAAGAGTACCTGGACCGGGAGCGTGAGGCGATCGTCATCTCCTCGTACGAGAATCAGGTGGTGCCGGGACTGCTCCAGACGGAGTCGTACGCACACGCGGTCTTCCGAAGTCGCGTCCCGGTGCTGGAGGAGGACGAGATCGCGCAGTTCGTGGCAAAACGAATCGAGCGTCAGGACCTTCTGCACCGAAAGGCACCCCCGGCCTCCAGCTTCGTGATCTGGGAGGCGGTGCTGCGTGACCAATTGGGCGGGCAAGAGGTGTACACGGAGCAGCTTCGGCATCTGCGCGAGCACAGCGAGCTGCCCGGTCTTACCCTCCAGATCCTGCCTCTAGGCCGCAGCACGCATCCCGCGCTCGACGGGCCCTTCGTCCTGCTGGAGACACCGGACTACCAGCGTCTCGCTTACACAGAGACGCAACGTGGCAGTCTGCTCATCTCCAACCCCGATGAGGTGACGATTCTGACCCAGCGGTGTGCAATGCTGCGGACGCAGGCTCTCAACCCCGAAGAGACCCGGGCCCTGTTGGACCGTTTGCTAGGAGATTGATGAGCACCGCAATGCAGTGGTTCAAGTCGAGCTACAGCGGCAGTGACGGCGGCAACTGCCTAGAAGCCGCCTACACCTGGCGCAAGTCCAGCTACAGCAATGATGAAGGCGGCGCCTGCCTCGAAGTCGCTGGCGCTTGGCACAAGTCCAGCTACAGCACGGAGCAGGGCGGCGCCTGCCTCGAAGTCGCCCCTCTGGCCGCAGCCATTCATATCCGCGACTCCAAGACTCCCGACGCGCCCCACCTCACCGTCTCCCCCCACACCTGGACGGCGTTTCTCCCCCTAGTCCAGTAGCGCCTCCCGAATCAACTGCACCGGGTGCCACGCATCCCGTTGCGTCCCGTGGAAGATCTGCTGTCGGCACGACACACCCGTGGCGACGATCACCGTGTCCTCCGGCTCCGCCTTCACCGCGGGGAACAGGCGGTCGTCGCCCACGGTCATGGAGACGTCGTAGTGCTCGGCCTCGAAGCCGAACGAGCCCGCCATTCCGCAGCAACCGGCGTCCAGCTCCTCCACCTCCACCCCCGGGATCCGCTTGAGCAGTTCCATCGTGGCCGCGGTGCCGACCTCGGCCTTCTGGTGGCAGTGGCCGTGGTAGAGCAGGCGGCGGCCGGCCAGCCACGAGGTCGGGTCCAGCCGGATACGGCCCGCGTCGATGGCCTCGACCAGGAGTTCCTCCACCTGGCGGACCCGGCCCGAGATGTCCTCCACGGCCTTGTCGCCGGGAAGCATGGCGCGGTGTTCGTCCCGCAGGGTCATCAGGCAGGACGGCTCACAGCCCACGATCGGGGAATCCGCGGGCGTCGTCTCCGAGAGGAGGTGGGCCAGCTTGAACGCCTTCTCGTTCGCGTCGTCCACCAAGCCCTTGGACAGGCTGGAGCGTCCGCAGCAACCGCGGCTCTCCAGACGGACCTCCCAGCCCGCCTGCTCCAGCATCTCCACCGCCGCCCGGCCGATCGTCGGCTCGGTGTACGTGGTGAAGGAGTCGGCCAGATAGGTGACCGTTCCCTGGGGTGCCGCACCGGGGCGGGACTTCCCGCCTCTGCGGCCGAACCAGCGCACCAGGTTGAGGCGCTCGAACCGGGGCAGCGGTCGCGCCGCCGTGATACCCAGGAAGCGTTCCATCAGGCGGCGCAGGAAGCCGATGCGGCTGGGCAGGTTGGACAGGGGGGCCGTGGCCGAGCCCAGGCGGTTCAGGAAGCGGATCGAGCCGAAGATCCTCGACCGCAACGGGACGCCGTGCTCGTCGTGGTGGTGGGAGAGCGCCTCCGCCTTCAGGGTGGCCATGTCGACACCCAGCGGGCACTCGCTTTTGCACGCCTTGCACATCAGGCACAGGTCGAGAACCTCATGGAGGCGTTCGTCTCCCAGCGCCTTGCGCGGGTCCGGCTCCGACAGGGCCTTCACCAGGGCGTTCGCCCGACCCCGGGTCGAGTCCTGTTCGTTGCGGGTCGCCATGTAGGACGGGCACATCGCGCCCGTGTCGGCCTTGCGGCACAGGCCGATGTTCATGCAGCGGTCCGCGGCGCCGCGCATACCGCCCACCACGTCGAAGGTGAGGCGGGTACGGAGTTCGGCCGCCGGGGGGAGCGCCGGATCACGGAGGTTCTCCGTCATCGCGGGGGCGTCCACGATCTTGCCGGGGTTCAGGCGGTCGTGGGGGTCGAAGAGGCCCTTGACGGCGCGCATCGCCTCGTAGAGGTCGTCGCCGAAGATCTCCCGGTTGAACTCGCTGCGGGCCAGCCCGTCGCCGTGCTCGCTGGAGTTGACGCCGCCGTACTCGGTGACGAGATCCTTGATGCGTTCGGCGACCACCCTCATGACGGTGATCTGGTTCGGGTCGGCGAGGTCCACGAAGGGGCGGATGTGCAGACAGCCCACGGAGCAGTGGCCGTAGAAGCCGGCGCTCAGTCCGTGCTCGTCGAGAATGCCCTTGAAGCGGCGGGTGTACTCGGCCAGGTGCAGCGGGTCGACGGCCGTGTCCTCCACGAAGGCCAGCGGGCGCCGCGTACCCTCGCCCGCGGCCATCAGCAGGCCGAGGCTGGACTTGCGGACCTTCATCAGCGCCGACTGCTGCTGCGGGGTGACGGCCTGAAGGGTGTGGTAGCCATGCCCCTGGTGCTTCCAGGCCGTAGTGAGCTGGCGTAGCTGGTCGATGAGTTCCGTCTCGTCGTCGCCGGTGAAGCTGACGAAGAGCAGGGCCTCCGGGTCGCCCTGGAGGATGGCGCCGAGGGAGGCGTACTCGATCTTCTGGCGGGAGAGATCGAGGATGGTCTTGTCCATCAGCTCCACGGCCGACGGGTGGCAGACCAGGGCGGACTCGGTGGCCTCGATCGCGGAGACCACCGAGGTGAAGTGGCCCACGGCGATGACCGTCCGGCGCGGCTTGGGCACCAGGTCGACCAGGCACTGGGTGGCGATGGCCAGCGTGCCCTCGGAGCCGACGACGAACTTCGCCAGGTCGAAGGGGACGTCCTCGCGGGCCAGCCGGTCCAGCCGGTAGCCGCAGGCGCGGCGCCAGAAGTCCGGGAACCCCTCGTTGATGGCGTCGGCGTTGGCCCGGATCAGCGGCGGGAGTTCGCGGTAGAGGCGGCCCTCCAGGGTGGGGAGGTCCGCGCGGCGCTTGCGCTCGGTCTCGTCCACCGGCTCCAGCCGGGCCGTGGTGCCGTCGGAGAGGACGACGTCCAGGGCGCGGACATGGTCGATGGTCATGCCGTAGCGCAGCGAGCCGCTACCGGCGGAGTTGTTGCCGATCATCCCGCCGATGGTGGCGCGGTTGCTGGTGGAGGTGTCGGGGCCGAACATCAGCCCGTGCTCCGCCGCGGCCCGGTTGAGCTGGTCCTGGACGACTCCGGGCTCCACCAGTGCCGTGCCCGCCTCGGGATCGAGGTCGAGGATGCGGTTCATGTGGCGGGAGAAGTCGAGGACCAGGCCGGGGCCGACGGTCTGCCCGGCGAGGCTGGTGCCGGCGCCGCGGGCCAGCACCGGGATGCCGTACTCGCCGGCCGCCACCACGGTGGCCTGCACATCGGCGGTGTGCCGGGGGAAGACGACACCGCGCGGCATGATCGAGTACATGCTCGCGTCGCGGGAGAAGAGGTGGCGGGTGTAGTCGTCGAAGGCGACCTCGCCGTCGAGATCACGGATCAGCCGCTGCTGGAGGTCTCGGTCTTCGGAAGACGCGGGGGCCGGTGGGGCGGTTCGGGTCTCTCCGTGGGGCGGTGTCATGGATGCGGCTCCAGGGGTGCCAGGTGGGTCTTACGGGGCTTGCGGGGCTTGCGGGGCTTGCGGGGCTTGCGGGGCTACAGGTCGTACCGGGCTTGCAGGTCGTACTGGGCTACCGGTCGTACGGGGCTACCGGTCGTACGGGGGCTCTCAGGTCGTACGGGGCTACCGGTCGTACGGGGGCTCTCAGGTCGTACGGGGCTACCGGTCGTACGGGGGCTCTCAGGTCGTACGGGGCTACAGGTCGTACGGGGCTCGCAGGTCCTTGCGTCGCCCCGGACGGGCGGAGTGGGCCGGTCAGGGCATGCGCAGGACGTCCAGGGCCGCGCCCAGTCCCGACGGGTCGGTCGGCACTCCGGACAGCTCCAGGCCCATCTGCACGCCCGCCAGGGTTCCGGCGAGGGTCAGGTCGTTGAAGTGGCCGAGGTGGCCGATGCGGAAGATCCGTCCGGCGAGCTTGCCGAGGCCCGCGCCGAGCGACATGTCGAACCGCTCCAGGATGATCCTGCGGACCTGGTCGGCGTCGTGGCCGTCGGGCATCAGGACGGCGGTGAGGGAGCCGGAGTGCTCGCGCTCGTCGGCGCACAGCACCTCCAGGCCCCAGCCCCGGACGGCGGCCCGGGTCGCGGCGGCGTGCCGGGCGTGGCGGGCGTAGACCTCGGGCAGGCCCTCGGCGTCCAGCATGTCCAGGGCCTCGGACAGCCCGTAGAGGAGGTTGGTGGCGGGGGTGTACGGGAAGTAGCCGCGCCGGTTGGCCTCGATGATCGGCGCCCAGTCCCAGAACGACTTGGGCAGCCCCGCGGACTTGGCGGCGGCGAGGGCCTTGTCGCTGACGGCGTTGAAGCTGAGGCCCGGCGGGAGCATGAGCCCCTTCTGGGATCCGGCGACGGTGACGTCGACGCCCCACTCGTCGTGCCGGTAGTCGATGGAGCCGAGCGAGGAGATGGTGTCGACCAGCAGCAGGGCCGGGTGGTCGGCGGCGTCGAGGGCCTCGCGGATCTCGGCGATGCGGCTGGTGACGCCGGTCGAGGTCTCGTTGTGGACGACACAGACGGCCTTGATGGACCGGGTGAGGTCGGCCTCCAGGCGGCGGGTGAGTTCGGCGGGGTCGGCGCCGTGGCGCCAGTCGCCCGGCACGAAGTCGACCTCCAGGCCGAGGGCGCGGGCCATGTCCTGCCAGAGCGTCGCGAAGTGCCCGGTCTCGAAACACAGCACGCGGTCACCGGGGCTCAGCGTGTTGACGAGGGCCGCCTCCCAGGCCCCGGTGCCGGAGGCGGGATAGATCACGACGGGGTTCTCGGTGCCGAACACCGGCTTGATCTGCTGGAGCACCCGCAGGCCGAGTTCCGCGAACTCGGGGCCGCGGTGGTCGATGGTCGGGGCCGACATGGCGCGCAGCACTTGGTCGGGGACGTTGGTGGGTCCGGGGATCTGGAGGAAGTGGCGGCCGGTGCGAAGCGTCATGGGAAAAGCTCCTCCGAAGTACTTGTGCCGTGAGATGGCACGCTATACCTTGATGTGGCATGGCGGAGCATAGGTTTCTCCGAGCGAGGGAGTCAATGGATGCAGAACGTTCTCAATGCGCTGCGCACGCTGGAGGAGGTCGCGGCCCGGCAGCCGATCGGTGTCGCGGACCTGGCGCGGGCCATGGATCTGCCGAAGAGTTCGGTGCAGCGCGCCCTGGTCACCCTGCACACGGCGGGCTGGATCCGGCAGGCCGCCGGGACGCCCACCCGCTGGACGGTGACGACGAAGGCGCTGTACGTCGGCCGGAGCGCCACCGGTGAGCTGGGCCTGCGGGACATCGCGGTGCCGGTGATGGAGGAACTGCGCCGGCAGACCGACGAAACGGTGCACCTGGCGGTGCCGGAGGGCGGTCGTATCGTGCTGATCGAGCGCCTGGAGACCAGTCAGCCGGTACGGATCATCCTGCCGCTGGGGCAGAATCTGCCCGCCCACGCCTCGGCCAACGGCAAGGCGGTCCTCGCGGCGAGTTCCGAGGACACCGTGGAGCGGTACATCGCCGCCGGGCTCGCCCGGTTCACCGACGCCTCGATCACCGACCCCGACCGGCTCCGCGCCGAACTGGCGGCGATCCGGGCCCGGGGATACGCGACCAACTCCGGCGAGTGGCGGGACGACGTGTCGGCGGTGGCCGCGGCGGTGGTCGCCGAGGCGGGGGCCGATCCGGTGGCCAGCATCAGCGTCAACGTACCGACCAGCCGGATGACGGACACCTCCCGTGAGACCCTCGGAGCAGCCGTACGGGAGGCCGCGGACCAGGTCGGGAAGCTGCTGGGGAGGTCGACCGGAGGCTGACGCTCCGCCGCCCCGGCGGGCCCGCACCATCGTCCGGCGTTCAAGGACCCCCGGGAGAAACTTCTGGCGCACCCCCTTGACGCACCCAGTTTTACGAGGTTTCCATACTCCCCATCGCGGAACACCCATTCCGCATAACGGAATTCGATGCGCCGGGACGGGACACCCCGGCACCATGCCGGGCCACGGCACACCACTCGACCCGACCGCACTCCGGGAAAGGCCGTGCCTGCACGCCCGCACCATGACCATCGACCGAAGGCGAGGAAGCCTCGTGTCAGATCATGTCATTTCCATCATCGCATTGGCGTTGGTATTCACCATCGCCACTTTCACCTCGGTACATATGGGAGCGCTGGCCATCGTGGCCACGTTCATCGTGGGCACACTCTTCGTCCATGAGACCACGGACGAAATTTTCGCAGGCTTTCCCGGAGATCTGTTCGTCGTACTCGTCGGCGTCACTTTCCTTTTCGCCATCGCCAAGAACAACGGCACAGTTGACTGGTTGGTCCATGCATCGACTCGGGCGGTACGCGGTCGTATCGCACTGATCCCCTGGGTGATGTTCCTGGTCACGGCGATCCTCACCGCCGTGGGCGCGGTCGTGCCCGCCGCCGTGGCGATCATCGCCCCGATCGGTATGGGATTCGCCGTCCGCTACCGGATCAACCCGGTGCTCCTCGGCCTCTTCATCATCAACGGGGCGAGCGCCGGCGGATTCTCACCGATCAGTATCTTCGGCAGCATCACCAATGGAGTCGTGGACCGGAACGACCTACCGGGCAATCCGACGCTGCTGTTCGCCAGTTCGTTCATCTTCAACGTACTGCTCTGTGTCGTGGTGTTCCTGCTCTTCGGCGGCCGGAAACTCCTCGGGCGGCGGGCCGAGGACCTCGACACCACCGGCACCACCGGCACCCCGGGCACCGCCGCGGCCGGATCGGGCGGCGGGAGCGCGGGCGGCGGCGGAGGCGGCCTTCCGCAGCCCCGGCCCCAGGGCGGCGGCAGCGGCGCGGGCGGCACCGGCGGCACCGGAGGCGGGGTGGCCCTCCAGAGCGCGGCCCCGGCGACCGCCACCACCACGGTCACCGTGTCCGACACCTCGGCCCCCGAGGCCCCCGAGGCCCCCGAGGCCCCCGAGGCCCCCGAGAGCCCTGAGGACCCCTCCGCGCTACGGCTGAACCGGGTCCGTGCCCTCACCCTCGTCGGGCTGCTCAGCCTGGTCGTCGGCGCCCTGTTCTTCGACCTGAACGTCGGTCTCCTCGCGCTGACCGTGACGGTCGTCCTGTCGCTGCTGTCCCCCGAGTCCGCCAAGGGAGCGGTGGACCGCTGCGCCTGGTCGACCGTCCTGCTCGTCTGCGGAATCGTCACCTTCGTCAGCATGATGGAGCGCATCGGCACCATCGACTGGCTCGGCACCAGCGTCGCCGACATCGGCTCCCCGCTGCTGGGGGCGCTGCTGATCTGCGCCATCGGCGCGATCGTCTCCGCCTTCGCCTCGACCACCGGCATCCTCGGCGCGCTCATCCCGCTGGCGGTGCCGTTCCTGCTGGCCGGTGAGGTCGGCGCGGTCGGCATGGTGATCGCCCTGGCCATCTCCTCGTCCGTGGTCGACTCCTCGCCCATCTCCACCAGCGGCGCCCTGGTCACCGCCAATGCCCCGGAGGACCAACGCGACACGGTCTTCAAGCGGTTGATGACCTGGGGGATGACCATGGCGGTGATCGCCCCGCTGCTCACCTGGACGATCTTCGTGGTCCCCGGCTGGCTCTGAGCCGTCCCCGCACATCACGTCCCACACGACGCCTTCGGCACACACCTCACCTTCCGGCACATGTCCGAAAACTTCCGCCGTGGCCCGCCACAGGCTTGCGCTCCCCTCAGGGCAGCAGCGAGCCTGTGGCGGGCCACGGCGCTGGGTACGGGAATCCGGGTGGGGGGAACGCGGAATGGTCGTACAGAACGGGGACACCCATGCGTACGCGGCGGGTTATGAATCGGACGCGGACTCGTTCCGCGCGATGATTCAGTTTCTGCGCCTGCGGTTCGACCCGACCATCGGAACACCCCAGGACCCCGACGCCCGGTTCGTCCGGGTGGATTTCGCCCTGGACTACGGGGCGAAGGCGGTCCGGGTCTACATCCTGAAACAGAACCTGTATGTCCAGGGCTGGTCGATCGGCCATGTCGGCGCCACGGAGCGATATCTCGCCGCCGTCCCGAGCCAGGCCGCGCCCCAGCAACCCACCCCCGTCCGCACGGACCGGGCCATCTCCTCGAATTACTCCGAAGCCGCCCCGGACTTCGAGCTGGGAGGGTTCCAGCTGATCACCGACCTGGACCTCCTCTACAACCATGTGGACAAGCTGGTGAAGACCGGGAAAGGCACACCCGCAAAAGCCGAAGAAGCCTTCCACAGGCTCATCATCATGACCGCGGAGATGGCCAGGTTCGGCGGATTCTGCGAGGAATTCCTGAAGGATTGGCCGGAGTCCTGGAGCCAGTACACCCGGCTGACGACCCCGGCCGGCGCGAAGACGATGTATTTCAACGAGGCGGTCAAGAAGTGGGACGACCTGTCGGCGGTGGTCCGGGGGACCAAGCCCGGCCTTCGCTATGCCGGACGTGATGTGGGACGGGCGGAAGCCACCCAGATCATGGGGGCCGGTGCCCTGCACCAGTAGCCGACCTAGGGGGTTCGGTGGATCTCGATGCCCTGGAAGCGCACCTCACGAGGCTGGGGGAGCCTCCGGTCCTGCGCGCCACGGACACCGCGCTGCCGCCGCGGCTGACCGACCTGCTGGCCACGTTCCCGAACGGCACCTGCCAGGGCACGGCCGGTTCGCAGGCGCCCCGCGTCGACGGCGGGAAGACCGCGCTGACGCTCGTCCTCACCTGCGCGTCCACCGCTTGGCCCGTCGGCGGGCGGGTCACGCTCGCGGTGACCGGTGTGACGGTGACGGTGTCGGCGGACGGCTCCGTCACCTCGGTGCTCAGCGGGACGTACGACTCCGTCGACGTGGTGTCCACGGTGACCGAGGGCGAGGACGGAGCACTGACCGCCGCCGTACGGCCACGGCAGCGGGGGGCGTTCGCCGACGCGCTGGACGACCTGGGCGGACGCCTCAGCGACAGCTCCGTGTGGCAGAGCGCCCGGGAGGGGCTGCGCGCCCTGGACCTCGCCGCCCGCGACGTCGCCGGGTTCGACTACCGGCTGACCCCGAAGGACGGCACCGTACCGGCCGTGTACGACGTGACCTCCATGGCCGTCGTCGCCGCCCTCGACATCAAGGTGCTCGCCCTGGAGATCGCGGTGTGGCTGCCCGACCTACGGGTCACCGGCCGGTTGCGCGACGGCGGGCCGCTCGACGTCCGCGCCCTGCTGGAGTCGTTCGGGCTGCCGGTGAGCGAGGTGCCCGCGTCGCTGGCCGTCAGCGAACTGTCGTTCACCGCGAGCCTCGGCAAGGCGTTCCTCGTCCGGATGACCGCCACCGGTGACTGGGGCATCGGCCCCTTCGCCCTCACGTCCCTCTCCCTCGCCCTCCACTACGCCCCGGTCCGCGGGTTCGTGGCCCAGATCACCGGCACGGTCTCGATCGGTCATTCCCTCGACATCGACGTGTCCGCCTCGCAGGTCGGCGGCGCGAAGGGCGGCTGGACCTTCAGCGGCGGTCTCGCGGCCGGGGAGATCGGGGTCGGCGAGGTGATCGACGCCCTGCGGCTGCCCGACGTCCCCCAGCCCCTGCGCTCCCTGGAACTCACCGGACTGCGGCTCTCCCACACCACCGGCACCAAGCTCTTCGACTTCCTCTGCCGGGGACAACTCACGATCGCCGACGGCGTCACGGCCTCCCTCGCGCTGACCGTCGCACGGGACGACACCGCGACCCGCTACGGCGGTCGGCTGACCGTCGACGGCCTCTCCTTCGACGTCTCCCTCGACGCGGAGCGCACCGGCACCGACCTCCTCGTCGCCGACCACCACGCCGACGACGACAGCGCCCAGGTCGCCTTGCGGGACCTGGTCGCCCACTTCTCCGCCGACCTGGCCGCCGGGATCCCCGACAGCCTGCGGATCGGGCTCAAGGACGCCAAGTTCGTACGGGTCAAGCCGCCCAACGGCCCCGCGGTGTTCTGCGTCGGGGTCGACCTGTCGGCCTCCATCGACCTGGCCGGGCTCCCCCTCGTCGGGGGGTTCCTCTCCGAGGCGGGCGGCGAACTCGCCGTCGACAACCTCCAGATCCTCTACTCCTCGGGGGTGTTCGACACCACCGCCGTCGGCGCCGCCAACGCGCTGCTCGCGCGGGCCCAGGTGGTGGAGTTGCCCACGGGCGGGCTGAAGGCCGGGCCGGCCGTCCTCGCCGACCTGCGCATCGGCCAGGAGCGGACCCCGGTCGCCCTCGGGCTGCCCGCGGGCAACTCCACCAACCCCACCGACCCCACCACCGACCCCACCGACTCCACCCCCTCCTCGCCTTCCTCCGCCCCCGTCGCGCCCAGCGCACCCTCCACCCCTGGTCCCGCCCCGGCCTCCAGCGGCGTCTGGTTCAGCGTCCAGAAACAGCTCGGGGTCCTCCAGATCAACCGCATAGGGGTGATGTACCAGCACAACGCGCTGCTGTTCGGTCTCGATGCCGGGGTGCGGCTCGGGCCGCTGACCCTGTCGCTGGACGGGCTGGCCGTCGGCTCCTCGCTGGAGCGGTTCGCCCCCGTCTTCCACCTCGACGGCCTCGGTATCGGCTACATCGCTCCCCCGGTCGAGATCGCGGGCGCGCTGCTCCATCTCCCCGCCGACCGGCTGGACCGGGGCGTGGCCTTCCAGTTCGACGGCACCGCGACCGTCGCCGTACCGGACTTCTCCCTCGCCGCCGTCGGCTCGTACGCCCAACTGACGGACGGACAGCCGTCGTTGTTCGTCTTCGCCCAGGTCGAGGCGCCCCTCGTGGCGGCGCCGCCGATCCTGGTCACCGGGCTGATGGCCGGGTTCGGCTTCCACCGGGAACTGGCCCTGCCCACCGCCCGGGAGGTGTCCGGGTTCCCGCTGCTGGCGCTGAACAAGCAGGGGCCGGACGCCGACCTGAAGCCCTCCGGCGTCCTCGATGTGCTGGAGGGACGGGTCCCCGCCGTGCCGGGCGGCCCGCTGCGGGAGTGGATCGCCCCGCGGCAGGGCTCGTACTGGCTGGCCCTCGGCATCGAGTTCACCGTCGCCGAGGTGGTCAACTCCAAGGTGCTGCTGGCCGCCGAGTTCGGCCAGGAACTCGCGCTCGCCGTGCTGGGGACCGCCACCCTCCAGCTGCCGATGCCCGCCGAGTCCGCCACCCGTACCTACGTCTACGCCGAACTGGGCCTCGAAGCGGTGGTCCGGCCCCTCGCCGGGAGCTTCGAGCTGGCGGCGCAGTTGGCCCCGGTGTCGTACGTCCTCACCCCCGCCTGTCATCTCACCGGCGGGTTCGCCGCGTCGGTGTGGTTCGGCGACCATCCGAACGCCGGGCAGTTCGTGGTCACCCTCGGCGGCTACCACCCGTCGTTCCGGCGCCCCGCCGGCTATCCCGACGTACCCCGGCTCGGTATCGACTGGGCGGTCAGCGACAAGCTGACGATCACCGCACAGGCGTATCTCGCGGTGACCTCGTCCTGCGCGATGGCCGGGGGCCGGCTGAGCATCGTCTTCCACGCGGGGGACTTCCGGGCCTGGTTCACCGCCCAGGCCGACGTCCTGCTGTCCTGGCGGCCCTTCTTCTTCACCGCCCGCCTCTCGGTGAGCATCGGCGCCTCCTACCAGCTCGACCTCGGGATCCTCCACAAGACGATCAGCCTGACCGTCGGCGCCGACCTGGAGCTGTGGGGACCACCGACCGGCGGCTCGGTCACCGCGCACTTCATCGGCATCTCCAAGACCATCAGCTTCGGCCCCGGCCGCTCCGACACGGACGCCACGGCGCTGGAGTGGGACGCGTTCGCGGACCTGCTGCCGAAACCGGCGGACGTCATCACGATCGCCCCCGTCAACGGCGTGGACAAGACCGCCGAGGACACCGCCCAGGACCGCGGCAACAGCGGCAAGGTGTGGTTCGTCCGCGCCCGCGACCTGCGGTTCTTCACCCAGTCCGCGCTGCCCGCCAGCCATCTGCGCCTCGGTGACACCCCGCTGTCCTCCCCCGGCCCCGGGGACGGGTCCGAGGACGGGCCCGCCGTCGACATCCGGCCCATGGACCACACCGGCCTGGTCGGCGAACACCGCCTGGAGCTGTACCACGAGGGCACGCGCGCCGCGCTGGACGGCTGGACGGCCACCGCCCGCACCCACACCCTCCCCGCCTCCCTGTGGGGCGCCCCGCCCCGCCCCTTCAGCCACACCCCGGACGCGCCCGGCGCCGAGGTGCTCCCCGACCGGCCCGTCGGCTACGACGTCCAGGCGCCCCGGCCCGAACTGGCCGCCTCGCGCGGGGTGTTCCCGCTCAGCGAGTACATGGCCGACGAGATCCCGCCCGGCCTGGCCCCGCTGCCCTCGGCCCCCGTTCCCGACCGTGACTACGTCTGCGTACCCGACGACTCCTGTGTGGAACGGATCGGGGCGACCGACCGGGGCCCGGCCCGCGCCGGGCGCGACCAGGTGTGCGCGGCACTGGCCGACGCCGGCTTGTTCAGCGGCCCCGCGGACACCCTGGCCGCGCTGGCGGCGGGGGCCGCCCACCTCTACAGCCGGGCTCCGCTTTCCCAGAACCCGGGCGCAGGAACAGGACCGAGGAGCCGGACGTGAGCCCGAGCCCGCAGCACCATCCCGCCCGCGACACCCTCCCCGTCGGGGACATCGAACTGCACGACCACTATCTGCCCGCCCTGCCCGCGGGTGACTACCGGATCGAGGCCACCCACACCCTGCGCACCGGCCAGGACGAGGGCGCGGGCATCGTCGGCGGGCCGTTCCGCGCCGTCCAGCGGTTCACCGTACGCGCCCCCCAAGTGGCCGTCGACAGCGCGGCGGTGCTCGCCCGGCAGCCACCGGACTCCGCCGAAGGACGGTTCGCCGAGGTGCTGCCCCATGTGGTGCTCGGCGACCCGCTGCTGCCGTGGGAGCGCCCGCTGCACGGCACGGACCGCACCACGCCCTGGCTGGCGCTGCTGGTCCTCACCGACGACCAGCTCAGCGGGGGGACGACCGCCCCGACCCGCACCGAGTCGACCACGGTGGACGGGCTCCTCGCCGCCGACCCGGCCGTGCTCAAGCCCGCACTGTCCCCGGAGGCGGACCTCGGGCGGGACGACCCGTGCGAGGTCATCCGCGTCCCCGCCGCCGTGTTCCCCCATGTGGTGCCCCGCCTGGACGAGTTGCGGTATCTGGCGCACTGCCGGGGCGCCAACACCGGGGACCGGCCCGTCCTCGGCATCGAGGAGGACGGGCTGTTCTCCGTCGTCGTCGCGCACCGCTTCCCGGCCGCGGGCCCGCCCGGATCGCCGCCGGAGGCCCGCACCAAGAACATCGTCCACCTGGTCTCCCTGGAGGGCCACGAACCGCTCCTGCGCGCCGACCCCGACTTCCAGGGCCGTACGTCGGTCGCGCTGCTGTCCCTGTGCAGTTGGACGTTCTGGGCCCACCCGGATGCGGGCGGGCACTTCCGCGTCCTCGCCGAAGGACTCACCCGGACCCCCGACCGCTCCCGCGCCGCGGACCGCGAGGAGATGTGGCTGCGGCTGCCCTCCCCCTACCAGGACACCGACGGCACCCCGGACGCCCGGCGGCAGGTGGCCCGGCGGATCGGTGACGGCTATGTGCCGCTGCCGTACCGGATCCGGTCGGGCGAGCGCACCTTCGGCTGGTACCGGGGACCGCTGACCCCCGTACCGCCCGTCACGGTCGACCGGGTGCGGACGGCCACCGCCGCCGACGCCCTGCTCGGCTACGACCCCGCCTGGGGCAGCTTCGACGTGTCGCTCGCGACCGCGTTCGAGACGGGCCGGGCGCTCGCGCTCGCCGACTCCGCCTACGTCCAGCAGCTCATCGCGTTCAAGCGCGCCGCCCACGACCTCGCCGACACCCTCTACCACCGGGCCACCAGCAGCCATCTGCCGCCGCGGGACGGCGACGAGGACCAGCCGCGCACCGCCCGCGGCGCCTTCTCGGCGCTGCTCGACGGGCCGTTGCTCACCACGCTCGGCGCGACCCCGTCCCGCCCCGTCGGCGCCTGGTCGCCGCCCGCACCCGCGCCCGCGCCCAGCGACCCCAGCCAGGACCTGGACACCTTCCTGCGGTCCGACGCCGCCCGCACCGCCGTCACCCGGGCCCTGGACGAGGACGACGGCCTGAAGGGGCAACTGGCCCCGGTGGTGGACTGGCTGGCGCGGCTGCTGCTGCTCCAGCCGGTGCCGTTCACCCAGCTCGTGCCCGACGCGCGGATGCTGCCGCCGGAGTCGCTGCGCTTCTTCCACACCGACCCGAACTGGCTGGACGCGCTGGTCGGCGGGGCGCTGGGGATCGGCGCGCAGTCGAGCCGGGACACGCTCCAGGACGCGGTGGTGGCCGACGTCGTACGGACGAAGGCGGCGGGCGCGGCGGCCCGGCACCGCGACGAACAGCGCGACGCCCCGCCCGGTGACCCCGACGGCACCCTCGGCGCGGTCTCCGGACTGCTGCTGCGCTCCGCGCTGGTCTCCGGCTGGCCCCACCTCGCCGTCCGCGCCGTGGACCCGGCGGGCCGGCCGCTGCCGGTGCTGCGGATGGAGCACCTGTCCCCCACCGTGCTGCTGTGCCTGTTCAACGGGGTGCCCGCCACCCTCGAACTCGCCGAACCGCAGGACGGCTTCTGCTTCGGCGTGGAGGACGACGGACTGGTCCCGCTGCGCAGCCTGCTGCCGGACACCGGCCCCCGGCTGCCGCTCGGCGAGCAACTCGGCGCCGACGTCACCTTCCCCGTCCTGGACCATCTGCGCCCGACCGGCGACCCGGCCGTCCGGGTCCTGGACCTCGGCTCGCTCGTGCCCGCGCTGTCCGCCGCGCTGGACGCCGCGCACGGCACCCCCGTCGGACCGCTCGGCCCCGCCGACCTCGCCCTCCAACTGGTCAAGGTCCCCGAGGCGATCCGCTTCGACGGCCCCGACGGCGACCGCTTCCCCGCACCGGAAGGGGACGGTTTCCCCGCACCGGAAGGGGACGGTTTCGCTGCCCCGGACGGAGACCGCTTCCCCGCCCCGGAAGGAGGCCGGGGATGAGCCCGCGCCCCGCCCTCGTCGTGCCGGTCGCCCTCGACGCCCTCGTGGTGTCCCCGGCCCTGCTGCGCCGGGACGGCTTCCGCACCTGGCGCCAGAACTACCTTGCCCTCAACGACTACATGAGCCCCGAACCCGACGAGGGCGACCGCCAGAGCGACGACCCCCTCTTCAGCCACACCGGGGTGCATCTGCACTGGACGCTCCCCCGGGGACTGCGCCACGGCGTGGAGGATCCCGCCACCGGTGCGGTCG
Source organism: Streptomyces sp. NPDC091377 (assembly GCF_044757045.1). Lineage (NCBI taxonomy): Bacteria > Bacillati > Actinomycetota > Actinomycetes > Kitasatosporales > Streptomycetaceae > Streptomyces > Streptomyces sp. NPDC091377. The sequence goes on along the minus strand of NZ_JBIVUE010000004.1, from coordinate 187,656 downwards.
CCTACCCGCTGGTGCCCAACCGCTGGCTCGTCACCCGCTTCAGCGGCACCACCACCCGGCACGTCCGGGCCTGGGTGATCGAGAGCGACTGCCCGCACACCCCGTACGCCCGCCAGCAGGGCCACGCCCTGGAACACTCCAGCCCCTACCTGGTCACCTCCGACACCCTGAGCGCCTGGTCGGCCAGCCCCGACCCCTACCGCAGCGGCAGGACCTCCAAGGCGCACCAGGCGGCGATCGGCCTCGCCTTCCCGCACACCGACGCCACCCCGTGGACGGAACGGGCCCCTCGGGACCCGCTGTTCCTCACCGCCATGGACACGGGCGACCCGCACTTCACCACCTACGTCCCGCACCACACCAACGTGTTCTCGTTCCTGGACGACCTCGCCGACCTGCCGGTCGGGGACACCCTCGGGTACCAGGTCGTGGGCTGGTACTCCGACCCGGCCGCCGACGTCCTCGCCACCCTCCCGCCCGGCACCTCCTACGCCGACCGGCTCACCCGGCTCGGCTGGCAGGACCCGCGTCTCACCGGCAACCCCATCCTCGACGCCGACGCCACCCCCGCCGTCCGCAGCCTCTACCAAGGTCTCGCCCTGACCGTCCCCTGGGACCCGGCGGCCACCGCCGCCCCCTCCCCCGACCCCCTCCACACCGTCAAGGACAGCGCCGCCCTCAATGTCGCGATCGGCACCACCACCGAGGACGCCTTCACCGCCCTCGCCGGACACGCCCTCCAGGCCACCGGCGCCCGGCCCACCGCCGACGACCTGCAACTCCTGCGCGCCTTCCTGCACGACCTGCTCCCCGTCGCGGACGAGAAGGGCGGCGACGAACGGGTGCGCCGGGCCGTCCACGCGGCCTCGTTCGGCGCCGGGCCGGGCGGATACCGCTGGACGGTGACCCCACCGCCCGTAGACCCGGCGGCCACCGACCCAGCCTCCACCGGCCCGGCACCCACCGACCCGGCGGCCACCGACCCGGCGGCGACCGACCCGGCGGCGACCGACCCGGCGGCTCCGTTCGCCCCACCCGCCTGGCTCGCCACCCTCAACGACGACCAGCACCGACTGGACAGCCTCCTCGGCGAGGTGCACGCCCACCAGTGGCGGCTCAACTCCCTGTGGCTGAAGAACGGCCTCCTCGGCATCCTGGACCCGCCCCCCGCCCACGCCCCCGACCAGGACGCCCTCCAGGCGGAACTCGACCCCACCCGCGAAGGCTCCCTCGCGCACACCGTGCGGGCGAAGGCGGCCGAGGCACGTGCCCTGGCGGAGCGGGTGCCCCAGCCGGACCGGTCCGTGCCGCACACCGACGCCCATGCCGCGCTCCTCGCCGGGATCGACGCCTTCGCCCGGGCCAAGGGACTCACGGACGGCGCCACGCTCAAGGCCGTGCCCCGGCCCCCGTACCGGCACAGCGTCAACCCCGTGGTCAGCCTCTCCGGGATCCTGCCCCCGGCCGACGCCACCGTCACCGACACGCCCGTACCCGTCCGGCCGCTCACCGACGGCACCCCCACCCCGCTGGTCAGCGCCGTCACCGTCCGGGGCAGGGCCGTCACCGCGACACCGGGCCAAGGGCCGATGCCCGCCCTCCCGGGCCCCGGCGGGCTGCCGGACGAGATCGCCGGGCTGCTCACGGAGTACTTCCTGCTGGACCCGGGCAACGCCCCCGCCCTCGCCGCCGCCACCGGACTGACGGCGGCGGACCTCGCCGCCACCCTCGCCGCACACCGGCCCGGCGACTGGGCCGGCACCCTGCCCGCGCTGGGCCTGGACCCCTGGGGCCAGCCCTGGGAACCCCTGTTCATGGAGTGGAAGACCGCCTACCACCACATCCCGCACACCGCCGCCGACGGACAGCGCTGCTGGGCCTTCGACGGCACCGACTACCAGTACGTCCCCGGCACGGCGACCACCCCGAAGCCGGTCGTCGTCAAGGGTGTCTCCGCCCTCGGCCCGCACCCCCGCGCCCTGTTCGCCGCCCGGCTGAAGGAGTTCGTCTCCCGGCACGGCTCCGCCGACCAGCGCGAACAGCTGCCCGGCTGGCTCTCGGCCATCGGCGACTGGGGTTTCCTCGCCCAGGAACTCACCGGGTTCAACGACCGCCTGGCGGCCCGTGACACCCGCGCCTTCCGCCGCCCCACCCCCCAGGACCGGCACTTCCCGGAGGTCGCGGGCCTCGTCGGCTACCCGGACGCCGCCACCGAGGACGCCCTGCCCGACCGCTACCGGGGCCGCGTCACCAGCGTCCCGTACCTCCCCGGCGGCGAGAGCGGACCGTTCCACGAGACCCGCCAGGGCCAGATCCACCTCGAAGAACTCTTCCTCTACGACAAGTTCGGCCGCGTCCTCGATGTCGTCAGCCCCGACCTCCAGAGCGGCGGCCTGCACGACTACCGCAGCTTCCCGCTGGTCATCGACACCGCCCTCACCACCGGGTCCTCGCTCACCCCCACCGTCGCCGCCGTCGCCCAACTGCCCCCGCGCCCGCTCCAGCCCGCCCGGCTCGACTTCGACCTCCTCGACGCCGCCACCGGCACCCGTGTCGTGGAGACGGCCGCCGACCCCAGCCCCGTCACCGGCTGGCTGCTCCCCGACCACCTCGACCGCAGTCTGCTGCTGTACGACCCGGCGGGCCGGTTCCTCGGCACCTACCGCTCGCTCACCGACGGCACCGGCACCCGCACCGGCCAGTGGGAGCCGCCGCCCGACGGCACGGTCGGCACCCTCGCCCAGGTCGAGGCGCTCGCCCCGACCGTCGCCGGTCTGCTGCGCTCCCGCGCGCTCGCCACCGACGCCAACCTCAGCGCGTTCCTGGACGTCATCGACTCGACGCTGTGGACCACCGACCCACTGGGCCGCCGTACCGACCAGACCCTGTCCGCCCTCGTCGGACGGCCGCTGGCCCTGGTCCAGGCCCGGCTGCGGCTGAGCCTCGACGGCCCGCCCCGGTCCGACACCGGCTGGGCGGCCAGCCTCCGTCCGCCGCCCGCCGCGTTCACCGCCGACCCGTTCGCCGTCCGGCTCGGCGACCAGCCCGCCCGCGACGACGGGCTGATCGGCTTCTACCGCGCCGCTCCCGGCGGGGGCTACGACTACGAGCGGTTCGACAGCGTCACGGCTCCCGACGACGGCCAGGACCTCGTCGTCCGCATCGGCCCGCCCGGCGCCCCCGACCCGTCACGGCCCCCCAACTACCCGACGCTGACCTTCGGTGACACCGAGCCGACCCGGCTGCTCCTGCTCGTCGACCCGCGCGCCGACATACACGCCGTCAGCGGCATCGCCCCCACGGTCTCCGTCACCGTCCCCCAGCAGCACGTCGACGGCGCGCTCCGCCGGCTCCAGGCCCTCTTCCGCTTCGGCCCCGTCATCGGGGACGGCGGCGAGGACGGCGCCCTCGCCTTCCCGAGGCCCAGCACCCGGCACGGCACCTGGTCATGGCTGCGCCCGGCCCCGCCGACGGGCGGCTCCTGGACGCCGTACGACCTGGTGCCCGCACTGCCGGACGCACGGTTCCCGGACCGTCCCCCCACGCTCGAAGACGGCCTGCTCCGTCTCCTCACCGAGCCCGAGGACGAGGACGAGCCCGACCAGCAGTAGCAGTAGCAACAGCAGCAGCGACAGCAGACCGATCAGGAGGCCCGCCATGTCCGATCAGCTCCCCCTGCTCACCTACCGTCTCTCCACCCGTCCGACCCCGCTCCAGGCGAGCACCCCGGAGACGGCGACCCAGGGCCGTGTCAACCTCACCGTGACGGCCGACCGGAACGACGTGTACTGCGACTGGATCCAGATAGCCGTGCCGGGCGACGGGCAGAGCGGGGGCGCGTACTTCACCGAGGGGCCCACGTTCTCCACGGACAGCGACCAGTGGGCGCTGGGCTCCATGGTCCAGGTGTCCGGGAAGCACATCGGCCTCGCCAGCGACGCCCTGTTCTACCGCGCCATCTTCCGCTACGCGGGCGACGACAGCCTTCCCATCGACGGCACCGTGCACTTCGGCCTCAGCGGGCCCCTCAGCGCCACCACCGGCACGCTCGACTACCACCTCACCGAGCACTCCGACACCTCGTCCGACCCCGAGGACTACACGGCGAGGCGGCAGGTCCTCCCGCTGCCCGTCACCCCGCCGGTGTTCTATCTGCACACCTTCCTGGCCCGCGACGGCGCGAGCGCCGACGCCCCGAAGACGAGGTTCGCCGCCGGCAGCGGCGTCTACCTCTCCTGGGAGAGCAACGGCTCGGACTTCCGGCTCTACGACGGCGACGGCCGGATCGTCTACAACGGGCCCGACACCTACTACTCCCTCGCCCCGGGTTCGCTCACCATGGACACCACGTTCACGCTGGAGGGGTCCATGGCCTCGGGCGGCGGAGGGGGCGGGGACGACTTCGAGCCGGTCTACCAGTACGCCGCCCTCACCCTCACCGTGCCGGACCCGACCCTGGGCGCGCTGACCGTCCGGGGGAACGTCGACGCCCAGTCCGCGCTGGAGGTGCACGGGGACACCTCGCTGAAGTCCTCCCTCTCCGTGCAGGGCTCGGCCGAGGTCGGGAACGCCCTGACGGTCAGCGGCACCGCCCAGGCGAGGAGCAGCCTCACGGTGAACGGCAACCTGTCGGCCCGCAGCAATGTGGACGTGGGGGCGGGCCTGGATGTCGCCGGCACCCTGAACGCCAACGGGACCCTCAACGCCAACGACACCCTGCGCGCCTACGGCCCGGTGGAGGCGGTGAGCAGCGACCACTACGTCCGGATCCGCGAACTGCGGGGCCCCTACGGCGAGAAGCTCTCCATCAACAGCAATGTCGACGTGCTCCCGGAGTGCGATGTCACCATCCAGGAGCATCTGTACGTGACGAAGGACATCAAGATCAACAACTATGGGGTGCTCTCCGACCGGGACCAGATCGGGCTGTACAACAACCACTACGGCGGCTACCTCTACGCCAGCATGTTCGTCACCGACAACCGCCGCACCCCGGCGGTGTGGGTCCCCGGCGACCGGGTGACGGAGTCGTACTGGCGGATCTCGCGCGACTGACGACGGACGAGGGGCCGCACCCCGGTGCGGGATGCGGCCCTGTCGCTGTCGTGCGGGGCGGGGATCCGTCAGTTGCGGATCAGGTTCCGCAGGACGTACTGCATGATGCCGCCGTTACGGTAGTAGTCGGCCTCACCGGGGGTGTCGATGCGGACGACCGCGTCGAACTCGACGCCCGTGTCGGTGGTGACCTTGACCGTGGCCGGGGTGGTGCCGTTGTTCAGCTCGGTGACACCCGCGAAGGAGAAGGTCTCCTCGCCGGTCAGGCCGAGCGTCGCGGCGGACTGGCCCTCGGGGAACTGCAGCGGCAGCACGCCCATGCCGATCAGGTTGGAGCGGTGGATGCGCTCGTAGGACTCGGCGATGACGGCCTTGACGCCGAGCAGCGCGGTGCCCTTGGCCGCCCAGTCGCGGGACGAGCCGGAGCCGTACTCCTTGCCCGCGAGGACGACCAGCGGGATGCCCTGGTCGATGTAGTTGCGGGAGGCGTCGTAGATGAAGGCGACCGGCGCGTCGGCCTGGGTGAAGTCGCGGGTGAAGCCGCCCTCGGTGCCCGGCGCGATCTGGTTGCGCAGCCGGATGTTGGCGAACGTGCCCCGGATCATGACCTCGTGGTTGCCCCGGCGCGAGCCGTAGGAGTTGAAATCGCGGCGCTCGACGCCGTGCTCCGTGAGGTACTTGCCGGCCGGGGTGTCGGCCTTGATGGCACCGGCGGGCGAGATGTGGTCGGTGGTGACCGAGTCGCCGAGCTTGGCGAGGACGCGGGCGCCGGAGATGTCCTGGACCGGGGCCGGGTCCATCTGCATGCCCTCGAAGTACGGGGGCTTGCGGACGTAGGTCGACTCGGTGTCCCACTCGAAGGTGTTGCCGGTCGGGATGGGCAGCGCCTGCCACTGGGCGTCACCGGCGAAGACATCGGCGTAGGACTTGTTGAACATGTCCTCGCCGATCGCGTTGGCGACGACGTCGTTGACCTCGGCCTCGGTCGGCCAGATGTCGCTCAGGTGGACCGGCTTGCCGTCCTGGTCGGTGCCGAGGGCGTCCCTGGTGATGTCCACCTTCATGGAGCCCGCGAGGGCGTACGCGACGACCAGCGGCGGGGACGCCAGGTAGTTCATCTTGACGTCGGGGTTGATCCGGCCCTCGAAGTTGCGGTTGCCGGAGAGCACCGAGGTGACGGCGAGGTCGTGGTCGTTGACGGCCTTGGAGACCTCCTCCGGCAGCGGGCCGGAGTTGCCGATGCAGGTCGTGCAGCCGTAGCCGACGAGGTTGAAGCCGACCTTGTCGAGGTAGGGGGTCAGGCCCGCCTTGTCGAAGTAGTCGGTGACGACCTTGGAGCCCGGGGCGAGGGTGGTCTTGACCCACGGCTTGCGGGTCAGGCCCTTCTCCACCGCCTTCTTGGCCACCAGCGCGGCGGCGACCATGACGTACGGGTTGGAGGTGTTGGTGCACGAGGTGATGGCGGCGACGGTGACCGCGCCGTGGTCGATCTCGTACGAGGTGCCGTCGGGGGCGGTGACCGTGACCGGGTTGCGCGGGGTGCCGTTGGAGTGCGCCGGGGCGTCGGAGGCCGGGAAGGACTCCTCGCCCGCCTCGTCGGCGGTGGAGACGTAGTTGAGGACGTCGGTCTTGAACTGCTCGGCGGCGTTCGCGAGGACGATCCGGTCCTGCGGGCGCTTCGGGCCGGCGATCGACGGGACGACCGTGGAGAGGTCCAGCTCCAGCTTCTCGGAGAAGTCCGGCTCGGCGGCCGGGTCCAGCCAGATGCCCTGGGTCTTGGCGTACGCCTCGACCAGCGCCACCTGCTGCTCGCTGCGGCCGGTCAGCCGCAGGTACTTCAGGGTCTCGTCGTCCACCGGGAAGATGGCGGCGGTGGAGCCGAACTCCGGGGACATGTTGCCGATGGTGGCGCGGTTGGCGAGGCTGGTGGCCGCCACGCCCTCGCCGTAGAACTCCACGAACTTGCCGACCACACCGTGCTTGCGGAGCATCTCGGTGATGGTCAGCACCAGGTCGGTGGCGGTGGTGCCGGGCTTCAGCTCGCCGGTCAGCTTGAAGCCGACGACGCGCGGGATGAGCATGGAGACCGGCTGGCCGAGCATCGCGGCCTCGGCCTCGATGCCGCCGACGCCCCAGCCGAGGACGCCGAGGCCGTTGACCATGGTGGTGTGCGAGTCGGTGCCGACCAGGGTGTCGGGGTACGCCTTGCCGTCGCGGACCATGACGACGCGGGCCAGGTGCTCGATGTTGACCTGGTGGACGATGCCGGTGCCGGGCGGGACGACCTTGAACTCGTCGAACGCGGTCTGGCCCCAGCGCAGGAACTGGTAGCGCTCCTTGTTGCGGCCGTACTCCAGATCGACGTTGACCTTGAAGGCGTCGTCGGTGCCGAACTTGTCGGCGATCACGGAGTGGTCGATGACCAGCTCGGCCGGGGCGAGGGGGTTGATCCTGGCCGGGTCGCCGCCCAGCTCCTTGACGGCCTCACGCATGGTGGCGAGGTCCACGACACAGGGCACACCGGTGAAGTCCTGCATGATCACGCGGGCCGGCGTGAACTGGATCTCCTCCGACGGCTGGGCCTGGGAGTCCCAGCCGCCGAGGGCGCGGATGTGGTCGGCGGTGATGTTGGCGCCGTCCTCGGTGCGGAGCAGGTTCTCCAGCAGCACCTTCAGGCTGTAGGGAAGGCGCGCGGAGCCCTCGACCTTGTCCAGCCGGAAGATCTCGTACGACTCGTCGCCCACCTGCAGCGTGCTGCGGGCGTCGAAGCTGTTCGCCGACACGACAGTCTCCTTCATTCATGTGCGCGTTCCACCGCATCCTGCCGCCACGCCGGTCTGGCCGATCCGCTAAGGTAAGGCTAAGTTAGGTAGCCCTTACCGAGGTGGGCGACTTGCGGTGCGCCTCGGGCAGATATCTCGATGTCGAGATAACTCTAGTACATGGCCGCGCGATGGTCATGCGCAGGGCACGGTGCGCGCTTTTCGGCGTTCCGGTGGGGGGCCTTTTCGGCGTTCCGGTGGGGGGCCTTTGCGGCGTTCCGGTGGGGGGGCTTTGCGGCATTCCGGTGGGGGGGCTTCTGCGGCGTTCCGGTGGGGGCCTTTACGGCGTTCCGGTGGGGGGCTTCTGCGGCGGCTGGCGGCCGGCGGCTGCGGGTGACCGCCGGCTGCGGGTGACCACCTGTCGGGGTCGGGCTCCGCTGCGGGGTGAACGCCTTTAGGGTCGTGTCTCGTACGGATATCCGGACGAGGGGATGACTGTGACGCGGGAGGATGCCGGGCGGGAGGGCGCTGCCCAGAGGGCTGCGGGCGGGACCGTCAACAAGGCGGCCGGTCTGGAGGTCGGCCAGGTGCTCAGCGCGCGGCGGACCATCGTCGCCGAGGACATCGCGGCGTTCGCGGCCCTCGTGGGGGACGAGGGGCGGCACCACGTCGCCGCCGACGGGCCCGTCATGGCGCACGGGCTGCTGACCGCGTCGCTGGCGACCGAGATCGGCGGACGGCTGGACTTCCTGGCCCGGCGCATGAACTGGGAGTTCGTCCGGCCCGTCTGGGAGGGCGACACCCTCACCTGCCGCGCGAGGCTGCGGCACGTGGAGCGCAAGCGGTCCGGAGTGGCGCTGGAGTTCGACATCGTGATCGTCAACCAGGAGGGCGACGAGGTGCTGCGCGGGGACAGCACGGGGCTGGTCCGGGACCTTCCGGTGACGGACGCCCAGGGCTGAGGACGGCTCGCGGACGGTCGCGAGGCCGTTGTCAGACCCTGACTCTAGGGTCCTTCCATGACTGTTCCCGAGATCGTCCCCATCGCCCATGAGCCGGAGTACCGCACCGGGACCATCGGGCGGTACGCCGGGGGCCAGTTCTTCGCGTCGGTCACCTACGCGGAGGGCCCGCTGCGGCGGCTGTACGTCGTGCTGCATCGTTTCGACGCCGACGGGCGGCACATCGACTCGGACATCTCCCGGGCGGACCGGCCGCCGACCCCGTCGCCCGGCGCCGAGGAGACACCCGGCGCCGCGCCGGCCCGGGCCGAGGCACGGCTGGCGGGGCTGCTGGACGGGCTGGACGGGCGGGAGTTCGGGGACATCGCGATCCGGCCGTTCCGGGTGGTCTTCGACGGGGTGGTGTTCGGGCTGGTCACCGAGCGGCACGCGCCGACGCCGGGCGAGGAGCACGACTGGGCCGAGCTGTACCCCGACCGGCTGGGATTCTCCGCGCCGTGGAACGGGTTGTACGACACCTGACGGGGCGGGGGGCTGGCGGGGCCCGGCGGCCGGAGGCGGGCCGGCTGGGCTGACGGGGCCGGGCGGCGGGCGGCGGCCGGGCGGCGGGTCGGCTGAGCTTTACGGGGCTTGACGGGTCCGGGCGGCGGCCGGGGGCGGGCGGCTCGGGCGGGTGGTGAGCCGGGCGGGGGCGGTGGGTCACGCCGCTGTGGCCCGCTCCCCCGGGCGCTCCGGGCTCGCCGCCCGGTGACCCGTCTCCTCCGCCCCTACCGTCACCGTCCCTTCTTCCCCTTCCCTCCCTTCTTCCCCTTCTTCCCCGTCTCTCCCGTCTCTCCTCTCCACGTCCCGGTGGATCGGGGTCCGGGTGTCGGTCAGGGGGATGCCCGTACCGCCCCGGCGGGTGGCGACGATCTCCGCCGCGATGGACAGCGCCGTCTCCTCGGGGGTACGGGCGCCCAGATCGAGGCCGATCGGGGAGCGCAGCCGGGTCAGCTCCCGGTCGGTGAGACCGGCCTCGCGCAGCCGGGCGTCCCGGTCGTCGTGGGTCCGGCGGGAGCCCATCGCCCCGATGTACGCCACCGGCAGCCGCAGCGCCTCCACCAGCAGCGGTACGTCGAACTTGGCGTCGTGGGTGAGGACGCACAACACCGTGCGGGGGTCGGTCCGGGTGCCCCGCAGATAGCGGTCCGGCCAGTCGACCACAACCTCGTCGGCCTCCGGGAACCGCGCCCGCGTGGCGAAGACGGGCCGGGCGTCGCAGACCGTGACGTGATAGCCGAGGAACGTGCCCGCCCGGACCAGCGCGGCAGCGAAGTCGATCGCCCCGAACACGATCATCCGGGGCGGCGGCACGCTGGACTCCACGAACAGGGTCAGCCCGCCGGGGCAGTGCGCGCCCTGCTCCGAGATCTCCACGCTGCCGGTGCGGCCCACCTCCAGCAGGGCGCGGGCCTCGGCGACGGCGACCCGGTCCAGTCGGCGGCCGAGGCCGAGGCTGCCGTCGTAGGCGCCGTCGGGGCCCGTCGTCAGCGCCCTGCCCAGCAGGTCGGCGGGGCCGCGCACGATCCGGGCGACCGCCGCCGCCTCGCCGTGCGCCGCGGCGGAGAGGGCGGCGGCGAACACCGGCCGGGCGGGAGAAACCGTACGGACCGGGGTGACCAGGACCTCGACCGTGCCGCCGCAGGTGAGGCCGACCGCGAAGGCGTCCTCGTCGCTGTAGCCGAAGCGCTCGCGCAGGGTCTCGCCCTCGCGCAGCGCCCGTTCGCACAGTTCGTAGACGGCGCCCTCCACACAGCCGCCGGAGACGGAGCCGATCGCCGTGCCCTAGCTGTCGACGGCGAGGGCGGCGCCGGGGTCGCGCGGCGCGCTGCCGCCGACGGCCACGACGGTGGCGACGGCGAAGTCACGCCCCTCGGCGATCCAGCGGTCGAGTTCCCTGGCGATGTCCAGCATGCGGTGCCGTTCCTTTCCGTTCCCGATCCCTTCCGTACGGATCCGCGCGGTGCCGGCCGCGCTCTAGCCGGGGCCGGCGTCGTCGCGGCGGGTCGCGGCGGTCAGTACGCGGTCCGGGCGGATCGGCAGGGCGCGGTGGCGGACGCCCGTCGCGTGCCAGACCGCGTTGGCGACGGCGGCGGCCGTGCCGACGATGCCGATCTCGCCGATGCCCTTGATGCCGATCGGGTCGGCCGGGTCGGCCCGCTCGATCCAGTGCGTCTCGACGGGCGGTACGTCGGCGTGCGCGGCGAAGTGATAGCCCGCGAGGTCGGCGCCGACCGTGCCCCCGGTGTGCGGGTCGCGGGCGGCCTCCTCGTGCAGCGCCATGGACAGGCCCCAGGTCATGCCGCCGACGAACTGGGCGCGGGCGGTGAGCGGGTTGACGATCCGCCCGGCGGCGAAGACGCCCAGCAGCCGCCGCACCCGGATCTCCCCGGTGCCGGGGTCGACGGCGACCTCGGCGAACTGGGCGCCGTACGAGTACCGCTCCTTGGGCGGCAGCGCCTTGACTGCCTCGGTGGTGTCCACCCGGACCGTGCTGCCCTCGGGGGGCGGGACGGTGCCGGGGACCAGGTGTTCGCGCAGTTCACGGGCGGCGGCCGTGACCGCCCAGGCCCAGGAGCGGGTGCCCGCGGAGCCGCCCGCGATCATCGCGGGGCCGAAGTCGCTGTCGCCGATACGGACCCGGACCCGGTCGGTCGGCACCTCCAGCGCGTCGGCCGCGACCAGGGTGAGCGCCGTACGGCCGCCGGTGCCGATGTCGGCCGCGGCGATCCGCACGGTGAAGGTGCCGTCCGCCTCGGCGGTGATCGCCGCCGTGGAGGGGGCGGAACCGGCCGGGAAGCTGGAGGCGGCGGTGCCGGTACCGAGCAGCCAGCGGCCCTCGCGGCGCGTCCCGGGGCGCGGGTCGCGGCGGTCCCAGCCGAAGCGGGCGGCGCCCTCGCGGAAGCAGTCGAGCAGGTGGCGGTCGGCGAAGGGCAGCCCGGAGAGCGGGCCGACGGCCGGTTCGTTGCGGGCGCGCAGTTCGATCGGGTCCAGGCCGGTGCGCTCGGCGAGTTCGTCCATGGCGCACTCCAGGGCGAAGGAGCCAGGGGCCTCGCCGGGCGCGCGCATCCAGGTCGGGGACGGCACGTCCAGCCGTACCACCCGGTTGTCGGTGTGGTGGGCGTCGGCGTCGTAGAGGATCCGGGCGACGGAGGCGGACGGTTCCACGAACTCGTAGACGTGGGAGGTGTGGTTGAGCCCGCGGTGTTCGAGGGCGCGGAGCCGGCCGTCGGGGTCCGCGCCGAGCCGGATCCGCTGGACGGTGGGGCTGCGGTGGCCGGCCAGGGTGAACATCTGGCGCCGGGTCAGCACCACCCGCACCGGGCGGCCGAGCCGGGTCGCGGCCATCACGGCGGCGACCTGGTGGGCGCGCAGCCCCTTGGAGCCGAAGCCGCCGCCGACGTGTTCGGAGCGGACCCGGACGGCGGACGGGTCGAGGGAGAACATCGTGGCGAGGTCGCCCGCGACCCAGGTGGCGCCCTGGTTGGAGTCGGTCAGTTCGAGCCGGCCGTCCTCCCAGCGGGCGGTGGCCGCGTGCGGCTCCATGGGGTGATGGTGCTGTTCCGGGGTGCTGTACAGCTCGTCCACGACGACCTCGGAGCCCGCGAGCGCGGCGGCGAGATCGCCCTTGCGGGCCACGGGGTCGCCCTGCTCGGGGACGTAGGCGCCGGGGTGTTCCTCGTGGAGCGCGGTGTCGTGCGGCTCCTCCTCGTAGCGCACGACGAGGGTCTCGGCGGCCTCGCGGGCCTGCTCGGAGGTCTCGGCGACGACCAGCGCGACGGGCCAGCCGCGGGAGGGCACCCGGTCGTGCTGGAAGAGGGCGACGGTGAGGTCCGGGGGGCCGAGCATGCCGGGCCGGGGCTCGACGCGGGGCGCGTTGCCGTGGTGCAGCACGGTGAGCACACCCGGCATGGCCAGGGTCGGCCCGTCCTCCACGCCCGTGACGCGTCCCCGGGTGACGGAGGACAGCACCAGCCAGCCGTGGGCGAGTTCGGGGAACGGGATCTCGGCGGAGAAGCGGGCCTGGCCGGTGACCTTCTGGGGGCCTTCGACCCGGGTGTGGGGCACCCCGACGGCGGGGCGGGGCCGGGTGGCGGTGGCGGTGCCCGTCCCGGGGGGCGTGCTGCTCATCGGTCGGCCTCCTGGGCGAGTTCCGTGAGGACGGCGACGACGAGGTTGCGGACGAGAGGCACCTTGTACGCGTTGCCGGGCAGCGGCGCGGCGGCGGCGAGTTCGGCGTCGGCGGCGTCGGTGAAGGCCGTCGCGGTCGCCGGGCGGCCGGTCAGCGCCCGCTCGGCGGCGTACGCCCGCCAGGGCCGGGAGGCGACCGCGCCGAGGGCGAGGCGGACCTCCCGTACGATCCCGTCCTCGATGTCCAGCCCGGCCGCGACCGACCCGATCGCGAAGGCGTACGAGGCGCGTTCGCGGACCTTGCGGTAGGTGGAACGGACGGTGACCGGGGCGGGCGGCGGCAGGGTGACGCCGGTGATCAGGGCGCCGGACGGGAGCGCGGTCTCGCGGTGCGGGGTGTCGCCGACGGGGAGGTAGAAGTCGGTGAACGGCAGGGTGCCGGTGCCGTCGGTGGTCTCGTACGTCACCCGCGCGTCGAAGGCGGTGAGGGCGACGGCGAGGTCCGAGGGGTGCACGGCGACGCAGTGCCCGGACGCGCCGAGGACGGCGTGATGCCGGTGCTCACCGGCGACGGCGGGGCAGCCGCTGCCCGGCTCGCGCTTGTTGCAGGGGCCGGTGAGGTCGGTGAAGTAGGGGCAGCGGGTGCGCTGGAGGAGGTTGCCGCCGACGGTGGCCATGTTGCGCAGCTGACCGGAGGCACCGGCCAGGACGGCGCGGGTGAGCGCGGGGTGGCCGCGCCGGATGTCGGGGTGGACGGCGAGGTCGCTGTTGGTGACGGTCGCGCCGATGTGCACGGAGCCGTCGGCGGCGCGGTCGATCCGGTCGAGGGGCAGGGCGGCGAGGTCCACGAGCCGGGCGGGCCGCTCGACGCCGGTCTTCATCAGGTCGACCAGGTTGGTGCCGCCGCCGAGGTAGCGGGCGTCGGGGTCGTCGCCGAGGAGGGCGAGGGCGGTGGGGATGTCGGGGGCGCGGTCGTAGGCGAACTCCTTCACAGCGCGGCTCCCTCGGCGGCCTCGGCGTGCGCTTGTGCCACGGAGGCGTCGGCGTGTGGCGGCGGCTGCGCGGCGTGGGCGTCGGACTGCGGCTGCGCCGCGTGGGCGACGGCTTCGACGATGGCGACGTACGCCCCGCAGCGGCACAGGTTGCCGCTCATCCGCTCGCGTATCTCCTCGGGGGTGAGGGCCGTGGTCCGCGCCTCGGGGCGGATGTCCTCGGTGGCGGCGCTGGGCCAGCCGGCCGCGTGCTCCTCGATGACGGCGAGGGCGGAGCAGATCTGGCCGGGGGTGCAGTAGCCGCACTGATAGCCGTCGAGGTCCAGGAACGCCTGCTGCACCGGATGCAGTCGGTCGCCCTCGGCCAGTCCTTCGACGGTGGTGATCTCGCTGCCCTCGGCGGTGACCGCGAGCCGTAGACAGGACAGGGCGCGACGCCCGTCGATCAGTACCGTGCAGGCGCCGCACTGACCGTGGTCGCAGCCCTTCTTGGTGCCGTTGAGGTCGAGCCGTTCGCGTAACGCGTCGAGCAGGGTGGTGCGGTGGTCGAGGTGCAGGGGATGCTTCTCCCCGTTGACCTGGAGGGTGACGGCGCTGGACGTCGACGCCGGGGCCGGAGCCATGGTGAGCCTTCTTTCCCCCGGGGCTGAGTAAACGGACAGTTGTCCGCCCGCTAGGCTACGAAACGTAGCGGACAGCTGTCCGGTTCGCAAGATCGGATTCGGCCGCGGCCCGCCGGGAGGACCACATGAAGCAGACGGACGACGCGTCGCGCGGCACGGACGCGCCCGACCGCGCAGAGACGTCACAGCACCAGGAGACGTCACGGCGTCAGGAGACGTCGCAGCGCGCGGAGACGTCACAACGCCAGGAGACGTCGCAGCGCACGGACGCGCAGCGCAACCGCGAGCGCATCCTGGCCGTGGCCCTGACCGAGCTGGCGCGCGACGCCGGTACACCGCTGAGCACGATCGCGAAGAAGGCGTGCGTGGGACAGGGCACCCTGTACCGCCACTTCCCGAACCGCGAGGCGCTGGTCGTGGAGCTGTACCGGCAGGAGATGCGGCAGGTGGCCGACGCCGCGCGGGAGTTGCTGGAGACCCTGCCGCCACGGCGGGCGCTGCGGGAGTGGATGGACCGGCTGGCCGGATACTGCATGACGAAGGCCAGCCTCGCGGAGGCCATCCGCCAGGTCACCAGCCGGCCGGGCGGAACCCTGCCGGGGCACTCGTCGATCACGGAGGCGATCGAACTGCTCCTGCGCGCCAACGAGGAGGCCGGAACCATCCGCCCCGGCACCACCCCGGACGACTTCGCGCTCGCCATCTCCGGTCTGTGGCAGATCGCCCCGGACAAGGAGTGGGAGCAGCGGGCGGGGCGGTTGCTGGACCTGGTGATGAGGGGCCTGAGCGCGGACGGACGGCAGGACTGAGCCCACGCTCACAGGCGGGACATGGCCTGTTTTGTCATCATGCACCCGTTGTCGCACCACCAGCCCCACCAGGCATGATTGACGGCACTTCACCCGAATGGACCCCCCGGGAGGCGCCATCTCATATCTGAGATAGCCTCAACCTCATGGCAGACGACTACCTCGTACGCATCGGCAAGCTCATCCGTGACGCCCGGCAGCACCGGGGCTGGACGCAGTCGCAGCTCGCCGAGGCGCTCGGAACCAGCCAGAGCGCCGTCAACCGCATCGAGCGCGGCAACCAGAACATCAGCCTTGAGATGATCGCCCGAATCGGTGAAGCGCTGGACAGCGAGATCGTGTCCCTGGGCTACGCGGGCCCGATGCATCTGCGGGTGGTCGGCGGTCGCCGGCTGTCCGGGGCGATCGACGTCAAGACGAGCAAGAACGCGTGCGTGGCCCTGCTGTGCGCGACGCTGCTCAACAAGGGCCGTACGGTGCTGCGCCGGGTGGCGCGGATCGAGGAGGTCTACCGGCTGCTGGAGGTGCTCAACTCCATCGGAGTGCGCAGCCGCTGGATCAACGGCGGGGTGGACCTGGAGATCGTGCCGCCGGCCGACCTGGACATGGCGGCGATCGACGCGGACGCCGCCGTACGCACCCGTTCGATCATCATGTTCTTCGGTCCGCTGCTGCACCGGATGGACCGCTTCAAGCTGCCGTACGCCGGCGGCTGCGACCTGGGCACCCGGACCATCGAGCCGCACATGATCGCGCTGCGCCGGTTCGGTCTCGACATCGCGGCGACGGAGGGCCAGTACCACGCGGTCGTGGACCGCAAGGTGAGCCCGGACCGCCCGATCGTGCTGACCGAGCGGGGCGACACGGTGACGGAGAACGCGCTGCTGGCGGCGGCGCGGCACGACGGCGTGTCGACCATCCGCAACGCGTCGTCCAACTACATGGTCCAGGACCTGTGCTTCTTCCTGGAGGCGCTCGGGGTGAAGGTCGAGGGCATCGGCACGACCACCCTGACCGTCCACGGGGTCCCGACCATCGACGTGGATGTGGACTACTCCCCGTCCGAGGACCCGGTGGAGGCGATGAGCCTGCTGGCCGCGGCGGTGGTGACGGAGTCCGAACTGACCGTGCGCCGGGTCCCCATCGAGTTCCTGGAGATCGAACTGGCGGTCCTGGAGGAGATGGGCCTGGACCACGACCGCAGCCCGGAGTACGTCGCCGACAACGGCCGGACCCGCCTGGTGGACCTGACGGTCCGGCCCTCCAAACTGGAGGCGCCGATCGACAAGATCCACCCGATGCCGTTCCCGGGCCTGAACATCGACAACGTCCCGTTCTTCGCGGCGATCGCGGCGGTGGCGCAGGGCAAGACCCTCATCCACGACTGGGTCTACGACAACCGCGCGATCTACCTCACCGACCTCAACCGCCTCGGCGGCCGACTCCAACTCCTCGACCCCCACCGCGTCCTGGTGGAGGGCCCCACCCGCTGGCGCGCCGCCGAGATGATGTGCCCCCCGGCCCTGCGCCCCGCGGTCGTCGTCCTCCTGGCGATGATGGCGGCGGAGGGCACGTCGGTCCTGCGCAACGTCTATGTCATCAACCGGGGTTACGAGGACCTGGCGGAGCGCCTGAACTCGATCGGCGCGCAGATCGAGATCTTCCGGGACATTTGACATATAGATGCCGCCGCACCCCGTCTGACCTGCCAAAACATGGGTCAGGTGGGGGTGCGGCGGCGGCTGTGGGACTTCTCTGGGACTTTGAGCCCGGGAGCGTTCCCGGCCCCACTTCCTGCTAGCCGAACAGGGCGTCGATGGCGGCGGTGCCGCGGGCGCCCGCGCGGGGCAGGAAGTGCGCGTACTTCCGCAGGGTGAACCCGGGGTCGGAGTGCCCCAGCCACTGGGCGAGTGAGACGACCGACTCGCCGGCTTCCAGCTGCTCCGAGGCGTAGAAGTGGCGCAGCGCGTGGAAGCCGTGTTCGCGGGAGGGTTCCCAGACGCGCTGTCCGTCGGCGCGCTGCTCCAGGCCGCCGATCACGCCGGCTTTGGTCAGCGCGGGTTTCCAGATGTAGGAGTTGAAGTAGTTCCGGTTGATCGCTTTGCGCTCGCGGCCGGTCACGAGCAGGTTGTACGTCCTGGGTCGGCGGTGCTTGGCCTCCACCGGTGTCTTTGGTGGGCGGGGGTCGTCCCAGGCCATGGTGACCGGCACGGTCGGGAACGCGGCAGCGTACCGTCGTGCCGCTTCCGCCACGCTGGAGGGCAGTGCCACGTCGCGGACCTTGCGGCCTTTGGGGAGCGCGAAGCAGAGGCTCGCCCGCACCATCTTGACCTGACGCCGGATGTGGACGACGCCCTCGTCGAAGTCGAAGTCATCGAGGCTGAGCCCGAACGCCTCGCCCTGGCGCAGGCCGAGACCCGCGCCTATCTCCACGAGGATCCGGTAGCGGTCCGGCAGGGCGGCGCGGACCGCCAGCATGCGTTCCTGCGGCCATGCCTCCAGCCTGCCCGGAGCAGCGGCCGGCGGCCGGACGGTTTTCGCGCGGCACGGGTTGCGTGCGAGCCGGCGGTCCTCGACGGCGGCCTGGAGAACGCTGGACAGCGTGGCCCAGACGAGGCGGATGGAGGTGGGCCCAAGGTCCTGCTCCAGCCGCTTCTTCCAGTTCCGCAGGACGTCGGTCCCCACCGTGTTCAGGGGGAGCGCCCCGAGGTGCGGAAGGATATGGCGGCGGACCCGCTGCTCGATGCGCTCGATCGTGGACGGGTCTCCGCTCTGGGAGGGCCACCAGTGCACGCTGATGTAGTCCTTGAGTGGTAGGTCGCCGTCTCGCGGGTCGACGAACTCCTGGCGCCGCACATCGGTCTGGGCTGTCGCGAGCCAGGTCTTGGCGTCGTTCAGGACGTCGAACGAACAGTCCCTGACGCCCGGTATCCCCTTCACCCGGTAGCGGGTGGTATGGAGAGGTCCCTGTAGGCCGCTTTCAGAGGGGTGGGCGGTCTGCCGATGGAGCGGCCGGCTCGTACCAGGGGCTCGCACGTGTTGGTTCAGGGAGCCCGGGTCCGGGCACCGTGCAAGCACACCCAGGTCCGGCGGGTCGGCGCCGACGGCATCCCCTAGAACCGCGTGGACACCACCTCAAGCGCCCTCTCAGACCCAATTCGGAAGCGCGCTCTATCTGAACTTTCCAGCCATCAGTGGCCGAATTTCCTGCACCACCTAGGTGAACGCCCAGTCCTGTCACGCCAGTTGACCGCCAGAGTGACACAGATCACCAATGCATCAAGGCGTCCCCCTGCCCACCTTCTGCGATCTTGTCACCATTTCCGATCTTCACCTGACGCATACCTTCACATTGTCATCACGTGGGTGATGCCAATGAAAATGCGAGAGGTCGAAGAATCATGACGGTTGACAGATCCGCGCCCCGACGGCGCGGGCGGCCTTGGCTCGGGGGGAACGTTCGCTGGACAGCGGGCGGTGTCGCCTTGGCCATGGCCATCACCCTGCTCGACGCCACAAGTTCCGTTGCAACAGCACCGCCTGAAGCCGCGGACTCGCCGAAGAAAGTGACAGCAACCCAGGCAGCTGACATTCCTTCCGCCCGTGTGGCGGCAAGGCTGTCCGGCAAGCGGGTTGAAGCGCTCTCGGAGCGCACCGAGACATCGACGACGTGGGTGAACAAGGACGGCAGCCTCACCACCGAGTTCGCGGCCGGGCCGGTCCGTTTCAAGCAGGACGGCAAGTGGGTCGACGTCGATGTGGAACTGCGTGAATCTGGCTCAGGTGTGGAGCCGGTCGCGCACCCGGAGGGGCTGCGACTCGCGGGCAAGGCAGGTACGCCAGCAAAATCATTGACGGCCGCGCGCGAGGCCAAGGCCACCGACCTGGTGACGCTAGGCGAGGGCGACCAGCAGATCACCCTGCAGTGGAAGGGCGGGCTGCCGAAGCCGAAGCTCGACGGGACGCGCGCGGAGTACGTCAACGCCGTGCCTGGTGCGGACGTGGTCGTCGAGGCCACACGCACAGGCTTCGAGCAGTACGTCGAGATCAAGGAACGCCCCGACTCGGGCGGCTACTCCTACATCCTGCCGCTGAAGGCCAAGGGCCTGAAGGCGAAGCAACTGGCCGACGAGAGTGTGCTGTTCACCGACAAGAAGAACAACAAGCGGGCCGTCATGCCTGCCCCGGTGATGTGGGACGCCACCGTCGACAAGCGGTCCGGCGAGCACACCCACAAGGCCAAGGTCGGCCTGAAGGTCGTGCAGAAGGGCTCCTCCGTCGACTTGGTAGTCACGCCGGACGCGAAGTTCCTCGCCGACCCGGAGACCAAGTACCCCGTGACGGTGGATCCGTCCGCCTCCTCGCTGAGCAACGTCTTCGACACCTACGTGCAGCAGGGCGAGACGGTCGACTGGTCGACGGACACCGAGTTGGACCTGGGTAACCCCGGCACGACCAACTCGAATGGCACCCCGCGGACGGCGCGTTCCTTCATCTCCTGGAACACCACGCCGATCCAGGACGCCATGATCCTCGACGCCAAGCTGAGCTTGTGGAACTTCCACTCGGCCAACACCGACTGCAAGCTGTATCCGTGGGAGGTGTGGTCCACCGGGGCGGCCTCGACCTCCTCTCGCTGGACCTCGCAGCCGACATGGACGGCGAAGAAGGCCACATCCACCGAGACTACCGGCAACCCTGGCTGCTCCACCCAGCCGGACGGCTGGATCAACGCCGACGTGACCACGCTCGTGCAGGAGTGGGCGTCCGCCAAGGCCACCCGCGGCCACATGGGCCTGCGCGCCTCCAGCGAGACCGTGGTGGCCCAGTGGAAGCGGGTCAACTCCGCCAACGCCGCCTCCAACCCGCCCAAGCTGGTCGTCAACTACAACTACCGGCCGCGCACCGGCGCCAAGCAGGAGGCCGGCCCGCCGTACTTCTCCTACAGCGGCGCCTACACGGTGAACACCACCACGCCCACGCTGCGGGACACCTTCGTCGACGCCGATGGTGACAAGGTCAACGGCACTTTCCAGATCTACGACAACGCTGCCAACAGCCAGGTCGGGAACGTTATCGTCTCCAAGTACGTGCCCTCTGGGCAGGTCGCCTCAGTGACCGTCCCCGCCGGGGTGCTGGCCAACGGCAAGACGTACAAGTTCCGTACCAGCCCGTACGACGGCACGCACTACAACACCGGCTGGTCAGCTTGGAAGACCTTCACGGTCGACACCAGTGCCCCCTCCGCCCCATCGAAGATCGTCTCCACTGACTACCCGTCGGGCGAGTGGGTCAAGGGCGCTGGGCAGGCCGGCACCTTCACCGTCACCCCGCCCGCGTCCGACCACAACTGGCTGGAGTGGTCCATGGACGGCGTCACCTGGACCAAGGTCGCCACCGGCGGATCCGCCGCCGACAAGGCCATCCCCATCACCCCACCGCAGGACGGCACCCACACCCTGCAGGTGCGCGCGGTCGACAAGGCGGACAACAAGTCCGAGGCGATCGAGTACACCTTCCACGCCGGACAGGGCGGCTTCGTCCAGCCCTCCGACGGCGAGCGCACCGCACGCCGCCTGTCCCTGGTCGCCGAGGCCGACGCGACCAAGTACGACAGCGTCTCGTTCTCCTGGCGCCGCTCCGAGGCCGACTCCTGGGTCAAGATCCCAGTCGGAGACGTCACTTCGGGTGGCAACGCGCTCACCGCATGGCCGGTCGCCCTCACCAGCGGCAAGAACTCGGGTCTGGTGTGGAACACCACCGACACCGTCGATCCCGATGGCACTGTGCAGCTCAAGGCCGACTTCACTGGCCCGAACAGCACGTCCGGCGCCACCGAGCCGCTGACCGTGGTTGTCGACCGCAACGCCGAGGGTGCCGCGACAGAGCGGCTTGGCCCAGGTTTGGTCAACCTGCTCACCGGTGACTACACCATTTCGGAGACGGACGTTTCCGCGTTCGCGCTCTCCGTTTCGCGCACTGCGTCATCCCGTACCCCCAACAAGGGGGCCCAGGAAGAGGGCCAGGCTGCCATCTTCGGCAAGGAATGGGTGTCTGGCACGGTCGCGCAGCTCACGGAGTCGAACTCCACCTACCTGCGCAAGGTGTCCGACACGGCCGTAGACGTGGTCTCGGCAGACGGTGACAGCATCCACTTCACGGCCAACGCCGCGAAGGACGGCTGGTTCCCCGAGCCAGGCTCGGAGTCCCTCACACTGACGGGCAGTGTGAGCGGCAGCTTCACGTTGACCGACACTGAGGGGATCGAAACCACCTTCACCAAGCCCGAGGCGAGCGCCACGACGTGGCAGGTGTCGAAGACAGAGCCCGTCGGGCTCACCGGCACCAGCACAACCGTCGTGTCCGAGACCATCACCTCAGGCGGCAAGACGCTCGCCCGTCCCAAGCGGATCATCGCTCCGAACTCCGGCGTCACCTCGACCTCCTGTTCTTCGGATCCGGCCACGAAGGGCTGCCGTGTCCTTGAGTTCGTCTACGCGACAACCACCACCGCCACAAGCAGCGCATTCGGCGACTACAGCGGGCAGGTAAAGGAGATTCGGCTCTGGGCAACGGAACCTGGCGCGGCGAACGCCACCTCTAGGGTCACCCAGACCTACGCCTACGACGACCTCGGCAGGCTGCGCGAGGCTTGGAACCCACAGATCAGTCCCGCTCTGAAGACGACCTACACCTACGACAGCTCTGGTCGGGTCACCCAGCTCACGCAGCCGGGCGATCTGCCGTGGAACTTCACCTACGGCAAGGCGGGAGCCAGCTCAGCGGCGGCTGACGGAATGCTCCTCACTGTCTCCCGGCCGGCCCTGCAGCAAGGCGCCCTCGACGTGGTGGACGGCGAGGCCGTCACCAACCTCGTGTACGCCGTGCCGCTGACCGGCACGGCGGCCCCCTACGCGATGGGCTCCTCCGATGTCAGGGCATGGGGACAGACCGATACACCGACCGATGCAACCGCGATCTTCCTCACCGATGTGAAGCCTGCCTCCCATGCCGGTGGCGGACTTACGGCCACTGGCTATCAGCGCGCTAGCATCCACTATCTGGGCGCCTCCGGGCGCGAGGTCAACTTTGTCGTGCCGGGCGGGCACACCACGACCACCGAGCACGACCAGCACGGCAACGCCGTCCGCCAGCTCTCTGCCGCCAACCGGGCGATCGCGCTCGGACTGACTGCGGCCGACCGGGAGCAACAGGCCGAGTTGGGCATCGCTCAGCTGACCAGTGCCGAGCGCGCCGAATTGCTCTCCGACCGGTGGGTGTACAACAGCACCGGGACCCGCGAACTGGAAGAGTTCGGTCCCCTGCACAGGGTGGATCTCACTTCCGACCTCAAGTCCGGCACGACCACTCTTGTTCCCTCCGGGACATCGGTGACCGGACGCTCCTGGACGCTGACCACGTACGACGAGGGTCGCCCCACGGACGGCACAGCCAAGGTCAAAGACCAGGTCACCAAGGTCTCCACGGGTCTGGAGGTACGCGAGCATCCCGGCGTCCAAGGGGAGACACGGATCAAGGAGACCACGTACGACTGGGCCAAGGGTCTTCCCATGAAGTCCGTCCAGGACCCAGCCGGACTGGCCCTGACCACCACGACGGAATACGACGCACAAGGTCGCGTCACCAAGAAGATTCAGCCCGGCGCCGACGGGACCGACGTCACGACCCAGGTGATCACCTACTGGGCGGCAACCGGAACCGGAACGTGCCAGGGACGCCCCGAATGGGCCGACCAAGTGTGCACCACCAGCCCAGGGGGTGCGATCATCGGCGGCGGATCCAACCCCACCCAACTGCCGAGCAGCACGACAGAATACGACTGGTGGGGAAACCCGGCCAAGGTCACTGACACCGCGAACGGCGTGACCCGGACCACCACCACGTCCTACGACGGGGCTGGCCGTGTCACCACGGTGAAGACGAGCGGCGGCACAGGACAAGCTCTGCCGGAGAGCACCACCAAGTACGACACCACCACCGGCCGCGCGGTCAAGACCGTGTCGCCCACTGCCGGAACCATCACCAAGCAGTACGACAAACTCGGCCGTCTGGTCTCCTACACGGATGCCGACAACGGCAAGACCACGACCGAGTACGACATCCTCAACCGCCCGGTCAAGGTAAGTGACTCTGTCCCGTCAACCGTGACCTACACGTACGATCACTCCGCTGAACCGCGGGGCCTGGCCACGACCACGACAGACTCGGTCGCCGGTGCCTTCCAGGCAATGTACGACGCGGACGGCTCGGTCAGCAGCGAAAAGATGCCCGGCGGCTACACCCTCAAGGTGACCGACGGCACGACGGGTGCGACTGTCAAACGCACCTACACCCGGGACAGCGACGGCACCATCGTCTACTCGGACACGGTGGCCACGACGGCTCACGACCAGGTGTCCCGGCACGCGGGCTGGTCCGACCAGACCTATCAATACGATGCAGCGGGACGTCTCACCACTGTCGAGGACACCTCCGAGACGATCTGCACCCGTCGCTCGTACACCTTCGACGCCCGCACCAACCGCAAGTCCCTGACCACCGCGACCGGCTCGCCGGGCGCCGACTGCCCCACCAGCGGAGGCACCACCACCAATTACACGTACGACAGCGCGGACAGGCTCGTCGACACCGGCTACACGTACGACGCGTTCGGGCGATCCACTGCGGTGCCCGGTGACGGCACGTTCAGCTTCTACGTCAACGACCTCGTCTACCGGCAGACTGCGAACGGCGAGCGTCAGACCTGGGCCCTGGATGCGGCACAGCGCTTCCGGTCCTGGACGGTGGAGACCGGCAGCGGCAGCTCGTGGACCACGGTGCAGACCAAGCTGAACCACTACTGCAGTGAGTCCGACAGCCCTCGCTGGATCATCGAGGACACCTCCACCGGAGCAGTGACTCGTAACGTCTCCACGGCGAGCGGCGAACTGACCGCAACAACGAGCAAGACCGGAGACCGCGTCCTCCAGCTCACGAACATCCATGGGGACGTTGCCCTCCTGCTCCCACTGGACAGCAGCGCGGCTCCGCTCGCGCTCGACAGTGATGAGAACGGCAACCCGAGGGCCGGACAGCAGGACGTCCGCTACGGCTGGCTGGGCGGAAAGCAGCGCTCGGGTGAGACCCTCACCGGTCTCACCCTGATGGGGGTTCGGGTCTACAACCCGGACACCGGACGCTTCCTTTCGGTCGACCCGATCGTCGGGGGTGGCGCGAACCTCTACGGCTATCCTGGTGACCCAATCAGCCAGTTCGACCTCGACGGCCAGGCATGGAAGTGCAAGGCCAAGTGCGCCCTGGTCGGCAGTGACCCCAAATGTACCGGATACGTCTGGGGCGCAGGTTCGGGCAAGACCCAGGACGCGGCGAGCAGAGCGGCGAAGAAGGACGCTTCCAGCCAGGCACCCCGAGGCTGCCGCACGAAGCACTGCCGGACTTTCGACTGCACCAAGAACCGTCTGAGGCAGTGGTGGGACGGCAACTACAACCCAAGGGTGATCCACATGCGTAACCCTCCTGACTGGATGCGCCGACAGAACCGCTCGACCTGGGGCATCGCGTGGCGCAGTTACGTCTGGGGCGGCACGTACGGCAGCTGGTGCGGATGCGGTCCATGACCGATCTGACAGCTGACGCCCGATAGACGAGGGGATCGGCCGCCACTCTGTACGGTGGCCGATCCCTTTCGCCATCCCTCAATGGAAGGACACAGAAAATGAGTGACGCGCCTGAGCTCTGGAAAGTGGTCATCGCTCTGGAAGCCACAGCAGAGCAGAAGGACGCTCTGGTTGACCGCTTCGTCGACGCCATCTGCCCAGATCCGAGTCATGAGGGTTGGTGCGATACACCCTGGGCCCTCCATGTAGTCGAGGGTGACTCGCTCAGCACAGATGAGCAGAAGCGGCTCCAGGACGAAATCAAGGACACCATGGAAAGCTGACCCACAGCGGCACCAACTGCCTGAGCCAGGTCAGCGCCCCGCAGGAAAGATCCCCGCAGGTCACCGACCCAGCCCATGACAAAGAGACGGAGAAACTCGGCGGCACCTGCCTCAACTGCGGCTGCATCCCCACCAAGACGGTGATCGCCTCCGCGCGGTGACCCACCAGGTACACCGTGCCGCCGAGTTCGGCGTGACCACCAGCGCCCCCACCACGGACCTGGCCGCCGCCGTCGCCCGTAGAACGCCATCGTCGAGGGCATCCGCTCCGGCTCGGACAAGGCAGTCGACCGGGCCCAGGATTTGGACCTCTTCCATGCCGAGGGCCGCTCCACCACGCCGCGGGCGGCCCACCGTGGACGGCACCGCACTGGAGACCGACAAGATTTTCCTGTTGCCGGGATGCGCACCGCCCGCCCGGCCATCGACGGCCTGGACACCACCCCGTACACGCCTCGCGCACCCTGCTGGACCTCACCGAGCGGCCCGGACACCCCATCCTGGTGGGCGGCAGACCTCACCCTCGCCCGCGGCGGCCACCGCACACCCATCCGCGTCCGGGACGACACCGGGCAGCTGATCCAGATCGAAGCAGAGGAAGAGACAGCCTTCTGGGACTGGGCCGCGGTCGAAACCCTGCGTCGCTCAGGTGCCCGCATCGAGGAGACGTGCGAGGTCAGCCACCTCAGCACCCGCCACTACCAGCGCAACAACGGCGAGATGGTGGCCCTCTTGGTCATCAGCCCGGAACCGGATCCCCGCCCGCCTTCGCCCGTTGACTCCGCGCATTGGGATGCGGGCCATCCGCAAGGAACAGCTCCAGCCCCGGCCCACCGTACGGAACCTTCTCAATGCGCTTGCCCGCTGGTTCCAGGCCGTGCCGTTTCGCATAGTTGACGACGCGCCCCCACTCCGCGACCTCGTCGTCATCAGGGTCGGTGATCCGAAAGCGGCCCTCGGCGACGAGCCGCTCGATCAGCTCTTGAGCCTTCGCCCCCCGGGCCCGCGCGACGGGCCTCTCGCTGTAGGGCGTCCGAGGGCTGGCGGGCACTGCCGGCTCACTGTCACCAGCGACCTCGGAGTCGTCGTCGATCATCAGGACCCCACCATCCCGCAAGTCATCGGCCGAGCGCCAGTTACTCGACATCCGGGCTCCACCACCCTGGCTGGAAACTAGGCAGTTCGACGAACCCGGCCTGCCGTACAGAGCCGAAAGACACCCGTCAGCTGTGGGAGTCCCCTGGGACTTTTCTGGGACTTCCGGCCCCATCAAGCGGCACGAACGTGAAATAGCCGAAAGGTCATTCGCGCAGGTCAGCGGCCGCCAACCGCTCATCGCGGCAGGTCACCGCACTCGCTGGTCTCTTCCGGGACATCTGAGATACGGACGCCGCCGCGTCCCGCCTGACCTGCGTGGGCGTGGGTCGGGAGAGCTGCGGCGGCGGGCCCCTCAGGACGCGGATCTGCGGGCCGCCCGCAGGATGTCGCCGGGGTCTGTCCCGCACTGGGCCCAGGTGATGCCGATGCTCGCGCGGGTGCGCGTGGCCTGTTCGCCCAGGCGGATCGGCAGGTGGATCTGGTTCTGCAACCGCACCGCCGTGGTCTGCGCGTCGGCGGGGCTGAGGTCGGCGGCGAGGACGACGAACTCGTCACCGCCGTATCGGGCGACCGTGTCGCCGTCGCGTACGGTCCGGCCGAGCCGCCGGGCGACCTCGACGAGGACGCCGTCTCCCCCGTCGTGCCCGAAACGGGTGTTGACCGCCTTGAAGTCGCGGAGGGCGCAGAAGATCACGGCCAGGCCACGGGGGTTGGCACCCACGGGCGCCGCCACGTGGGAAGGGTGGGTTCCGGCCGGGTCGGCGTGGTCGAGGTGGGGGCCGTCGGCTCCCTCCGGTGCCTCCGTGACGACGTCCGACTCCGGGAGGGCGCAGATCCGGGCGGCGATACGGGCGTGCAACTCGGCGGAGTTCGGCAGGCCGGTGAGGGCGTCGTGGGAGGCGCGGTGGGCGAGTGCCAGCTCGCGGCGCTTGCGCTCCTCGATGTCCTCGATGTGACTGAGCAGGAAGCGGGGACCGTCGGCGGCATCCGCGACCACGCTGTTGCGCAGCGAGACCCACACGAAGGTGCCGTCGCGGCGCCCCAGGCGCACTTCCGCGTGCCCGCCCTCGGCGCTGGTGCGGAGCAGGACGCCTATGTCCTCGGGGTGGACGAGGTCGGTGAGCGTGGAGCGGCGCAGGGTGGAGGCCGGGCGGCCCAGCATGCGGCACAGCGCGTCGTTCGTCCGGAGGAGGCGGCCGTGGTCGTCGCCGCCCATCTCGGCGATGGCCATGCCGGAGGGGGCGTACTCGAATGCCTGCCGGAAGCTCTCCTCGCTGGCGCGCAGGGACTGTTGCTCCCGGTCCAGCCGGACCAGTGCGCGCTGCATGTTCGCGCGTAACCGCGCGTTGCTGATCGCGGTGGCGGCCTGGAAGGCGTACTCCTCCAGGTCCCGGCGCTCGTCCGGCCGGGGGCGGCGACGGGTGAGGGGCCAGTCCACGGAGATCACTCCGATCAGCTCACCCTGGGGGGCGCCGGAAGCAGTCCGGTTGTACAGGGGTGCGAAGAGCCGGTCGGAGGGGTGCCACTCGTCCTCGAAGCGGGGGGCCGGGCCGTCGGTGTGCCACTGCGGTACGTCGTCGTCATCGAGCACCCTGCCCTCGGTGTGGGGGATGAAGACCAGCTCGCCCCATGCCTCACCCATGTGCAAGCGGCGCTCCCAGGAGGCGCGGGAGCCGACGCGGCCGGTGATGAGCGCCTCGTCGTCGGCGTCGCCCGCGAAGGCGGCCACGACGAGATCGCCGTCCGGCCGGACGAGGTTGACACACGCCAGTTCGTAGCCGAGTCCCGTCACGACGCCGTCGGCGACGGTCTGCAGGGTGTCCGCGAGACTGCGGGCGAGATGGAGGTTCTGGACCGCGGCCCGCAGATTGTGACTCTTGTCGACGGCGAGCGCGCTGCGGACGGCGAACTCGTCGGCGACCGACAGATCGGCCTCCTGGAAGGGCCGCCCCGAGGGCTGGCGCAGGAGGACCGCCATGCCGATGACCCGCCGGCGACCGTGCAGGGGCACGAGGACGGTGTGCCCGCCGTCGCGTCCGTGTCCCTCACCGAGCAGTTCCGGCAGCGCGGCGCAGCCGACCGGCGAGTCGGTGGCGACCGGCAGTGCCCCGTTCAGCACCTCGGAGAGCGCGCTGCCGGGGCGTACGTGGCACGACTCGGCGCCCTCCGCGGCGTGCGGCGGGTGGACCTGTTGCAGCCGCAGCACCAGCGGGCCCGTGTGCTCCTCGTCGCCCACCGGGAGGGGGTCCCGCAGATGGACCATGACCGCGTCGGCGATGGTGGGGACGAGGGCCTGGCACAGCCGCCTCACGATGTCCTCCGGGTCCCGTCCCGCGGTGATCCGGCGGATCGACTCGGAGACATCGCCCTGGGGGTCGGCGCCCGGAGGCGGTGGGGATCCGAGCGCGGGGACCGATGTCCCGGGGCTGGTCGGCGGGCTGGACAGTGGGATGGTGGGCGGGATGGTCGACGGGCTGGTGGGCGGGATGGCGGGTGGGCTGGTCGGCGGGCTGGTGGGCGGGCTGGTCGGCGGGTTGTCCGGGGTTGTTCCGGACAACCCTGCGGCTGGCCTTCCCTGGTCCTGCCGCAGTTGCCCGGGCACGTACATCCCGGTTCCCGCCGCGGAACCCGGGGGGTTCGAGGACGTCCAGTAACCCACCTCGTCGGCGGCCTGCTGGACCGCCTCGTGCCCCTCGTCCAGAACGGCGCGCGCCTTCTCCAGCGCACGGTCCACGTCGTTGAGCGCGGCGTCGTCGGTGCCGAGCGCGTGCAGATCGGGCCCGGACAGCGGGGGGGCCGGCTCCCGCGTCCGGGAGGGTTCGTCCTCCCCCATACGGAGCCGCAGCTCGGCCAGCTCGGCCTCCAGTTCTTGGATACGCCGCGCCGCGTGGTCGGCGACCTGCTGGGCGATGCCCCGCTCCCGCTCGGCGCGCACCAGCTGTTCGCGGAGTTCCGTCTCCTGCCGCTGCGCACGGGACAGCAGTTCGACCACCCCCTCGCCGCCCGGGACGTCGACCGCCACCCACTCCATCGCGTCGAGCCGGCGTTTCAGTTCCACGACCTTCGCCTGGGCCTGACCGAGCATGACGAACAGCAGCGTGGCGATCGACAGGGCCTGTTGCCGTCCGTGCTCACCGGCCTCGTACGCCTCCCGGGCCCGCTGCATCTCCTGGAGGACCTCGATGGTGCGGTCCTTGGCCTCCAGCAGTTCCCGTGCGGGCACCAGTTCCTGCGACGGCGTGATCGTCGTGGGGTTGGTGCCCGCCCGGTCCCACAGCGCCCTCGCCTCCCCGAGGCGGCGGCGGGAGAGGTCGGCCTGTTCGTGGGGAAAGCACACGTCGGCGACGGCCTCGACGAGATCCCACTCCAGTGACTCGCCGGACAACCGGTCACGCAACCGGCGTACCTCGGGCACGGTTCCGGCGACGAAGTGCTCGGGAGTGAGCCGTGCGTGCAACTCCCGTACGGACACCCCCGACGCGTCGAGCCAGGACCGCACCACCGCGACCAGCTGGTTGATCTCGACGCAGGTGCCCCGGGCCGCTCCCCACGGCCGCCCCGCCCGCTTCCTCTCCCCGCCCACTCGCTCTCCCCCATGGTTTGTCCGCCGGACAACCCCCTGTTGTCACCGGAGAAACATCCAACCGCCCCACCTGCGATTCCGCCCGGGGATCGTCGTATTTCGTCATCGACTCCACACGACCCAGGCGGTGCCCTCATGAAACACACCTTCCCGGCGTTCCTGCTCCTCGCGCTGGCGGTGGCCGTCCTCTTCTCCCTCGTCGTCGCAGCGATCGCCTTCGCCCTCGCCCGCTGGGAGGGGGCCGCCGTACCGACGGCCCTGCGGCGCTGCGGCATCACGTTCGCCACGGGCCTCACCCTGTGCCTGGCCGTCCTCGCGGCGCTGGACCGGCCGTAGCGGGGGCGGGGACGCCTCTCGACCGGGAAGCGCAAGCGCCGGTCCTCTTCCTCTTTCCCCTCGGCGCGGGATACCCCTGGGGAGACGTGCGGTCCGCACCGGCGCGGGCCGACAAAGCCGGGACGGAGTCACCATGAACGACGATCCGTCAGCCGTATCGACCGTGCCGACGGGAGACCGGGGCGCGGTCACCGCCGCGGAAGCGCCGAGCGAGGGGGACGGCGGCTGGTACGTCGACGCCCGCTGTACGAACTGCGACGTCGCGCGCCAGCTCGCCCCCGAACTGATACGCGAGGCCGCGGGCCGCTCCGAGATGATCCGGCAGCCGCGGAACGAGGCGGAGGCCCGGCGACTGCACGCCGCCGCGTTCGCCTGTCATGTCCGGTCGATCCGCCAGGTCGACGGGCGGCTCGACAGTGCCCTGGATCCCTTCCCCTTGGCCCTGGACGAGGAGGTCCTCCTGTGCGGGCACAACTCGATCCGCACAGCGGGAGCCAACTCCTACCTGCTGCGGCGGCCGGCCGGCACCATGATGATCGACACGCCACGCTGGAGCAGCGGACTGGCCGCACGGTACGAGGAACGGGGGCCCGTCACCGACGTCCTGCTCACGCATCGGGACCATGCCGCGCACGGCCGCCGCTACGCCGATCGCTTCGGTGCCCGGCTGTGGATCCACGAGGGTGATCTCGACGCCGCGCCGGACGCCGACCACGTCCTGCGCGGCACGGACCCGGTCGAGATCGGCGAGGGGGTGATGGCGCACCCGCTCCCCGGTCACACCCGGGGCAGCGTCCTCTACCTCGCCGACGAGCGGTACTGCTTCAGCGGCGACAGCCTGTACTGGTCGCGCACCACGGTCGATCTGGAGGTCGCCGAGAGTGTCACCTGGTACTCCATCGAGGAGTTGGGCGCGTCCTTGGCGCGCACCGCCGACCGGCTGCGTTTCGAGTGGCTGCTGCCGGGACACGGCGACCGCAAGCGGCTCCCCGCCCGGGAGATGGCCGGGCGGCTGGAACAGCTGACGGCCCGCGTTCGCACGCTTCAGCCCCGCCCCATCGATTTCACCGCCGTGCGCTACTGACACCTGCCCGCGAGGGCCGGGGCGACACGGCTGGGAGGACGGTGACGCCTGGACCCCGCTGCGCCGCGACCTCGGGGAGCCCGTACCGGATCCCGGTGTGCACATCGACAGGCCCTGGCGCCTTTCCCGGTCGGCCGGACAAACATCGGTCCCTTCATCGCAGCTCCGCTTGAAGGAAGTCGGCTGAAACCGCCCCCTGGTTCCCGGCCGCACCCGATATTCCGATGCGGTGGAAGCACTACCGGCGCATTGCGCCATACGTGCCGTCCACTGCGCCCCCGCACCGGCCCGACCGGGTCTTTTTCCCCAGGACGGGAGGGGTATGTCCTGGGTAGCCTCCCCACGGTATGCACGCACCGTGAGGCTCGGACCCTGGAGATTTCATGACCCCGGAGATAGACAACGCCTTCGACGCGATCAGGAGTGAGCACGGATCGGATTCGATCACCCGGGTCGAGCAGATGCTGGCGGCGGGAAAGGGGGACCGGCACCCGCTGCAGAAAGGCGCGAAGTGGATTCTGCCCGGGATCTCCCAGCAGCCCTGGCACGATCCGTACGGCCATCCGGAACTGGCGCCCGTGGTGCATGCCTTCGAGGCGAACCATGCCACCATCAAGAAGGAGTTGGAGACCGCCTGGGCCGCCCGGCGCGGCGCCTTCTCCGATTACGAGCACTACCTCACGCGTCAGTCGGACTGGCAGGCCCTCTATCTCTTCCGCGAGGGCGGCCTGGTGAGCGAGTCGGCCGACACGGTGCCGACCGCCTTCCAGGTCCTGAAGGAGGAGGCGGTCGACACCGGGAAGCTCTGCCCGCTGCTGGAGTCCCACTTCTCGACCCTGCTCCCCGGCGCGGCGATCGCCCCCCACTGCGACCTGTGGAACTTCAGCATCAACCTGCATCTGGCGGTCGACATCCCCGAGGACTGCGGGATCGCGGTCGCGGGCGAGCGGCGGTCGTGGGAGGAAGGCACCTGCCTCCTCTTCGACTACTCCTTCGAGCACGAGGCGTGGAACCACGGGACGCGCCCGCGCACCTGCCTGCTCGTGGACCTGTGGCACCCGGAGACCACCGTCCCCGAGCGCAAGGCCCTCGTCGCGGCCGTCACCGAGATCCGCAAGCTGATGGGCTGACGCGCCGCAAGCTGATGGGCCGGCGCGCCCCGGGCCGAGGCGCCGAGGCGGCCGGGGCGGCCGGGGCGGCCGGGGCGGCGGTCTCGTCACCCGGGCCCGTCACATCTGCGGGGGCACCACCACCGCGTCGACGCTCACCCGGCCGGAGCCGAGGAACCACAGGTCGAAGCGGACGACGTCCCCGACCTTCAGCTTCGGCGGGTCCAGGACCATCACGTCGACGCCGTAGGGCGACATGGTCACCCGGCTCCGGGCCGGGATCGTGAGGCTGGGGAGCGCCTCCATGCGTCCCGCTCCGTCCTCGGTGACCCGCCGGCCCAGCATGGTGGACCCGAGTTCCGCCGAGGAGACGGACTTCAGTACGTCGCCGGTGGGCCCGGTGTTGGTGATGTCGAAGAAGGCCGCCGTGTTGACGGAGTTGGAAGAGACGAAGATGCGGGCGTTGCTGACGCTGATCCGGGCCGGCGGTTCACCGGCCGCGCCCGTCGCGGTGTAGGCCATGAGGAGCATCAGGGCCGTCACGCAGGTGACCACCGGGACGTAAGCGGCGCTCAGGGCGCCGGAGATCTTCCGGCGCCGGGGCGGTGACGGGCGTTCGGCCGGGTCGGTGGACGGTGCGGAACTCATCGGATCTCCTCCAGGTGCGAGGCGGGCGCGCCGCCCGCGGCGGACCGCGGGGCCGGACCGTCCTGGCCGGCGGCGGATCGGTGGCCGCCCCTCGGGGGCGCGTAGGCCCTCAGCCGGAGGCTGTTGGCGACCACGAGGACCGAACTGGCGGACATCGCGACGGCGGCGAACATCGGGTTGAGCCAGCCGGTGGCCGCCAGGGGGACGGTGACGACGTTGTAGCCGAAGGCCCAGACGAGGTTGGCGCGGATGGTGCGCAGGGTGCGGCGGGTGAGCTGTACGGCCGCCACCACCGCCTGCATGTCCTCGCGTACGAGGGTGATGTCGGCGGCGCCGATCGCCGCGTCGGTGCCGCCGCCCATGGCGATGCCCAGGTCGGCGGAGGCGAGGGCGGCGGCGTCGTTGACCCCGTCGCCGATGACGGCCACCCGGCGCCCCTCGTCCCGCAGCTTCGCGACGATGGCGCTCTTCCCCTCCGGGGTGATCTCGGCGTGCACCTCGGCGATGCCGACCTGCTCGGCCACCGCGCGCGCGGCGGCCGGACCGTCGCCGGTCACCAGGATGGGCTCGATGCCCAGCTTGCGCAGGTGCCGTACGGCGGAGTAGCTGGAGGGCCGCAGGGTGTCGCCGACCGCGAGGACGCCGACCGGGCGGCCGTCCTTCTCCACGACCACGGCGGTGCGGGCGCGGGCGTGGGCGTCGTCCAGGGCCTGCTGGAGCGGGTCCGGGAGCAGGGTGTCGGGGCGCGGGCGGCCCACGGCGACCTCGATGCCGTCGACCCGGCCCCGGACGCCGACACCGGCGACGGCCCGGAAGTCGGCCACCGACGGCAGCCGGCCCCCGTCCGCCGCCTGGCGGGCCGCGGCGGCGACGGCCCGGCCGATGGGGTGCTCGGAGCCGTACTCGACCGCCCCGGCCAGCCGGAGGACCGCGTCCGTGTCCTCCCCGGCGACGACCGTCGTCGCGGCGAGGGTCATCCGGCCGGTGGTGAGGGTGCCGGTCTTGTCGAAGACGACGGTGTCGATGTGCCGCAGCCGTTCCAGCGCCTCCGGTCCCCGGAGCAGGACGCCGAGTTGGGCGCCCCGGCCGGTGGCGGCCATGAAGGCGGTGGGGGTGGCCAGGCCGAGCGCGCAGGGGCAGGCGACGACGAGGACGGCGACCGCCGCGGTCACGGCCGCCGCGGGCTCCACCCCGGCGCCGAGCCAGAACCCCAGGACCGTACCGGCCACGGTCACGATCGCGGGGACGAAGACCCCGGCGACGGCGTCGGCCAGCCGCTGGATACGGGCCTTGCCCGCCTGCGCGTCGCTCACCAGCTGGGTGATCCGGGCGAGCTGGGTGTCGGCACCGACCGCCGTGGCCCGGACCACCAGCAGTCCGCCCGCGTTGACGGCTCCGCCCACCACGGCCGATTCCGGCCCGACCTCCACCGGCACGCTCTCGCCGGTCACCAGGGACAGATCCAGGGCGGAGCTGCCGTCGGTGACCACCCCGTCGGTGGCGACCTTCTCCCCCGGTCGTACGAGGAACTCCTGGCCGACCCGGAGCGCGGAGACCGGGACCCGTTCGCCCTGTCCGCCGTCGCGCAACTCGACGTCCTTGGCGCCGAGTTCGGCGAGTGAGCGCAGCGCGGTTCCGGTGCCGCGCTTGGCGCGTTCCTCCAGGTAGCGGCCGGCCAGCACGAACAGCGGCACACTCACGGCCGCTTCCAGGTAGAGGTGCCCGCCCGCGTCGCCGGCCTCGGGGACCAGGCTGAACGGCATCCGCATGCCCACTTCGCCCGCGCCGCCGAAGTACAGGGCGTAGGTGGACCAGGCGAAGGAGGCGAGCACGCCGAGGGAGACCAGGGTGTCCATGGTGGCGGTGGCGTGCCGTAGCCCCTTCAGGGCCCGGGCGTGGAACGGCCACGCGCTCCATCCCACCACCGGGACGGCCAGGTTGAAGCAGACCCACTGCCAGTAGTCGAACTGGAGGGAGGGGACCATGGAGAGCAGGAGGACGGGCAGCGACAGCATCGCCGTGATCAGCAGTCGGCCCCGTTCGCCGACGCCCGCGCCCTTCGCCCGCCGCTCGGGGTCGGTGCCGGGGTCCGTGCCGGTGCCGGTGCCGTGTTCGTCGGCCGGTGGCGGGAGTTCGGCGGTGTAGCCGGCGCTCTCCACGACGGTGACCAACTGCTGGGGGGTCACCGACGCGGGGTGGGCGACGCGGGCCCGCCCGGTGGCCAGGTTGACCGTCGCGGTCACCCCCTCCAGGCGGCCCAGCTTCTTCTCGACCCGGGCCACGCACGCGGCGCAGGTCATCCCGCCGACCAGCAGATCGGTGGTCGTGTCGGCCCCGTCGGCGGTCTCACGGTGATCGGCGGTGGTCATCGCGTCACCCGTACCTCACGGTCGGCCGGGCCGAGACCGTGCATCCCCGGCATGCCCGGCTCCCGCGGTTCCTCGGACGCCGGCACGACGCGGTGCATGCCGGGGGCCACCGGACCCGCCATGCGTCCCACGACATACGACAACGCCGTCAACGAGACAAGCAGGACGACGAATCCCAGTAAGGCCGGCGGGACGAAAGGGGCACGCTTCGACTTCTCCATGCGTACATACGGTAGGGGGGTACATGGTGAATAGCCGAACCCGGGCGTGTGACAAAAAACCGCCCTGTCGCCGGGAACCAGACGCCTCCACCATCCGACTCCCTATAAATAAGACTTCATCCGCCCTTTCGAAATATCACACCCCGGATCGTCCCGAACGATACCGAAGGCAGATTCAACGGGATTATGAGGGTACTGGAACCAGCCATCCATGACGTGTTGAGAATCGTCCGAGAAGGCTGGAACTAGCAGACCCCCCAGCCCGACTTGTTGACCGGGGAAACCATAGCCCCAGCGTCAGCATATGCGTCCGGCACGCCCTCCGGTCACAAGAAACCCCTGCTCATCCGGCATGTTCCCGGAACGTCCACACGACCGCCCCGGGTTCGACGCGCCGACTGTGAAAAAGGAGTGAAGGATTCCCGCAACCAACTCGCAAGCCAGTCCGAAAACGAGGGGAGAGTGCTTGTGGCGGGCGCCGGACGTGAACCAAGATCCGGAGGGTGAGCCGCCGCCCTGCACTTCCAGGGGACGGATTCTTAGGGGGAACGTTCCGTAATGTCCGCAGTGAATTCGCCATCCGCTCCTTCCCGTCAGCGCCTCGGGTTGCCGCTGCTGGTCCTGGCCGCCGCACAACTCGTCATCTCGCTCGACTACAACATCGTGTACGTCGCCCTTCCCAGCATCGGCAGCGCGCTCGGCTTCTCGGGGCAGGATCTGCAGTGGGTGGTCAGCGCCTACGTCGTGGCGACCGGCGGGTTCCTGCTCCTCGGCGGGCGGGCCACCGATCTGCTGGGCCGGCGCCGGATCTTCGTCGTCGCCGCGCTGCTGTACGCGATCTCCTCACTGGTGGGCGGGCTGTCGGAGTCGGCGGGTGTGCTGGTCGCGGTGCGCGCGGTGCAGGGCATCGGCGGCGCGCTGCTGTTCCCCGCCGCACTCTCCCTCATCAACACCCTGTACGAGGAGGGCCCCAGCCGTAACCGGGCGCTGGCCGCGTGGGGCGCCGCCGGCGCCGGCGGACTGTGCTTCGGCTCGCTGCTGGGCGGGGTGCTCGTCGGCGCCTTCGGCTGGCCCGCGGTGTTCCTCGTCAACGTCCCGCTGGGCGCCGCCGTCGCCCTGGCCGGCGCGTTCCTCTTCCCGCCGGACGGACCCCTGCCCCGGCAGCGGGACTTCGACCTCCCGGGCGCCCTGACCGCCACCGTCGGCATCACGCTGCTCGTGTTCGTCCTCATCCACGCGCCGGAGGCCGGCTGGAGCAGCCGCGGTGTCCTGGTGTGCGCGGCCCTCTCGGTGCTCTCGCTGTCCCTGTTCGTCCTGGTCGAGGCGAGGACCCGGGCACCGCTGACGCCGGGGCGCCTGTTCCGGCACCGCGGGCTGCGCGCCGCCATGGTGCTGACCGCGCTGTTCAGCGCCACGTTCAGCTCACTGCCGTACTTCCTGACCCTCTACTTCCAGACCGTGCACGGCTACAGCGCCATGGTCACAGGTGCCGCCTTCCTCGTGCCGGCCGTCGTCGTGGCCGCCGGGACGAAGGTCGGCGAGCTGGCCGTGGCCAGGCTGGGCGTACGGAACACCCTGCTGGGCGGACTGGTGAGCGGCGCGGCCGGCGCCCTCCTCCTCGCCCTCTCGTTCAGTGCCGACGGCTCCTACGTCCGGCTGCTGCCGGGGATCGTGCTGATCAGCCTCGGGCAGGGCGCCACCTGGACGGGTATGTGGATCGCCGCCTCGACCGGTGTCCCCGCCCAGGACCAGGGCATCGCGTCGGGCCTCGCCTCGACGACGCTTCAGGTGGGCAGTGCCGTGGGCCTGGCCGTCCTGGTGGCCGTCGCCGGCACCGCCGGGCACGGCCAGGCGTCCGCCGATCTGCTGGCCGGCATCCGGGCCGCCGTCCTCGTCATCGCCGCCGGTGTCTGTCTCGGCGCCGTGGCCCTGCTGCTCCTCCGCAGGCGCGCGGACATCTGAGCAGGTCCGTCCTCCCCTCTCCTCCGAACGTTCCGGACCTTCCTCCAGCGTGCCTGGAGACCTAGGAGCCCCCTGTGTACAGCACCTTCGACCGCCCGGTCGGCATGCCCGCTCCTCCTGCCCCGCCCCGCCCTCGCGCCGCCGTCCTGTGCGGGCTCGCCGGCTGGCTCCCGCCGCGGGTGGTCACCAACGAGGAGTTGTCCCGACGGCTCGACACCAGCGACAGCTGGATCAGGTCCCGTACCGGTATCGGTCAGCGTCACGTCGCCGCGCCCGGCCAGGCCACCTCCGATCTCGCGGTGGAGGCCGGGCGGCGGGCACTGCGCTCCGCGGGCCTGGCCGACGTGGACGCGGTCGTCGTCGCCACGACCACCCCGGACCGGCTGTGCCCGGCCACCGCCCCTCTGGTGGCCGACCGTCTCGGTCTGACGGGAGCGGCGGCCTTCGACATCAGCGCCGTCTGCACCGGGTTCGTCTACGGACTGGCCTCCGCCGCGGGGCTGGTCGCGGCCGGTGTGGCCGACCGCGTCCTGCTGATCGGCGCGGACACCTACTCCACGATCGTCGACCCGGACGACCGGACCAACGCCGTCATCTTCGGAGACGGGGCCGGAGCCGTCGTCCTGCGCGCCGGCCACGCCGACGAACCCGGCGCCGTAGGCCACTTCGACCTCGGCAGCGACGGCGCCGGCGAGGAACTGATCATGGTGGCCGCCGGTGGTTCGCGGCAGCGCTCGACGTCCCGTCCGGTCGACGCGCGGGACCACTGGTTCACCATGAGCGGCAAGGAGGTCTTCCGGCACGCGGTCACCCGGATGACGGCCTCCGCCCGCGCCACCCTGACGCTGAGCGACCACAAGGTCGACGACGTCGACCGCATCGTCCCCCACCAGGCCAACCTGCGCATCCTGCGCTCGGTGGCGGAGGACCTCGGACTGCCCCCGGAACGACTGGTGACCAACGTCGGGTCCGTGGGCAACACCGGCGCCGCATCCATCCCGCTCGCCCTGGCCGATGCGGCGGCCCGCAACACCATCCATGAGGGCGAACGCGTACTGCTCACCGCGTTCGGCGGCGGGTTCACCTGGGGGTCCTGCCTCCTGACGTGGCCCGCGCTCGCCCGACCCCGGCAGCCGCACGACACAGGAGGAACGCAGGAGCCATGACCACCACTTACCACCAGCTGGTCGAGATCGTCACGAAACTGCACGACGCCCCGCGCGACCGGATCAGCCCGGACGTGACCTTCGCCCAACTGGACGTCGACTCGCTGACGATGGTCGAGATCAGCATGCGCATCGAGCGCGACCTCGGCGTCCACATCGCCGACAACGAGCTTGAGGAAGACCTCACCCTCGCGGCGACCACCAGGCTCATCGACGCGAAGCTCGCCTAGCAGCCGGTCCCACCGGCGCCCCACCACCCCCATTGAGAGCAGGGACCATGCAGATCAAGGAAGTCACGCACACCGAGATCGGCGCCGCGGTCGAAGGGTTCGACCACGCCACCGCCTCCGCGCAGGACGTCGACGCCATCAAGGAGGCCGTCTACACCAAGAAGATCGTCGTCCTGAAGGACCAGCACCTGGAGCCCCGTCAGCTCCTGAAGCTCGGTCAGCTCTTCGGCCGCCCCGAGACGTACTACGAACCGATGTACCAGCACCCCGAGGTCGAGGAGATATTCGTCTCCTCCAACGTGCCCAAGGACGGCAAGCAGATCGGTGTGCCGAAGACCGGGAAGTTCTGGCACGCCGACTACCAGTTCATGCCGGACCCCTTCGGCCTCACCTTCATCTACCCGCAGGTCGTCCCCGAGAAGAACCGCGGGACCTACTTCATCGACATGGGCAAGGCGTACGAGCAGCTTCCCGAGGACCTCAAGAAGGAGGTGTCGGGCACCTTCTCCCAGCACTCGGTGCGCAAGTACTTCAAGATCCGGCCCTCGGACGTCTACCGGCCGATCTCGGAGGTCATCGAGGAGGTCGACACCAAGACCCCGCCGGTGGTGAAGCCCAGCACCTTCCTCCACCCCATGACCGGCGAAACGATCCTCTACATCAGTGAGGGCTTCACCCTCGGCCTGGAGGACGCGGACGGCAAGCCGCTGGAGACCGACCTCCTCCAGCGGCTCTTCGAGGCCACCGGCCAGCTCGACGACACCTTCGACCACCCCAACATCCATCTCCAGACCTTCGAGAAGGGCGACCTCCTGGTCTGGGACAACCGCAGCCTGATCCACCGCGCCCGGCACACCACCACCCCCGAGCCCACCGTCTCCTTCCGGGTGACCGTGCACGACGCGCGCAAGCTCTACGACGAGGCCGCCTGAGATGGGCACGACCCTCCAGCACAAGCCGCCGGCGCAGGACCACGAGAACGACGACGAACTGCTGCCCCTGGTGCTGCGGCCGTACAAGCCGCACTGCAAGTACCTGCTGTCCGCGGCGGTGAGCACCCGCACCAGCCTCGTGTCCGCGCGCTGTGAACTGGCCATCCCGGAGTCCTGCTACATCGACGACACCGGCCACCTCAACGCCGTCGAAGTCAACATCAGCTACAACCAGATGATGTATTACACCGTCGCCAAGGCGGTGAAAGAGGGGCTGCTGGAGGAGTTCGCCGGCTGGTCGATGGACGACTACTGGCGCCATCAGCTGCCGGACATCCTCATCGCCCGCTTCAGCGGCAGCTTCCGGCGCCCCATCAACGCCCGCTCCTTCTCGGGCGAGATCGAGTTCCTGTCCGTGGAGCGGCGGACGCCGGGCGGCGAACCGCTGCTCGTCGCCGAGACCGCGTACCGGTACTGGGACGACGCCGGCGGACGGTGCGACGGCACCGTGAAACTCGCCTTCGTCAACGCCCCGTAGCCGCCCGACCGCACCGCGGCGTGCCGCCACCCCGTCCGGTGGCGGCACGCCCTCCCGGCAGACCGAGAGCACATCGAGAGGCAGGCCCGCCCATGGGCGAACCGTCCGCGCCCGGGACACCCCGCGGCGACAGGCTGCACCACCCCCAGCTCACGACCCTCGTGGACACCGCGCGCTTCCACGCCGCACACAGCCCGCAGGTCACCGCCGTCGTCTGCGAGGACCGCGCCCTCACCTACGCCCGGCTGCACCGCGAGAGCAACCGTGTCGCCCACGCCATCCGGGCGACGGGGGCGGCTCCCGGCGCCCGGGTCGCCTACCTGGGCAAAGAGTCCGAGCACTACTACGAGATCCTCTTCGGCTGCGCCAAGAGCGAGACCGTGCTGGTGCCCATCAACTGGCGGCTGACCGCCCCCGAGGTCAGCCACATCCTCCAGGACTCCGGCAGCGATCTCCTCTTCCTGGAGGACGAGTTCGGCCCCGTCCTGGACCGGCTGCCGACCGCCCCGCCGAAGACGGTCGTCCGGCTGGCCGAGGGGACCGGCCCGGCCGCCTGGACGGCGGGGCACCCGGACACCGACCCCGCCCTCTCCCCCACCCCCGACACCCCGGTCGCCCAGCTCTACACCAGCGGGACCACCGGACTGCCCAAGGGCGTCGTCCTCGCCCACCGGAGCTTCTTCGCCGTCCGCGACGCGCTGGCGGGCGCGGGACTGGACTGGATCGACTGGCGCGCCGGCGACATCGCCCTGGTCGGTATCCCCGGATTCCACGTCGGCGGCCTGTGGTGGGCCACCCAGAACTTCAACGCGGGCGTGACCGTGGCGTCGATGCGGGCCTTCGCGCCCCGGGAGGCGATCGACCTCATCCGCGACAAGGGCGTCACCACCGCGTGCGTGGTCCCCGCCATGCTGCGCATGATGCTGGGCGAACCCGGTGTGGAGCCGGACGACTTCACCACGCTCCGCAAGATCGTCTACGGTGGGTCGCCGATCTCCGAGGCCCTCCTCGAAGAGAGCCTGGCCCTGTT
The DNA here is from genome assembly GCF_044757045.1 of Streptomyces sp. NPDC091377. Classification (NCBI taxonomy): domain Bacteria; kingdom Bacillati; phylum Actinomycetota; class Actinomycetes; order Kitasatosporales; family Streptomycetaceae; genus Streptomyces; species Streptomyces sp. NPDC091377. The sequence goes on along the minus strand of NZ_JBIVUE010000004.1, from coordinate 146,016 downwards.
CGGCAGCGAGTTCGCCCAGATCTACGGGCTGACCGAGACCGGCAACACCGCCGTCTGCCTGCCGCCCGCCGACCACATCCCCGGCCACCCCCGGATGAAGGCCGCGGGACACCCGTACCCCGGGATCGGCAGCAAGGTCATCGACGGGGAGGGCAAGGAGCTGCCGACGGGCGCCGTCGGGGAGATCTGCCTGGCCACCCCGGCCCACATGGTCGAGTACTGGGCGCTGCCCGGCAAGACCGCCGAGACCCTGGTCGACGGCTGGATCCACACCGGCGACGCCGGGTACGTGGACGACGACGGCTATGTCTTCATCCAGGACCGCATCAAGGACGCGATCCTCGTCGCGGGCGAGAACGTCTACCCCGCCGAGATCGAGAACGCCCTGGAGCGCCACCCCGGGGTGGCCGAGGCGGTGATCGTGGGCGCGCCCGACGAGCGGTGGGGCGAGAAGGTCCACGCCTTCGTCGTACCCGTGGCCGGGCGGGAGCCCTCCCCGCGGGACCTGCACCGGTTCCTCGTCGACCGGCTGGCCGCCTTCAAGCTGCCCGCGGCCTACGAGTTCATCGCCCACGTCCCGCGCAATCCCAGCGGCAAGATCCTCCGCCGCGCCCTGCGCGACCGCTTCTGGAACGACGCCGACCGCAAGGTCAACTGAGCGGCACTCGCCCTCCCCGTGCAGCTACCGAGAGAGAACCCCATGCCTGAGCCCCTGACGCCGGCCGCCTTCCGCGCGGATCTGGCGGAGTTCCTGCACCAGCACCCCGACGACGTCGACCTCACCGAGAACCCCCTGGACGCGGGCCTGGACTCGCTGCGCATCACCACCCTCGCCGAGCGCTGGCGCGGTGCCGGCGCAGAGGTGAGCTTCATCGAACTGGCGGAGCGCACCTCCTTCGGTGCCTGGTGGCAGCTGCTGTCCGAACGTCAGGCGGGAGCGACCCGTGCCGACGTCTGATCCGCGCGCCGAGCGCCATCCCCTGCTCGCGGCCCAGGAGGGCATCTGGAGCGGGCACCATCTCGATCCGGACAGCCCCGCCTACAACACCGCCGAGTACGTACGCATCCACGGCGAGGTGGACGCGACGGCCTTCGAGAAGGCCCTGCGCCACACGGTGACGGAGGTCGAGGCGCTGAACGTCCGCTTCGTCACCGACGAGTCGGGCCGGCCCTGGCAGGTGAGCGTGCCCGACATCGCGTGGGAACCGCACCTCCTCGACCTGACCACCGCCGACGACCCGCACCGGGCCGCCCTCGACTGGATGGCCCGGGACCTCGCCCGCCCCCTCGACCTGGAACGCGACCCGGTCTTCGGCCACGCCCTGCTGCGGACGGCCCCCGACGTGTTCCTCTGGTACCACCGCGTCCACCACATCGCACTGGACGGCTTCGGTCTGTCCCTGGTCGCGCAGCGCGTGGCCCAGGTGTACACGGCCCTGGTGGCGGACGCCCCGCTGGGCGAGAGCGGCTTCGGCACCCTGGAGTCGGTCCGGGAGGAAGAGGACGCCTACCGGGCCTCGGAGCGTTTCGCCAAGAACCGCGCCTACTGGAACCAGCGTTTCGCGGACCGACCGGCGGTCCCCCGTCTCGCCGCCGAACAGGCGCTTCCCGCCCGCACCTTCCTGCGCCGGGTCGTGGACCTGGACCCGGGCGAGACCGAGCGGCTGCGGGCCGTGGCCGACGAGCTGTCGGTGACATGGTCCGATCCCCTGCTCGCCGTCACCGCCGCCTACCTGCACCGGGTCAGCGGCGCCCCCGAGGTCGTGCTGAGCCTGCCGGCCATGGGCCGCCTCGGGTCGGTGTCGCTGCGGGTGCCGTGCATGGTGCGCAACATCCTGCCGCTGCGGGTCGCGGTGGGTGAGCGGGACAGCCTGCGGGACCTGTCGCTCCGGGTGGCCGCGGAACTGCGGGCCGGCCGGCCGCACCAGCGGTACCGCTACGAGCAACTGCGGCGGGACCTGAAACTGGTCGGCGGCAAACGGCAGTTGTCGGGGCCGGGCGTGAACATCATGCCGTTCGAGTACGACCTCCGCTTCGCGGGCCTTCGCAGCACCGTCCACAACGTCTCTGCGGGACCCGTCGACGACCTCGCGGTCAATGTGTACGACCGGGCCGAGGGCGCGGGCCTGCGCCTCGCCGTCGACGCCAACCCCGACCTCTACGACGAGGCGGACCTCGCCGCCCACCAGCAGGGGCTGCTGACGCTGCTGCGCGAGGCGCTGGCCGCGCCGGACCGCGCGATCGGGCGGCGCCCGTACACCGTCCTGGACGGGGGCCCGCTGCCCGGTCCCGCGCGGCCGGTGCTGGGCCTCATCGCCGACCACGCCGCCCGGCGCGGTGGCGCCACCGCCGTCGAGCACGCCGGACAGAGCATCACCTACGCGGAGTTGTTCGGCTCCGCGCGGCGGCTCGCGCGACGGCTCGCCGCCCGCGGAGTGGGCCCCGGCGCGGTCGTGGCCGTCGCCCTGCCGCGCGGTGTCGACGCCGTCACCGCCATCCTGGCCGTCCTGCTGTCGGGCGCCGCGTACTGCCCGCTCGACCCCGACGCCCCGGAGCCACGGACGCGGGCGCTCCTGGACAACGCCGCGCCCTCCGTCGTCCTCACCCGCGCCGCGGACGCCGCACGTCACGCGCCCCACCCCACCCTCCTGCTGGACGTCCCCGGCGACGACACCGAGGCCCCGCTCGCCCCGCCCGCGCAGGCGGACGCCCTGGCCTACCTCATCCACACCTCCGGCTCCACCGGCCGGCCCAAGGGCGTGGAGATCAGCCACGGCGCGCTGGCGACCTTCGTCGCGGGTGCCGCACACCGCTACGGGCTGCGCCGCGAGGACCGCGTCCTGCAGTTCGCGCCCCTGCACTTCGACGCCAGTGTCGAGGAGGTCTTCCTCACCCTGTGCACCGGCGCCACCCTCGTCGTACGCGACGCCGCGATGACCGAGTCGGTGCCCCGTTTCCTGCGTGCGGCCGACGCGCTGCGGATCAGCGTCCTGGACCTGCCCACGGCCTACTGGCACGAACTGGCCTACGCGGTCTCCACCGGGAGCGCCGCGCTGCCCGACGGGGTGCGGACCGTCATCATCGGCGGAGAGGCCGCCCTGCCCGAACGCGTCGACCGCTGGCGGAAGACGGTCGGAACCTCGGTACGGCTCTTCAACACCTACGGTCCGACCGAGGCGACGGTGGTGGCCACGGTCGCCGCCCTCCACGAACCGCCCGCGGACGCCGGTGACGTACCGATCGGGGTGCCGCTGCCCGGCATGCGCACCGCCGTCGTCGGCGGTGAACTCCATCTCCTCGGCGACGCGCTGGCCCTGGGCTACCGCGGCGCGGACGCCGCGGACGACGCCCGGTTCGCCCCGCTTCCCCAACTGCCGGGCAGCCCACGGGCCTTCCGTACCGGGGATCTGGTGCGGGTCGGGGAGGACGGACAGCTCCGCTTCCTCGGGCGGGCGGACGACGAGTTCAAGATCAGTGGGCATCGTGTCCATCCCTCCGAGGTGGAGGCCGCCCTCCTCGTCCGGCCGGGCGTCCGCGAAGCCGCCGTCGTCGGGCAGGTGCTGCCGGACGGGACCCGCCGGCTCGCCGCCCATCTCGTCGTGGAGGGTCCCCGGCCCACCGCCGCCGAGGTGCGGAAGGGGCTGCGGGCGGTCCTGCCGGCGGCGATGGTGCCGTCGGCCGTGGAATTCACCGACCGGCTGCCCCGCACCAGCACCGGGAAGATCGACCGGAACGCCCTGAGCGCGGCCGGGGGGCAGCGGACTGCCGGTCCGGCGCCGGATGGCGGGAGCCTGGAAGCGGACGGCGGCGGCCGGAAGAGGGAGGGGGGCGGCTCGGAGAGGGAGGGTGGCGGCTCGGAGAGGGACGGGGGCGGCTCGGAGAGGGAGGGCGGCGGCCAGGAGAGGGAGGGCGGCGGCCTGGAGGCGGCCATCATCCGTCTGTGGGCCCGGACCCTGGGTCTGGAGGACATGACTCCCGAGGACGACTTCTTCGACCTCGGCGCCCAGTCGCTCCAGGCGATCCAGGTCGCCAACCGGCTCGGCGTGGAGTTGCGGCGGGAGGTCCGCGTGGCCTGGCTGTTCGAGCATCCGACCGCCACCGACCTCGCACGGCGCCTGGAGCGGAGCGAGGACCCACCGGTGGCCACGGCCGCGCTGGCCGACGCCGTCCTGGCCGACGCCGTCCTGGAGGACGACATCCGGCCCGGCACCGGCCGCCGCCCGACCGGAGCGCCCCGCACCGTGCTGCTCACCGGCGCCACCGGGTTCGTGGGCCCCCATCTGCTGTCCGAACTGCTCGCCACCACCGACGCCGAGATCGTCTGCCCGGTCCGGGCCGCGACCCCCGGCGAGGCCGCGGAGCGCATCCGGCAGGCCCTGGCGGCGCAGGACATCGCGCTCCCGGCGGGCGCCGGACGGATCACCGCCGTCCCCGCCGACCTCTCCCGCCCGGACCTCGGGCTGGGGGCCGCCCGCCTCGCGGAACTGGCCGAGACGTGCGACGCCGTCATCCACAACGCGGCGACGGTCAGCATCATGCGCGACTACGGCAGTCTGCGCGCCGCCAACACCGACTCCACCCGTCAGCTGCTGCGGATGGCGTCCGCCCGTTCGATCCCGGTGCATTTGGTGTCGACCCTGTCCGTGGCCCCGCCGCGCAGCCGCAGCAAGGAGGTGTCCGAGACGTTCTTCCCGCCGCATCCGGGGCTGATCAGCGGCTACCAGCAGTCCAAGTGGGCGTCCGAACGCCTCCTGGAACAGGCCGCCGAACGCGGTCTGCCCGTCACCCTGCACCGGCTGGGCCGGGTCACCGGGGCGACGGACACCGGGCAGGTGAACCGGCGGGACTTCCTGTGGAGCGTCCTGGCCTCCGGTGTCCCCGCCGGCATCGTGCCCGACCTGTTCGACGCCGAGGTGTGGACCCCGGCCGACTACGTCGCCCGCGCCGTCGTACGGCTCTCCCTGACCGCCGCGCCCGGGACCGTCTTCAACCACGCCCCCGTCGCGCCCGTCCGGCTGACCGACGTGTACGACTGGGTGCGGGAGTACGGGTACGCCGTCCGGCAGCTCCCCCTGGCGCGGTGGCGCAGCGAACTGCCCCGCTCGGCCGATGTGGCGGCGACGACCGGAGCGTTCTTCGATTCCCTCACCGCCCAGGAGGACACGGAGGCGGAGCTGGCGCTGGGCCGCGTCCGGGCCGACAACGTGCTGCGCGGACTCGAAGGCACCGGCATCACCTGCCGGCCCGCCGACCGCGCGCTGATGTTCCGCTATCTCGACCACGGGGTGAGAAGCGGAATCCTGCCACCCCCCGAAGGGCGGAACGCCTGACCTTCCGGGAACTGACACCCGCCCCGCACCGACTACTTGAGCGGAGTCCTTCCCGTCCCAAGGAGATCGTGTGCAGACCAAACGGCCCGCTGCCGTGGCCCTGGCCCTGGCCGGCGCCCTGTGCCTGACCGCCACGGCATGCGGGACCTCGTCGCCCCCGGCGGTCGACACCGCCGGGGGGACGAGCGCCCCCGGGTATCCGGTCACCCTCAAGAACTGCGGGGAGACCACCACCTACACCGAGGCGCCCCGCCGGGTGGTCGTGATGAACGGAGCCTCCGTCGCCGAGGTCTCCGCGCTGCTGGCGCTGGGGCTCGGTGACCGCATCGTCGCCAACGGGCAGTCCTACGGACGCTCCGAGGTCCCGGGCCGGGCCTCGGCCATCGAGAAGCTGCCCACCGGCGACATCACGGTCAACGACGCCTACGACGTCCCCCGGGAGGCGATGCTGGGCCTGGGCCCGGACCTGGTGCTGTCCACCACGTCGTACGGCTTCGACGCCAAGAACGGCTTCGCGACCCGCGACGACCTGAAGACCGTCGGCGCCCGTACCTATGTGTCCCCGCAGGGGTGCGACCAGGACACCTCGCGGATGACGGTCGAGGACAGCTATCGACTGCTGCGGGACCTCGGGAAGATCTTCAACGTCGGCGACCGCGCCGAGAAGCTCATCACCGCGTCGCGCGAGCGGATCGGCGAGGTGTCGGCCAAGGTGAAGGATGAGAAGAAGCCCCAGGTCATGGTGGTCTTCTCCAATATGAGCATGGGCGGCAACGACTTCAGCTCCATCGCGGCCCACGGCATCTGGAACGACATCCTCGCCAAGGCGGGAGGCGCCAACGCCTTCTCCTCCGCGTCCACGACCGCCTTCGCCGACCTGAGCAAGGAGAAGGTCGCCGCCGCGCGGGTGGATGCCCTCGTGGTGATCAGCTACAACGACCCGGACCCCGAGGCTTACGCCCGCGATCTGCTCAAGGAGTTCCCCCAGTGGCCGGCCGCGAAGAACAAACGCTCCCTGGTGCTGTCCGACTCGATCTACCTCGGGCCCAGCAACGACCTGGCCGTGTCGAGGATCGCCGAGATGCTGCACCCGCGGTCGGTGCGAGCGGACCGGGCCGACGCGAACGGCTGAACCCCGCACTCGTCCTGGCCGCACTGCTGGTCGTACTCCTGGGCGCCATGATCGTCGCGATCAGCATCGGCACCGTGACCGTCCCGGTGGGTGAGGTGTGGCGGATCATCTGGACCCATGTGACCGGCGGCGGGGCGGTCGCCGACCCCGCCACGGACCAGATCGTCTGGAACTTCCGCACCCCGCGCGTCGTACTGGCGGCACTGGTCGGTGCGGGGCTGGCCATCGCCGGTGTGGTCCTCCAGGCCGTCGTCGCCAACCCGCTCGCCGACCCCTACGTGCTGGGTGTCTCGTCCGGCGCGTCGCTCGGTGCCGTGCTCGTCATCATCCTCACCAGCGGCGCGCTCGGCGGCCTCGGGGTGTCCTCGGCGGCCTTCCTCGGTGCCGCCGCGGCGGCCGGCCTGGTCTTCCTCCTCGGCCAGAAGCAGGGACGCCTCGCACCGACCCGGCTGGTCCTGTCCGGGGTGGCCGTGGGCTATCTGTTCCTGGCCGCCACCAGCTATCTGCAACTGCAGGCCACCCCGACCGAACTGCGCACCGTCATGTTCTGGATGCTGGGCAGTGTCGCGGGCGCGCAATGGGGACAGCTTCCCGTCGTCACCACCGTCGTCCTCGTCACCACCGTGGTCCTGACCCTCTTCGGCCGGCGCCTCAACGCCCTGCTCGTCGGCGACGAGTCCGCCACCGCCCTCGGCGTCGACGTCCACCGGCTGCGCGCCGTACTGCTGCTGCTGTCCTCCCTGGTGACGGGTACGGTCATCGCCGTCGCCGGCGGAATCGGCTTCGTCGGCCTGATGATCCCCCACCTGGTACGCCTCACGACCGGCGCCGACCACCGCAGACTGCTCCCCCAGGCCGCCCTGGTCGGCGCCATCTACCTGGTCGTGGTCGACCTGCTCGCCCGCACCGTCAACCGCCCCAACGAACTGCCCCTCGGTATCCTCACCGCCCTGTTCGGGGCCCCCTTCTTCCTGTGGCTGCTGCGCCGCAACAAGAGCCTGGACACCGCATGAAGCTGACCGTCGAACAGATCCATGTCGAACTCGGCCACCGTCCGATCCTGAGCGATGTGACCCTGGAGGCCCAGCCGGGCCACATCGTCGGCCTCATCGGCCCCAACGGCAGCGGCAAGTCCACCCTGCTGCGCACGGTCTACCGCTCGCTGCGCCCGCACCGCGGCGTGGTGCGGGTGGACGGCGACGACGTATGGGGACTGACCGCACGCACCGCCGCCCGCCGTACCGCCGCCGTGCTCCAGGACACCGGCGGCAGCCCGGCCGGCATGTGCGTCACCGAGATCGTGGCCCTCGGCCGCACCCCGCACCACGGACTCATCGGCCGGGACGGCGCGGAGGACCACCGGGCCGTGGACGAGGCCCTCGACCTGTGCGGGATCCGGCACATGGCCGAGCGGGACGTCACCTGTCTGTCCGGAGGCGAACGCCAGCGCGTGCTGCTGGCGCGCGCCCTCGCCCAACGCCCCCGGCTCCTCGTCCTGGACGAACTCACCAACCATCTCGACGTCCGCGCCCGCTTCGAACTCCTCGACCTCATCCGGGCGACCGGCATCACCACCCTCGCCGTCCTGCACGACCTGGACCTGGCCGCCCGCCTGTGCGACCAGTTGGTGGCACTCGACGCGGGCCAGGTGGTGGCGGCGGGCCCGGTCCTGGACGTGCTGACCCCCGGTCTGCTGCGCGAGGTGTTCGGCGTGGCCGCCACCGCCGACCGCCACGCCGACGGCGTCGTACGCGTCACCTACGCGGCGCAGCCCCTCGCCGCCGAGGCGGCGGCCGAGGAACGGAGCGGACGGTCGGCGGCCGAGGAACGGAGCGGACAGTCAGCGGCCGAGGAGCGGGGCCGACGGTCGGCGGCCGAGGTCAGATGACGGGGCGGTCGTACTGAGTGCCCTGGCGGACCTCGGCCGCCGCCCGCGCGCTGTCGAGCCGCTCCACCAGGTGGAAGGCCATGTCGATACCGGCGGAGACCCCGGCGCTGGTGACGACGGAGCCGTCGTCCACATACCGTTCTGCGGCACGGACGTCGATGGTGGCGTCGAAGGCCGCCAGTTCCCCGACGTACTCGCGGTGGGTGGTCGCGGGGCGGCGCTCCAGCAGTCCGGCCGCCGCCAGCACGAGCGAACCGGTGCACACGCTCGCCAGCAGCACCCCTCGGCCGTGCAGTTCCCTGAGCCAGTCGAGATGCGCGTCGTCGCCGGTCAGCGCGCGCGTGCCGTCGCCGCCCGGGTGGATCAGCACATCGAGCGCGGGAGCCGCGGCGGGGGTGTGGTCCACGCCCAGGCGCAGCCCTTTGGCGCAGCGCACCCACCCCTCCTCCCGGCCGACCGTGACCAGCCGGACAGGGGTCGTGGCGATGTGCGCGGCCCAGAAACCGAGCACCTCCCAGGGGCCGACGACATCGAGTTCCTCGGCGTCCTCGAACACGAAAACACCCAGGGTCAGCGAGGATCCCATCGCGACGGTGTCACCAACTCTCCCTGAACCACGACCAGTTGACGCTCCATCGTGTCACGAGGAGAGGCCGCAGCCCGAGTGGTGCGACGTGAAGAACCCGAAGGAATGACGTGCGCGTCACGGGTCCCGGTACCGCCCCAGGTCGCCCGCGCCATCCGTTCGCCGCCCCGCGAGGCCGCGAAAGAGCCCAGGTGAGGCTCGGTGTCCACCCCTGCGGGGCGCGCACCGAGCCTCCTGGTCATGCCGCCGCGGCAGCCGGGACCACCACCGCCGGGTGGGGCGGCTGGATGGCCGGAAGCGGCTCATCGCTGTCCCCGGGTGACCGGTCCGGGTCGGCGAGCAGCGCCAGCAGGGTCGCGCGGGCCCGCGCCACCCGCGAACGGATGGTCCCGACGGGGCAGCCGGTGACCTCGGCGGCTTCCGCGTACGACAGGCCCAGCAACTGGGTGAGGAGGAACGCCTCGCGACGCTCGTCCGGCAGCGTGGCCAGCAGGTCGAGCAGTGCGATGCCCTCTTCGAACCCGGGCACGTCGACCGGCTGGTTCTGTTCGGCGGCCCGGCGCCAGTCCTGTCGGTCGGACAGCCGGGGGCGGGCGGCGGCCCGCCGGAAGTCGTCGATCACGGCCCGGCGCGCGATCGACAGCAGCCAGGTACGGGCCGAGGAACGTCCCTCGAACCGGTGCAGGCTGCCCAGGGCCCGTATGAACGTCTCCTGGGCCAGGTCGTCCGCCGACTGCGGGTCGGCGCATCTGCGGGCGACGTAGCGCAGGACGTCGTGGTGCAGGGCGCGGACGAACCGCTCGACGGCGTCCGCGTCACCGCCCCGGGCGGCCAGTGCCCAACCGGTGATCAGTTGATCGACCTCTTCGGTCCTGTCGTGCTTCTTGCGCGTCGTGCGGAGCCCGCGTAATGCGGGCAGGGCAGGAGTGAGCACCTGATGTCCTTCATGGATCACGCGGGGAACGCAGGCGTGCGGGCCTGCCGTTCCTGCATCAAGGGGAGAGCGGCCGTGCGGGGCACGACCGCGGACCGAGGCCGGGAGCCGACGAACCGACGACCCCCGGGAGCGACCTCGGGAGAACCTGCTGTTCTAGAGGACAGCGGCCCTCGAAGGGGGCCCTCTGGTGGTGATCGCGTGCACGAGGCGGAGCCGGTACGGCGCCGGGCGCGGATGCGTCCGCCGCACCAGGCGGCGCGGGCGGCGTGCGAGCGCGGGCAGGACGAGCACCAGTCGCAGCGGCGCGGCCAGCCATCCGGCCACGGCGCGCAGCAGCCGGTAGGCGACATGCTCGCCGTAGCCGAGCCACAGGCCGCACAGCACGGCGGCGGCCAGATGGGCCGCGGCCATGCCGAGCGACGGCATACCGGCCATCAGCCAACGCCCGGGTCCGTCCTCGGCCTTGGTGCCCAGGTGCGCCGAGTGGCCCATGGCCAGGTGCATCTGCGTGAACATGGAGTGCGCGGGCAGGCCGCTCATGTCCATGCCGCTCACGTCCAGGGGGGCGTTCATGGAGCCCATGTCCATCGAGGACATGTCGTGCCCCATGGAATCCGCCGGCGCCGCGCCCGGGTCACCGGCGGGGGGCGCCACGGCCGCCTGCGCGAGCGAGAAGCCCCAGTGGAGCATCGTCTGGGCCCCGACCACGAGGGTCACGATCACCGGCAGCCCGCGTTCACGGCCGGCCACCGCCCAACTGGCGGCGCCCGTCGCGAGGCCCCCCGCGAGCAGGGCCCACCAGGGCACGGCACAGCCCGACATCACGATGTGCCCGACGGCGACGAGCAGCACACACACAGCCGCGAACAGTGCGGCCCGTACCGTACGCGCGTACCACCTGGCATCCATGACGGGCTTCATCTTCGCACCCGAAGTCCCGTTGCTAAGGGATCAGTGGGTGAATTCACCGGATGTCCCACCCAATGAGACCGATGGGATTCAGTACTCACCAAGGGGAACTTTTCGCGCTCCTCAGCCGACTTCTCAGGGGGCGGTGTGTCTCCCGGTCAATACGCCCCATGGCCTCTCACAGGCGGGGCGTCGGAAGGAATGCGGCGCGCCGCCGCGCAGGCCGGAACTGGCGAAGAGTGCCTCCTCAGTTCAGCCAGGATTCCCGCTCTCGGTCGGGCCTTTCTCATGCCCGACCCTCATTGTTCTCGCCCACGCGGAAGGGCGGCGGCGCGGACGTTGCCGTCCACGCCGCCGCCCTCCCTCACGATCCTTGCCGGGGCAGAATTCCCGCCCCGTGTCCTTCAGAAGCGGGCCTCGCTCAGAAAGCGGGCCTCAGTCAGATGCGGGCCTCAGCCGGTCTTGCGGCGGTTGCGGCCGAAGAGGAGGGCGCCCGCGGCGAACATGGCGGCGCCCGCGGACCAGGCCACGGCGCCCGTCAGCGGGGAGTCGGCGGTCTGCGACTCGGCGGAGACCAGTGCGGGGGCCTGCTCGTCGCCGCCGTGGCCCGAGTGGCTGACGGTCGAACGGGAGGCGCCCGCGTCGATCTTCGCCTCGGTCGGAGCCTTCGCCGGCGCCTTGGCCGCCGCGTTCGCCGCGTTCGCCGCCGTGCCGAAGACCACGTCCGAGCAGCCGTAGAACGCCTCGGGGCTGTCGTGGCGCTGCCAGACCTTGTAGATGATGTGGCGGCCGGTGCGCTCGGGCAGGGCGCCGGTGAAGCGGTAGTAGCCGTTGTCACTGGCGCGCGGTGTGGCGTAGGTGCCCACCGGGGTCTGGTCCAGGTCCGACCACTTCAGGGGCTTGGTGGGGTCGAAGCCGGGCTTGGTGATGTACATGGTCATGGTGCCCAGGTGGGCCGCGGTGATCCGCACGTTGAAGTTGTAGGAGCCGGCGGCCACGGTGGTGGCGGGCCAGTCGGTGCGGGCCCAGTCCAGGGCGCGGTACTTGGTGCGGTTGGCGGAGCAGAGTTTGCCGTCGGGGATGATCTGCTGGTGCTTGCCGTTGGCGTTGGCGATGTTCACCTCGTTCCAGTCGTACAGCGGCTGGGTGCCCGAATCGGCGACGAGATCCTTGCAGACCTTGGACTTCGGCGTCTCCGGGCCTTCGGCGAAACAGGCGCTCACCCGGCTGACCGGACCGAACACGGAGCCGTGCGCGCTCGCGGGCGTGGGGGCCAGGGACGCGAACGTCGCGGCGGACACGACCACGGAAGCTGCGGCGATGCGGCGGCGTGCGGAAGACATAGGGGCTCACTCTCGTACGTGTAGGGCCGTCGGGAGGATCTGGACGACAACACCCGCCCCACCATGGGGTGTTGGGCGCTGGTCTGTACCAGAGGATTCCATTGGTACACACCAATCACAAGAGGCGCGGTCGAACTGTCCCGAAAGAGAATGCTTTTTCGGCCGACGCACGATTCCGCTATCCGCGGCGCCGGATCGCCGTGACGTTCCCCGCGACCCGGAGGGCGCCGCGCAGGAGTCTGACGTAGCGACTCCACCGCGCCGGACGGGCCGGTGCCGTCCGGGCGGCCCTCTCGGCGCGGTCGAGGCTGTCCTCCAGGAGCGCGTCGTGCAGGTGCCGCCACAGCAGGGGCCAGGTGAGACGGGCCGGGCCGCGGGTGCGCATGGCCAGGGTGTGGCGCAGCAGGGTGTGGTGCTCGTCGACGGCGGTGACGGTGTACTCGTGGAAGCCCTCGAAGCCGCGCGGCGCGTCGAAGGTGAAGCGCACCCAGGTGGCGGGGACGTAGGACGTCACGGTGTAGCGGACCGGGCCGTGCCCGCCGGGCGCGCCGACGGACAGGGGGCGGTCGAAGCGCATCGCGGGCCACGCGTGGTGCGGCCACAGCGCGTCGCCGGCCCCGGCGAGGCCGTCGATCAGCGCCCCCACCTCGTCCGACTCCGCGGCCAGCAGACGTTCGTGCACGTTGTACACACCCATCGCGTCCCCTTCCCCACCTTTTCAGAGACCAGCCTCTAATATTCTGGAGACTACTCTCTACGACATGGCCAGGCCAGCGCGGTTCACCACCGACCAGTTCCTCGACGCCGCCGTGCGCAGGGCCGCGGCGGCCGGTCCGGCGGCGGTGACCATGTCCGCGGTCGCCGCGGAGGTGGGTGCCCCGAGCGGCTCGGCCTACCACCGGTTCGCCGGCCGCGCCGATCTGCTCGCCCAGACCTGGCTGCGCGGTGTGGAGGGCTTCCAGGAGAGCTACCTCGCCGCTCTCGGCACGGCTGGGCGTGACCCCGCGCGGGCCGCCCGGGACGCGGCCCGTCAGGTGGTCGCCTGGAGCCGCGCCCACCCCGAGCGGGCCGCCGTCCTGCTGCACGGCGCGGACGCCTTCGACCGCGCCCACTGGCCCGCACCGCAGCGCCGTCGCGCGGACACCGGCAACCAGCGCGTCCACGCGGCGCTCACCGCCCTCGCCGCCGCCTTGGACCTCCGCGGCCCCGAAGCCGCCGACCGGATCACCCTCGCCCTGGTCGACCTCCCCCTGGCGCTGGTCCGCCGCCATCTACGCGCGGGGACGCCGCTGCCCGCCCACGCGGAATCCCTCGCCGAGGAGAGCGCGGACGCCCTTTTGTCCCGGGCGTCGGGCCCGCCCCGCGCGGAGCGGAGAAAACCCCCTGGGTCAATGCCCGGCTAAACCTCGGTCAATCCGGGGCCATCCGGGGCCAATCCGGAGCCAATCCGGGGCCCATCGCCGGGCCTTCCCCGGGCGTTCCCCGAGCCGTCCCCCGGCCATCCCCCGGCGATCCTCAATCCAGCGGCCCAGGGCGATTTCTGACGGTCGGACAGAATCGCCGATCGTAGGATGAACCGAGGTTCTCAAGGCGTAGGAGTCCGGCGTGGTACCGACCTGTTTTCCCCACCGCGCCTCCTCGTGACGCGACTTGAGACATGGTGACGACCTAGGGAAATCCATGCATTTTCGTAAGACGGTCCCCGCGATCACTCTCGGCGTGGTGTCACTGACGGCGCCCCTCCTCGCCACGGGTACCAGCACCGCGGCGACGGAGACAACCAGGGCGACGGCGATCGGGGCGACGGGAGCGGATTCCTCCCGGGTCGAAGAGGCCAGGCTCACCGACCACGCCGGCAGGCCCTCCGGCACCCTGTCGGCGAAGGCCGCGTCGCGGTCCGGGAAGGTGTTCTCCACCGGTGAGATCACCGGGGAGCGCTTCTCGTCGCTCGGCCTCAGCTGGAAGAAGGAGTCCGCCGTCGACAGCGGGCTGACCGCCGAGGCGCGGATCCACCGCGACGGCGCCTGGGAGTCCTGGCGGGAGGTCCCCCTGGAGCTTGAGGAAGGTGTGGCCGAGGAGGCGAAGCGGGCCGGCGCGCCCGCCTTCTACACCGACGACGCGGACGGGGTGGAGGTCCGCTTCACGGCTCCGAAGGGCAGCCTGCCGCAGGATCTGCGGCTGTCGTTCATCGACCCGGCGAAGAGCCCGGCCTCCGCCGCCCCGGACCGTCAGCGGCGCTCCGCGCAGCCCGCCGTCCAGCCCGTGCAGCCGGTCGTGAAGCTGCGGCAGGACTGGGGCGCGGACGAGTCGCTGGCCGACCCCGGGTACAAGACCCAGCCCTCCCTCAAGGCGGCGCTCGTCCATCACACCGTGACGGGGAACAACTCGTACAGCCAGCAGCAGGTGCCGCAGATCATCAACGGCATCTACGTCCACCACATCACGGTCCTCGGCTACGGCGACTTCCCCTACCACTTCGTCGTCGACCGCTTCGGGGGCATCTGGGAGGGCCGCAAGGGCTCGATCCAGATGCGGCCCAGCACCTCCATCCCCGGCATCCTCGGCGGCCACGCGACCGGCTTCAACACCAACACCTTCGGCGTCGCGGCGCTCGGCAACTTCGAGCCCAACAACAGCGACGGCGGCGAGAACACCGGCCCCGACCCGAAGCCGAGCCAGGCCATGAACAAGAGCCTGGCCGATCTGCTCGCCTGGAAGGTGGGCCAGTACCAGCTGAACCCGCAAGGCTCCACCCAGCTCGTCTCGGCCGGCGGGGGCGGCACCAACCCGCACCCGGCGGGCAAGGCGCTCACCGTGCCGGTCATCTCCAGCCACCGGGACGTGAACGTGACGGCCTGCCCGGGCGGCAAGCTCTACGAGACCCTCCCCGCCCTGCGCCAGCAGGTGGCCGACCGGCTCGGCTGACCGGCGTCCGGGGCACCCGTGCTCCACCGGAGACGGGTGCCCCGGCCCGACGGCCGATACGGCGTCCGACACAGCGGCCGGTGCGGCTCACCCGGCCACGTTCCGCCGCAGGAAGTCCCTGACGAGAGCGGCGATCTCGGTCCCGTGCGTCTCCAGCGCGAAGTGTCCCGCGTCCAGCAGGTGGATCTCCGCGTCCGGCAGGTCCCGGGCGAACGCCTCGGCGCCCGCGGGCCCGAAGATCTCGTCGTTCGCGCCCCACGCCACCAGGGTCGGCGGGCGGTGGGTGCGGAAGTACTCCTGGAAGCGCGGGTACTGCTCAAGGTTGAACTGGTAGTCCCAGAAGAGCTGGAGCTGGATCTCCTGGTTGCCGGGCCGGTCGAGTCCCGCCTGGTCGAGCAGCCACGCCTCGGGGGCGATCCGGTCCAGCCGGTCCGCCGGGACGCCGTGCTCGTACTGCCAGCGGGTCGACGCGAGGGTCAGCAGTTCCCGCACGGCGCTCTCGTGGGGGGCACGGTCCGCCGCGTGCCGGAAGAGCAGGTCCCAGAACGGGGTGAAACCCTCCTGGTACGCGTTCCCGCTCTGCGTCACCAGCGCGGTGACCCGCTCCGGGTGCGCGGCGGCGATGCGCAGCCCGATCGGCGCGCCGTAGTCCTGCACGTACAGCGCGAACCGCGGCACCCCGATCCGGTCCAGCAGCCCGAGCGTCACCTGGGTCAGCTTCTCGAAGCTGTACGTGAACCCGTCGACCGGCGGGGTGGCCGACCGGCCGAACCCCACGTAGTCGGGGGCGATCAGCCAGAACTCGTCGGAGAGTTCGGCGAGCAGCCTGCGGTACATGTGCGAGCTGGACGGGAACCCGTGCAGCAGCACCAGCGCGGGACGGGAGGGGTCGCCCGCCTCGCGGTAGAACACCTCGACACCGTCGACGTCCACCGTCCGGTACCGCACGTCGAGCGCCTTGGTCGAAACAGCCATGACTACCCCCTGGAATGAGCCGAGAACGGTCGTTCTCTCGCTATCCGCTAAGGTAGAGAACGATGGTTCTCAATGCAAGGGGAGATCGCGGAATGGACAAGGAGAGCGCCGGGATCCGCGTCCTGGACGCCGCCGAGGCCCTGTTCAACGAGCGTGGTGTGCAGGCCGTCGGCATGGACGCCATCCGCACCGCGTCCGGGGTCCCGCTCAAGCGCCTCTACCAGGCGTACCCGTCGAAGGCGGACCTCCTCGAAGCGGTACTGCGCCGCCGCGACCACGCGGTGACCGCGGCCATCGAGCGGGCCGTCGCCGCCCGCACCGACCCGCGCGCCCGGGTCCTCGCGGTGTTCGACTTCCTGGCCGACTGGTTCGCCGACCCCGCCTTCCGCGGCTGCCTCTTCATCAACACCTACGGGGAGATGGGCGGGGTCTCGGCGAACGTGGCGGCGGTGGCCCGCGAGAACAAACTCGGCCTGCGCTCCCGGCTGGCCGAACTCCTGGCGGAGACCGACGTCCCGCCGGCCGCCACGGAAGCGCTCGCCGCCCAGTTGGCCCTGCTCGCCAACGGCGCGATGGCCACCGCCGCCCTCACGGGCACCGAGGACACGGCACAACAGGCGAGGGCCGCCGCCGAAGCCCTCCTGGACGCCGCCACCAGGTGAGCGGAGGGCCGAACTGGCGGTGGAGGAGAGCAATCCACGGGCCCGGGCCCTGTACCAGCGACTGGGCTACCTGGCCCACGGCCGCCGACCGGACGCCGCCGTAGGGGGCGCCGCGTGGCGATGGACGTGTGGGCACCGATCCTCTCACTGGTGGGCGTCGCCCTCGGCAGCGGACTGACAGCGCTCTCCCAGCACACCACTCAGCGCTCCGCCGAACGCCTGGAGGAATGGCGCCGGGCCTCGGCCACCAGCGAGGCGCGCAGGGCGGAGCAGACAGAGGTGATCAAGGACTTCATCGCCTGCGCCCAGGACGCGGAACGGGCGGCCTACAGCCGTCCCGACGCCTGGGGCGACGACGCGGACTGGCGCAGTGCCGCTTCGGATGCCATGACCAGGCTCTGGATCGCTGAACGTCACCTCGTGCTGCTCAGCCACGCGGACCTGCACGCCCCTGTGCGTGCCTACGGTCGTGCACTCAATCAGGCGGTGTGGCGGGAGATCGGCGACGTCGAGGTCAACGAGCATGTCGAGGAGCACAAGCTCGCCTTCATGACCGCGGCACCCGCGAGTCTCGCCTCCCCTTCTGCACCCGTCCCGCCCCTGCTGCCTTGACCGCTCGCGGTCCTCCGGTGTCTCTTCTTCCGCCTCGACCGAGGACCTCTCGATCCGGAGGGGACGGGCTCCCCAGCAGACGAGCGAGAGTGACCGGGTCCTGCACGGCGGAGGCCGGGGGACCTCCGTCGATGACGAGGGTGGGAACGCCCTGGATCCCGCGCCGGACGGCCTCGCGTTCGTCGGCGCGTACGTCGTCGCCGAACAGGTCGCCGTCCAGCACCCGGCGCACCTCGGCGGGGTCGAGGCCCGCTTCGATGCCGAGCGCTTCGAGGACCGCGGGGGCGGCGATGTCGAGGCCGCCGGTGTGGTACCCGTGCAGCAGCGCTTCGAGGACCCGGTCGGCCGTACCGTGCGAGGCCGCCAGATGGACCAGGCGGTGGGCGTCGTAGGAGTCGACCGGCCGGGCCCGGTGCAGATCCAGGTCCAAACCCTCCGCCGCGCCGACCGCCTGGATATGGCGTACCCGGGCAGCCGCCTGTTCCGGGCCGCTCTGGTACCGGGCGATCACCTCCGCGGCGGTGGGACCGGCCACCCTGCTGCCGTCGGGGGCGAGTTCCAGGCTGCGCGGGGAGTCCTTCCTTTCCGTGAGCACGGTCGGCGATCGACGGTGGCGACACTGCCCAGGACGGCGATGCCCAGAGCGCCGCCGAGTTCGGCGCCCGTCTCGGAGAGGGCCGAGGCGGACCCCGCGCGCTCCGGTGGCGCCGCGCCCCCGATCAGTCCGGTGCCCAAGGGGCTGAAGTCCAGGACCAGTTGGAGGTACTGCGAGGCGAGCCGTAGCTGGCGCCGCACGAACACCGTGCCGATCGCCAGTCCGGCGACGACGAAGCCGACGGAGGAGGGCCCGGAGCCGCCGACGGCCAGGTCCAGCCGCCCGGAGCCGCCGGTGCGGAACTCGGGCACCAGGAACAGGCCGGTCAGCAGCAACAGGACCATCGTCGGTACGGAGACCAGGAACACCGCGCCCCACCAGAAGAACGGGAGCAGTACCCCGCCGACGAGCGGGCCGAGTGCCCCGCCCGCCATGAAGCTCATCATCCAGAGCGTAATGGCGAGGGTGCGCTGGCCCGGAACCCGGAACAGCTTCCGGATGACCGAGAGCCAGTCGGGCTCGGAGTAGTCGACGTGGGCCGCGCCCCAGGGCGTTGATCAGCTCGGCCTTGCGCGCGCCTCGGGCGGCGCCGATCACCTGCGCCCCCGCGCCCAGCGCCAGTTGGACGAGGAGACTGCCGACGCCCCCGGCCGCCGCCTCGACCAGGACGAACTCCCCCGGCTTGATCTCCGCCTGCCGGTGCAGCAGCAGCGCGGTGCGCCCGTCGGCGAGCAGCGCGACCGCGTCCTTGAGGTCGAGGCCCGGGGGGGGACGGGGACCAGGTCGTCGGCGCGCGCCGGTGCCCCGTTCGGCGTACCCGCCCTCCCCGCCCGTGGTCGCGACCAGCGTCGTACCCCTCCAGGCCGGGTCCGTACCGGGACCGACGGCCAGGACCCGGCCGCCGACACCGTTGCCCGGCACCCGGGGCAACGCGGGCCTGCCGAAAGGACCGTTGCCGGACCTGACCTGTGTCTCGACGAACGTGACACTCGCGTACGCCACCTCGATCAGCACCTGACCAGGGCCGGGAACGGGATCCTCGACCTGCCGGGCTCGCAGGACGTCGGGTCCTCCGAACTCCTCCATCACCACGGACAGCACACGTGCCGGGGCCATGGCCCGCAAAGCACCCCGGCACGCAGAAGCCGAACGCAATGACCGAGCCCTGCTGGAAGCAGCGAAGAAGGTGCTGGCCAAGGACGCAGCAGCCGCCGATCTCCTCGCGGAGCGCTGGGAGTACGAGCCCGAGCGGTGAGCCGCGCGGCCCCCCGGGGGGCATGCGGCGCCGGTTCGGAAACCCAGGCGCGGAAGTGGCGATCG
The DNA here is from genome assembly GCF_044757045.1 of Streptomyces sp. NPDC091377. Lineage (NCBI taxonomy): Bacteria > Bacillati > Actinomycetota > Actinomycetes > Kitasatosporales > Streptomycetaceae > Streptomyces > Streptomyces sp. NPDC091377. The sequence goes on along the minus strand of NZ_JBIVUE010000004.1, from coordinate 126,802 downwards.
GAAGCCGTGACCGCGGGCCCCGAACCACGAACCACCGTGGCGGGCTGCACGGTCGGGCTGAATTCCGTCTCCGGGCCGGTAATTCGCCGGGAAAACGCGGGTGCGGGATCATGCAGTTGAAGCCTCGGACAATTGCGTCATCCTTCACCCGTCTTAAGTCAATCTTTGCCTTTCCATAGCCTTCGGCATACTTTCGTTTGACGCTGTGCGGGAGGCGGGACGTCCGCCTTGTCGCGTGCCTCAAGAGGCCGGGTCCGGCCCGTGAGGCCGGTTCGCGACGCCATGTCAGAAGGAGTCTTCGGCATGATCCGCCTTTCCGGAAAACTGTCTTCAGGGCTGTCCGCAGCGGTGGGGGCCACCGCACTGATCGGTGCGCTGACGCCCGCGACGACGGCGCACGCCGTGCAACTCTCCTGCGGCCAGACCGTCACGACCAGCGTCGTCCTCACCGCCGACCTGCTCAACTGCCCCGGTGACGGCCTGGTCGTCGGTGGCAACGGCATCACCATCGACCTCGGCGGACACACCGTGGACGGGGTCGGGCTCGGCACCGGGATCCGCAACGACGGGTTCGACCAGGTCACCGTCACGAACAGCGCCGGCGCTCCCGCGAGCGTGCAGGAGTTCGACCAAGGGGTGCGGCTCAACCCCGGAACGTCGGGCAATGTCGTGGAAGAACTCACCATCCGGAACAACGAGTTCTCCGGTGTGGAACTCAACAACGCGGACACCGACAACCGCGTCCGTCACAATGTCATCGACCGTCAGGCCCAGAGAGGCATCACATTGATCGGCGGTTCCAGTGACAATGTGATCGCCGATAATACGATCACCGAGAATCAGGGTGAAGGGGTCTTCGTCCAGGACTCGACCGGCAACCGTTTCGAGAACAACACGATCGCCGGGAGCGGGGACACCGGCTTGATACTGGAAGGCTCGGGCGGCAACACCCTGCTGTCCAACAGCGTCGACGGCAGCAGTGACGGCGCCATCGTCCTTCGGCTCGGTTCGCACGACAACCTGGTCCAGAGCAATACGGCGGCGCTCAACTCGGACGCGGCGCTGAGCGTCTCCGACTCCACCGGCAACCGCCTCCTCTCCAACACCCTCCGGGGCGGCGGGGACAGCGGGATCGTCCTCCAGTGGTCCCACGGCTCCACGATCACCGGCAACGACGTCAGCGAGAACACCGGCGGCATCGAACTGAGCTACTCGGACCGCAACCTGATCCGTTCCAACACCGCGAACGACACCACCGGGGACGGCATCAGCCTGGGCCACTCGCGCGGCAACACCGTGGAACACAACCAGGCCAACCGCAACGGCTCCCGCGGCATCTACCTCGACGGCGAGGCGCCGTCCGGCCTGGGCAACCTCCTGGCCGACAACACCACCAACGCCAACCAGGGCGACGGCATCGCGGTGTCCAAGGCCGTCCATACCATCCGGAACAACATCTCCCGCGACAACGGCGGCTGGGGCGTCCTCGCCGACCAGGGCACCATCGACGGCGGCGGCAACCGCGCCACCGGCAACGGCCAGGCCGGCCAGTGCTCGGGAGTCACCTGCACCCCCTGACCTGCGCCCTCTGACCGACCTGAGCGCCGGGGAAGCCACCAGAGCTTCCCCGGCGCCGTCATGTCGGGACCCGCCCCCACCCGATCTCTGTCATGAGCATGGACGCGGCGGCCCGCTTCTGCAACTCTTCAACAAGCTCACGCAAATTACTTGCATGACAACGCTTCTCACGATCAACCTCTCGCAACTTACTGATAGCAGCGAGGCCCCCTCCCTCACCCCCACCCTGCGGACGAGGAGCACGATGAGCGGCAGAAGCAGCAAGAACGGCAAGAGCGGCAGAAGCGACAGCAGCAGTCGGCGGCTGAGATGGCGCGTCCTCGCGCCGGCGCTGGCGGGCAGCCTGGTGGCGGTCGGCGGGCCCACGCTGCCCGCGGTGGCGGCCGACGGCGGTGGTCCGGCGCTCACGAGTGCCACGGCGAAGGCGGCGAGCAGTGCCGCCGGGCACTCGGCCGCCGCGCTCGACGACGGCGACCGGGACACCTACTGGCAGAGCGACCGGGGCGCGTTCCCCGCCTGGGCGCAGATCGACCTGGGCGCCAGGACCAAGATCGACCGGGCGGTGCTGAAGCTGCCCGAGGGCTTCGGATCACGGAAGCAGACGCTCGCGGTCCAGGGCAGTGCCGACGGTACGGCCTTCCGGGTGCTCGTCCCGTCGGCGACGTACGCCTTCACCGAGGGCGACGGCAACACCGTGACGATCCGCTTCCCGGCGCTCGACACCCGCTATCTGCGGGTGGAGATCACCGGCAACAGTGTCGCGGGCGCCGGTCAGCTCGCCGAGTTGGAGGCGCACCGGGCGGACGGCGGCAGCGGTGACCTGGCGCGGGGCAAGCGGCTGCGGGCCAGCAGTTCCGCCGCCGGGCACACCGCCCCGGGCGCCGCCGACGCCGACCGGGACACCTACTGGCAGAGCGGGAGGACGGACTCCGCGCCCTGGATCGAGACCGACCTCGGCGCGGCCGTGGCCGTCAACCGGGTGGTGATGCGGCTGCCCGGTGGATTCGACGCGCGGACGCAGTCCCTGAAGGTGCAGGGCAGCACCGACGGCAAGCACCGCACCGACCTGGTCGCCGCAACGACGTACGAGTTCAGCCCGGAGACCGGCAACCGGGCGACCATCAGCTTCGACACCACGACCACCCGCCATCTGCGGCTCGCCCTGACCGGGGCGTCGAAGCAGAGCGGCGGGCGCCTCGGGGAACTGGAGGTGTACGGGCCCGCCACCGGCGACTCCGCGCCGCCCTCCGCACCCAGTGCGCTCAAGCTGAGCCGGCCGGAGTCCGGAAAGGTCGCGCTGGACTGGCGGGCCGCGCGGGACGACACGAAGGTCACCGGCTACGACGTCTACCTCGGCGGCGTGCTGCGCACCACGGTCGCCGGGAACGTGACGTCGTACACCGACCACCAGCCCGCCGACCGCACCCTGTCCTACCGGGTCACCGCCCGGGACGCGGCCGGGAACCAGTCCGCCGCGAGCAACACCGTGACCCGCGAGGCGGCCGAGGGCGACACCCAGGCGCCGACGCCGCCGACCGGGCTGACCGTGCAGGCGGCCACGTCGGGCGAGGTGAAGGTCAGTTGGCAGAAGTCGAGTGACGACAAGAAGGTCACGGGCTACGACATCCACGCCGACAACCGGCGGATCGCGAGCGTGGCCGGGAACGTCACCTCCTTCACCGACGAGCGGCCGGCCGGGGCGACGGTGACGTACCGGGTGCGCGCGAAGGACGCGGCGGGCAACACCTCGCCGCCGAGCACCGAGGCGGCCACCACCGGTGACGCGGGGATCCTCGCCACCAACCTCGCCGTCGGCAAGCCGGTCGTGGAGTCCGGGCATGTGCACACCTTCGTGGGCACCAACGCCGTCGACAACAACGTGGACACCTACTGGGAGGGCGCGAGCGGCGTCTGGCCCAGCACACTCACCGTGCGGCTCGGCGCCAACGCCGACATCTCCCAGGTCGTCATCAAACTCAACCCCGACCCGGTCTGGGGCGCCCGTACCCAGAACATCCAGATCCTGGGCAGGGAGCAGAACGCGACCGGGTACACCACCCTGGTCCAGGCGGCCGACCGCGGCTTCAGCCCGAGCACCGGCAACACCGTCACCATCCCGGTGACCGCGCGCACCGCCGACGTACAGGTGCGGATCAACAGCAACACCGGTGCCCCGGGCGGGCAGATCGGTGAGCTTCAGGTCATCGGGGACCCGGCGCCCAACCCGGATCTGACGGTGACCGGGCTGACCGCCTCCCCCGCCTCCCCGGTGGAGACCGACCCGGTGAGCCTGACCGCGCGGGTCGCCAACACCGGTTCGGCCGCCTCCCCGGCCAGCGAGGTCGCCTTCTACCTGGGCACCACCCGGGTCGCCACCGCGAACGTCGGCGCCCTCGCCGCCGGCGCGGCCACCGACGTCACCACCTCCATCGGCACCCGGGACGCGGGGTCGTACCAGCTCACCGCGCGGGTGGACGAGGCGAACACGGTGGTCGAGCAGAACGACACCAACAACTCCTTCACCGCGGCCGGCGCGCTGGTGGTGCGGCCGGTCGACAGCGCGGACCTGGTGGCGGCGCCGGTCGGCTGGTCACCGGACAACCCGGCGGCGGGCAGCACGGTGAACTTCAGCATCACCCTGAAGAACCAGGGCACCGTGGCCTCCGCGGGCGGCGCCCACCCCGTCACGCTCACCGTGCTCAACGAGTCCGGCGGCACGGTCCGCACCCTGACCGGCACCTACACCGGCTCCCTCGCCGCCGGCGCCACCAGCGGTCCGATCGCGCTGGGCTCCTGGACCGCCGTGAACGGCAAGTACACAGTGCGTACGGTGATCGCCGACGACGCCAACGAACTGCCCGTCAAACGGGCCAACAACACCAGCACCACACCGCTGTTCGTGGGCCGCGGCGCCAATCTGCCGTACACCGCCTACGAGGCGGAGGACGGGGTGCTCGGCGGCGGAGCCCAGACGGTCGGGCCCAACCGCACCGTCGGCGATCTCGCGGGCGAGGCGTCCGGGCGCAGGGCGGTCACCCTCAACAACACCGGCAACTACGTCGAGTGGACCACCAAGGAGCCCACCAACACCCTGGTCACCCGGTTCTCCCTCCCGGACTCGGCGGGCGGCGGCGGTATTGATTCCACGCTCAATGTGTACGTCAACGGCACCTTCCACAAGGCGATCAACCTGACCTCGAAGTACTCATGGCTGTACGGCGCCGAGGCGAGCCCGAGCAACTCGCCGGGTGCGGGCCCGCCGCGACACATCTACGACGAGGCCAACGTCATGCTCGACTCGACCGTCCCGGCGGGCGCGCGGATCCGGCTCCAGAAGGACGCGGCGAACACCTCGCGCTACGCGATCGACTTCATCAACACCGAGCGCGTCGCGCAGATCGCCAACCCCGACCCGGCCCGCTACACCACCCCGTCCGGGTTCACCCAGCAGGACGTGCAGAACGCCCTGGACCGGGTGCGGATGGACACCACCGGCACCCTGATCGGGGTCTACCTGCCCGCCGGGACCTATCAGACGTCCAGCAAGTTCCATGTGTACGGCAAGGCGGTACGGGTCGTCGGTGCCGGGCCCTGGTACAGCCGGTTCGCCGCGCCCGCCGCCCAGTCCAACACGGACGTCGGCTTCCGGATCGAGAGCTCCGCCAACGGTTCGACGTTCGCGAACTTCTCCTACTTCGGCAACTACGACTCCCGCAACGACGGCCCCGGCAAGGTCTTCGGCGATCTGTCCAATGTCAGCAACCTGACCCTGGACAACCTGTGGGTCGAGCACCAGATGTGTCTGTACTGGGCGGCCAACAGCGACAACGTCACCATCAAGAACAGCCGGATCCGTGACACGTTCGCAGACGCGATCAACATGACGAACGGGTCGCAGAACAACCTCGTCCAGAACAACGAGGCCCGCTCCACCGGCGACGACAGCTTCGCCCTGTTCGCCGCCACCGACAACGGCGGCGGCAACAACACCGGCAACGTCTACGAGAACCTGACGTCGACGCTGACCTGGCGCGCGGCCGGAATCGCCGTCTACGGCGGTGAGAACAACGTGTTCCGCAACCTGTACATCGCGGACACCCTGGTCTACTCCGGGATCACCATCAGCTCCCTGGACTTCGGCTACCCGATGAACGGCTTCGGACCGGGCCGCACCACCGTGGAGAACGCCTCGCTGGTCCGGGCGGGCGGCCACTTCTGGGGCAGCCAGACCTTCGGCGCCATCTGGATGTTCTCGGCGTCGAGGACGTTCACCGCGATCCGGGTGACGGACGTCGACATCGTCGATCCCACCTACAGCGGGATCATGTTCCAGACGAACTACGTCGGCGGGCAGCCGCAGAACCGGGTCCAGGACACCGTCCTGACCGATGTGTCCATCACCGGGGCACGGAAGAGCGGGGACGCCTACGACGCCAAGTCCGGCTTCGGCATCTGGGCCAACGAACTGCCCGAACCGGGGCAGGGGCCTGCGGTGGGCTCGGCGACGTTCATCGGGCTGCGCCTGGAGAACAACGCGGTGGACATCAGAAACACGACGTCCACGTTCACGGTCAATGTGCAGTAGACCGGGTCAAGCACGTCACACAAGTCAAGCAACGCGATCAGGTCAATCAACGTGATCGGGTCAATCAACGTGATCGGGTTGACCGGGTTGATCAAGTCGCGGGTGAGCGCACGGCCGGTGGGAGCGACTCCGTTCCCGCCGGCCGTGCACCCGCGCGGGGGCGCCTGCCGGACACCCCCTCACCCCTCGACCAGCGTCACCTCGCTCTCGGACACCGCGTGGAAGCGGGGCAGGGGCAGCCCGCCCTGGAAGCTCAGCTCGGTGAGGTTCGCCTCGACGGCCACCGCGCCCTCCTTCAGCGCGCCCGGTGACGCCTTGCCGGTGTTCGTCCAGCGGTGCTCGGCGCCGTCGCACACCGCGTGGGTGCCGCCGATGCCGTACCGGACACCGCCGGTGCCCTGGGAGAGGGAGGAGCTGATGAAGACTGGGCCGGTGCCGGGGTGGCAGCGGTAGGTGCCGGAGACGCTGACCGTGCCGTCGGCGGCGATCCGGCCGACGGGGTCGACGGTCACCGACTCCAGGGCGGAGGCGACGGCGGGCGCGGCGGCCAGGGCGAGCGCTACGGCGGCGACGGCGGCGCCGAGCGCGGGGCGGCGGAACATGAGTCCTCCTGTGGGGTCCCGAGGAACACCTGACAGGGCGTCAGGGGTACCTCGTGGGGCTTCCACCCGGAGCGCCCCGGTGCGCGCACCCGCGTGAACATCACCCCAACGGGGGTGAGTCCCCCGCGGGACGGAGCCGACCTTCATGGAAACGTCCGTCGTGGAAACGTCCGCGAAGTGTCCGCGTGCTGTCACGCTTGGTTCCGGCGCCTTCCGATGAGTTCCGGGCGGGTGCAGGGTCTGACCGTACGAACAGTGCCGCGACGAAGGACTTCGACCTGGAGGTACGTCATGTGTTCCCGCCGATCCACCTGCCCCGCCGCCGCCTCCTCCGCCCCGCACCTGGTCCGTGCCCATCCCGAGCAGGGCTGGAGCCTGCTGTGCGACGGCACGATCGTCTTCGACGACACGGGTGAGCTGCTGCCGGACGGCCGCGTGGTCACCCCGCACCGCCCGGCCGCCGTCGCCGCCGCAGCCGCCGCCGCCGTCGCCGTCGCCGCCTGAGCTACGGCAGCACCGCGAACCCGTCCAGTTCCACCAGCGCCGCCTCGTCCCACAGCCGTACGACCTCCACCACCGCCATCGCCGGGTAGTCCCGGCCCGCCAGCCGCCGCCAGATCCGGCCCAGTTCGCCCACGTGCTCGCGGTACCCGGCGACGTCCGTGGCGTAGACGGTGACCCGCGCGAGGTCGGCCGGAGTGCCGCCCGCCGCCCGCAGCGCGGCGAGCAGGTTCGTCAGCGCCCGCTCGAACTGCTCGGGCAGCGCGGCGCCGACCACCTCGCCGTCCGCGTCCAGCGCGGTCTGGCCCGCCAGGAACACCACCCGTGACCCCGTCGCGACGACGGCGTGCGAGAAGCCGGCCGGCGGCGACAGCTCCCCCGGGTTCACCCGTTCGACACTCACCGCGCCCCCTCCTCCGACTCCCGCGGCTCCCGACCGGTCGGCCCCTGCGGCTCCCGGGCGGCCGACTCCCGCGCCCGGCGCAGTTCCTTGTACAGCTCCTTCGCGATGATGCCCCGCTGCACCTCGCTCGCCCCCTCGTAGATCCGCGGCGCCCGCACCTCCCGGTACAGATGCTCCAGCGGATGCCCGCGCCGCAGCGCGCGTGCGCCGTGCAGTTGGACCGCCCGGTCCACCACGTACTGCGCGGTCTCGGTGGCGAGGAGCTTGGCCATCGCGGCGCGCCGGGGCACGTCCGGGGCGCCGGCGTCGTACGCGCTCGCCGCCGCGTGGACCATCAGCCGGGCCGCCTCCGTGCGCAGAGCCATCTCGGCGACCTGGTGGGCGACGGTCTGGAGGTCGCCGAGCTTGCCGCCGAAGGCGTCACGGGCCGCGGTGTGGGCGAGGGTCGCGTCCAGCGCGGCCTGGGCCATGCCGACCGCGAACGCACCGACGCTGGGCCGGAAGAGGTTCAGGGTGCCCATCGCGACCCGGAACCCGCCGTCGACCTCCCCGAGGACATCGTCCGGGGTGACGGGTACGGCGTCGAAGCGCAGGGCGCCGATGGGGTGCGGGGAGAGCATCTCCAGGGGGCTGCCGGTCAGGCCGGGCCGGTCGGCGGGGACGAGGAAGGCGGTGACGCCGCGTGAGCCGGCGCCGGGGGTGGTGCGGGCGAAGACGGTGTAGAAGTCGGCCTCGGGGGCGTTGGAGATCCAGCACTTCTCCCCGCTGAGCCGCCAGCCCCCACCCCCGCCGCCGCCCCTCTCGACGCCTCCCCCGCCTCCCCCGGCTCCCCCGGCTCCCCCGCCCCCTTCGACGCCGTCCGGTTCCGCCGTCAGCCCCAGCGCCGCCGCGTCCGACCCCGCCCCCGGCTCGCTCAGCGCGAACGCGGCGACCGTGCGCCCCTGCCCCACCCCCGGCAGCCAGCGGGCGCGCTGCTCGGGGGTCCCGTGGGCGTGGACCGGGTGGGCGCCGAGGCCCTGGAGGGCGAGGGCGGTCTCGGCCTCGGTGCACTCCTGGGCGAGGGACTCGCGCATCAGGCAGAGGTCGAGGGCGCCGGAGGTGAACAGCCGGGCGGTGAGCCCGAGGCGGCCGAGTTCGGCGAGCAGCGGACGGTTGACATGGCCCGGTTCGCCGCGGTCGGCGAGCGGTCGCAGACGGGCGGCGGCCAGGGCGCGCAGTTCGGCGCACCAGGCGGTCTGTTCCGGTTCGAGCGAGAATGCGGGCACTGCCGGACCTCTCTCCCCATCGCCGGGTCGCGTTCTTCCCCGCGGCCGGACCGTCCCCGGTCCCCCGCGTTCTGCCTCGCGGCCGGACCGTCCCGCCGCGTTCTTCCTCACGGCCGGACCGTCCCCGGTCCCACCACCCTCCGACGTTATCGCGTCCCATTGACTGTCGTCACCAACACGTTACGCTCCCTGTGGGGGTCCGCCACAGGACCCCGCAAGGCCGTGACAAGGGGGCGATCCACCCATGGACGGTCCGACCCGCTCCGCCCACGTCGACACCTTCGCGCGGGATCACCTCCCGCCGCCCGGGCAGTGGCCGGTGCTCCGCTTCGACCTGCCGGAGCTGCGCTACCCCGAACGGCTGAACTGCGCCGCGGAACTGCTGGCCGGCGGCGCGGCCGACCACCCCGTCTTCCGGACGCCGGACGCGCCGCCCTGGACGTACGGCGTGCTGCGCGCCCGCGTGGACCGGCTCGCGCATGTGCTCACCGGTGAGCTGGGCGTGGTCCCCGGTGACCGGGTGCTGCTGCGCGGCCCCACCACCCCGTGGCTGGCCGCCTGCTGGCTGGCGGTGCTCAAGGCGGGCGCGGTCGCGGTGACCGTGCTGGCCCAGCAGCGCCCGCACGAGCTGTCCACCCTCTGCGACATCGCCCGCGTCCGGCACGCCCTGTGCGACATCCGCTCGTACGACGATCTGGCGCGGGCCGCGATACCCGGTCTGCGGATCACCACCTACGGGGGCGCGGCCGACGGTGATCTGCTGCGGCGCCCGGCGCCGGGGTCGCCGTACCCGGCCGTGGACACCGCGGCGGACGACGTGGCGCTGATCGCGTTCACCTCGGGCACCACCGGGCGGCCCAAGGGGTGCATGCACTTCCACCGGGACGTGCTGGCGATCGCCGACACCTTCTCCCGGCAGGTGCTCCGGCCGCGCGCGGACGATGTGTTCGCCGGCTCTCCCCCGCTCGGCTTCACCTTCGGGCTCGGCGGTCTGGTGGTCTTCCCGATGCGGGCGGGCGCGAGCGCGCTGCTCCTCGAACAGGCCGGGCCCCGCCAGTTGCTGCCCGCGATCGCCGAGCACCGGGTGTCGGTGCTGTTCACGGCGCCGACGGCGTACCGCGCGATGCTCGGTGAACTGGGCCGCGCGGGCGAGTGGGGCGGCCACGACGTGAGTTCGCTGCGCCGCTGTGTGTCCGCCGGGGAAAATCTGCCCGCCGCCACCTGGCACGCCTGGCACGACCGGACCGGGCTGCGGATCATCAACGGCATCGGCGCCACCGAACTGCTGCACATCTTCATCTCCGCGGCGGACGACGCGATCCGGCCGGGCACCACCGGCGTCCCGGTCCCGGGCTGGCAGGCACGGGTCCAGGACGCGGACGGCAGACCGGTGGCCGACGGCACCCCGGGGCTGCTCGCCGTGCGCGGCCCGGTCGGCTGCCGCTATCTCGCCGACCCCCGCCAGCGCGCGTACGTCCGCGACGGCTGGAACATCACCGGCGACACCTATGTCCGCGACCCCGACGGCTACTTCCGCTATGTCGCCCGCGCCGACGACATGATCATCTCGGCCGGGTACAACATCGCAGGGCCGGAGGTGGAGGACGCCCTGCTGCGCCACCCCGAGGTGGTGGAGGCGGCGGTGGTCGGCCGGCCGGACGAGGAGCGCGGGCAGGTGGTGGTGGCGTACGTGGTGCCGCGGGAGGGGGCGGTACGGGACCCCGACGCGCTGCGGGCGTTCATGAAGTCCGAGCTGGCCCCGTACAAGTGTCCGCGTGAGATCGTGTTCCTGGACGCGCTGCCGCGCACGGCGACCGGCAAGCTCCAGCGGTTCCGGCTGCGCGAACGGAGCCGGGCACAGCCCTGAACCGGCCCGCGCGCGGGGTGGGGACACCTGAGGTGACCAGCAGCGATACCGGGTGCCTAAAATGATCAACGTGTCCGACCAGCATGCTCCGCGGTCCCTGATCGTCACGCTCTACGGCGCGTACGGGCGGGACTTCCCCGGCCCCGTGCCCGTCGCCGAACTGATCCGGCTGCTGGCCGCGGTCGGCGTCGACGCGCCCTCCGTACGGTCCTCGGTCTCCCGGCTCAAACGGCGCGGGCTGCTGCTGCCCGCCCGGACCGCCGAGGGCGCCGCCGGATACGAACTCTCGCCGGACGCCCGGCAGTTGCTCCAGGACGGCGACCGCCGGGTGTACGCGGCGGCGCCGGACGCCGACGCGGGCTGGGTGCTCGCGGTGTTCTCGGTGCCGGAGTCGGAGCGGCAGAAGCGGCATGTGCTGCGCTCCCGGCTGTCCGGCCTCGGGTTCGGCACGGCCGCGCCCGGGGTGTGGATCGCCCCGGCCCGGCTGTACGAGGAGACCCGGCACACCCTGCACCGGCTGCGCCTGGACACCTATGTCGACCTCTTCCGCGGGGAGCACCTCGGCTTCGCCCCGACGGCCGAGGCGGTCGCCCGCTGGTGGGACCTGACCGCGATCGCCGAGCAGCACGAGGCGTTCCTCGCCGGCCACGGGCCGGTGCTGGACGCCTGGCGCGCGCGGGCGGACACCCCGCCGGAGGAGGCGTACCACGACTACCTCCTCGCCCTGGACTCGTGGCGCCATCTGCCGTACACCGACCCCGGGCTGCCGGCCCGGCTGCTGCCCGCGGACTGGCCGGGGGCCCGCTCGGCGGCCGTGTTCCGGGCGCTGCACGAGCGGCTGCGGGACGCGGGGGCGCGGTTCACGGGGGTGTGAGAGGCCGCCCCGTGCGGTCGGCGGGCGTCAGCCGCCCAGGGTGAGGCGGGGTTTGGGGGCGTCGGTGCGGCCGGTCTGCGGGCGGCGGCTGCCCGCGCGGTAGGGGGCGGGCCAGACGGCGCCCGGGCCGTCGTAGCCCTGTTCGGCGGCGGCGTGCAGGGTCCAGTGCGGGTCGTAGAGGTGCGGGCGGGCCAGCGCGCACAGGTCGGCGCGGCCGGCCAGGATCAGGGAGTTGACGTCGTCCCAGGAGGAGATGGCGCCGACCGCGATCACCGGTACGCCCGCCTCGTGGCGGATCCGGTCGGCGTACGGCGTCTGGTACGACCGTCCGAACGCGGGGTGTTCGTCGGCCACGACCTGACCGGTGGAGACGTCGACGGCGGCGGCGCCGTGCGCGGCGAAGGCCCGGGCGAGGGTCACCGCGTCCTCGGCGGTGGTGCCGCCCTCGGCCCAGTCGGTGGCGGAGATCCGCACGGTCAGGGGCCGCTCCTCGGGCCACACCGCGCGGACGGCGTCGAACACCTCCAGCGGATAGCGGAGCCGGTGGGCGAGCGGGCCGCCGTAGGCGTCGGTGCGGAGGTTGGTGAGCGGGGAGAGGAAGCCGGAGAGCAGATAGCCGTGCGCGCAGTGCAGTTCGAGCAGGTCGAACCCGGCGCGGGCGGCCCGCCGGGCGGCGTCGGTGAACTGTGCCTTGATCTCGGCGAGCCCTTCGTGGCTCAGCTCCCCGGGGGTCTGGCCGGCGGGCTTGTACGGCAGTGGGGAGGCGGCCACGAGGGGCCAGTTGCCGGTGTCCAGGGGTTCGTCCAGGCCCTCCCACATCAGCTTGGTCGAGCCCTTGCGCCCGCTGTGCCCGAGTTGCACGCCGAGGGCGGTGCCGGGGGCCCGGGTGTGGACGAAGTCGGTGATCCGCCGCCATGCCTCGGCCTGTGCGTCGGTGTAGAGGCCGGCGCAGCCGGGGGTGATCCGCCCCTCGGGGCTGACGCACACCATCTCCGTCATGACGAGTCCCGGTCCGCCGAGGGCGCGGGCGCCGAGGTGGACGAGATGGAAGTCGCCGGGGACGCCGTCGGTGGCGGAGTACATGTCCATCGGTGAGACGACGACCCGGTTGCGCAGGGTGAGTCCGCCGAGCCGGAACGGGGTGAACATCGGGGGGGTGCCGGTCGGGCAGCCGAACTCCCGCTCCACGGACCGGGTGAAGCGGGCGTCGCGCAGTGCGAGGTTGTCGTGGGTGACGCGGCGGCTGCGGGTGAGCAGGTTGAACGCGAACTGGCGGGGCGGCTGGTCGAGGTAGAGCGCGAGGTTCTCGAACCACTCCAGGCTGGCCCGGGCCGCGCGCTGGGTGGAGGCGACGACGGGTTTGCGTTCGGCCTCGTAGGCGGCGAGGGCGTCGGGGAGGGCGGGATGCTCCTCCAGGCAGGCCGCGAGGGCGAGGGCATCCTCCACGGCGAGTTTGGTGCCGGAGCCGATGGAGAAGTGGGCGGTGTGGGCGGCGTCGCCGAGGAGGACGACCGTGCCGTGCGACCAGTGGGCGTTGACGACGGTGCGGAAGGTCGACCAGGCGGAGTGGTTCGAGCGCAGGGGGCGGTCGCCGAGGGCTGCGGCGAAGATCTTGGCGCAGCGGTCGGCGGAGGCGGCCTCGTCCAGGTCGGCGAAGCCGGCCGCGCGCCAGACCTCCTCGCGCGTCTCCACGATGACGGTGGAGGCGCCGGGGTGCTCCGCCGTCCCGTGGGGGCCCGGGGCGGGGCGGGCGTAGGGGTAGGCGTGGAGTTGCATCACGCCGTGTTCGGTCTCGGCGATCTCGAAGCGGAAGGCGTCGAGGGCGAAGTCGGCGGCGAGCCAGATGTAGCGGCAGCGGTGGCTGGTGATCCGAGGGCGGAAGGCGTCGGCGAAGGCGGCGCGGGTGGTGCTGTGGACTCCGTCGGCGGCCACGACGAGGTCGTACGTCCCGGCCAGCCGGGCGGGGTCGGGGGCGGGGGTGCGGAAGCGGAGTTCCACGCCGAGGGCGCGGCAGCGGGTGTGGAGGAGTTCCAGGAGGCGGCGGCGGCCGAGGGCGGCGAAGCCGTGGCCGCCGGAGGTGTGGCGGGTGCCGCGGTGGACTATGTCGATGTCGTCCCAGCGGACGAAGTCCCGCTGGAGGGCCGTGTAGACCTCGGGGTCGGCGTGTTCGATGCCGCCGAGGGTCTCGTCGGAGAGGACGACGCCGAAGCCGAAGGTGTCGTCGGGGGCGTTGCGTTCCCAGACGGTGACGGAGCGGCGGGGGTCGAGGCGTTTGAGGAGGGCGGCGGTGTAGAGGCCGCCGGGGCCGCCGCCGACGACCGCGACGCGCAGGGGGGCGCGCCGGTCCGCCGCGGTGGTCACCGTCCGCTCCACTTCGGGGGGCGCTTCGCGGTGAACGCCGCGTGGAACTCGCGGTAGTCCTCGCCGGTCATGAGGAGGGCCTGGGTGGCGGCGTCGAGTTCCACGGCGGCGGCCAGGGGCATGTCCAGTTCGGCGGTGAGGAGGGCCTTGGTCTGGGCGTGGGCCAGGGCGGGGCCGGTGGCGAGGCGGTGGGCGAGGGCCTGTGCGGCTTCGTCGACGCCGCCCTCGTCGGTGAGGTGGCTGATCAGGCCGATGCGTTCGGCCTCGGGGGCGCGGACGGGCTCGCCGAGCATCAGCAGCCGGGTGGCGTGGCCGAGGCCGACGACCCGGGGCAGCAGGTAGGCGGCGCCCATGTCGCCGCCGGAGAGTCCGACGCGGGTGAAGAGGAAGGCGAAGCGGGCGGTGGGGTCGGCGACCCGGAAGTCCGCGGCGAGTGCCAGGACGGCGCCCGCGCCCGCCGCCACCCCGTGCACGGCGGCGATCACCGGGAAGGGGCATTCCCTGATCGCCCGCACCACCTGCCCGGTCATCCGGTTGAAGTCCAGCAGCGCGGCGGTGTCCAGGGCGAGGGTGGCGCCGATGATCTCGTCCACGTCGCCGCCCGAGCAGAAGCCGCGTCCCTCGCCGGCCAGTACCAGGGCCCGTACGGACCGCTCCCGGGAGAGTTCGGCGAGCAGGTCGCGCAGATCGGCGTAGGCGCCGAAGGTGAGGGCGTTGAGCTTCTCGGGGCGGGCGAGGGTGACGGTGGCGACGCCGTCGGTCTCCTCGACGCGCAGATGCCGCCAGCGGGGGGTGCGGGCGGCGGAGCCGGTGAACGGACTCATGACGTGCGGCCTCCTCGGACGGGCGCTGCCTCACGAAGCTCTACCCCCCGAAGTTATCACTCATTCGTGACTGTCGTCAGATGGGCGCTATATGCTCGGGGGGGCCGCGGTGGTCACCGTGTGCGATCCCCCGCTCACCGTGCGCCTCGCGCGTCACCGCTTCCCCATAGGTCGTCAATAACGCGGTAACAGGGGGATCAGCGGGGGGAGGGCGGGCGTTCCTCCGGGTACGTCGCCCGATATCGGGTCCGAAGTCCCGGCGACGCCCGACGACAGACCCTGCCGGAGGGCGCCGCACCACCCTTAACGTCGAGAGCGGGACGACCTGACACCCCAGTCAGGGATCCCGCGCCATGAACGGACCTGCCGTGCACGATCGCCCTTCCGCCTCAGCCTCCTGGCGCATCGCGCTGCCGCACTCGGCCGCGGCCGTGCCCGTCGCACGGGCGCTGGTCCGTACGGCGCTGGCCGAGCTGGAGCACCGGGCGGATCTGGACACGGCCGAGCTGCTGACGGCGGAGCTGGTCGCCAACGCCGTCGAGCACACCTCCGGCGACGGCCCCATAGAGCTGGTCCTGGTGCTGCTGCCCACCGGTTGCCAGGTCGAGGTCCACGATCCGGACCCGGCGCCGCCGGGCGATCTGACCCGGCCCCCGGACCTGCCGCCGGACCCGTGGCAGGAGCACGGCCGCGGGCTGCTGCTGATCCGCTCGCTCAGTTCGGCCTGCGGGCACCGCCCGGCCGGGTCCGGCAAGGCGGTGTGGTTCACGCTGCCCGCGGTGCCGCCGCAGTGGCGGCCGGGCGGGGAACTCCCGCCCGATGGGCCGCGGTGACCGGCGGCCGGTGGGTCACGCGAGGGTGGCGACCAGGACCGCCTTGATGGTGTGCAGCCGGTTCTCCGCCTCGTCGAAGACCACGGAGTGCGCGGACTCGAAGACCTCGTCGGTCACTTCGAGGGAGTCGAGCCCGTGCTGCTCGTATACCTCGCGGCCGACCTTGGTGCCGAGGTCGTGGAAGGCGGGCAGGCAGTGCAGGAACTTCACGTCCGGGTTGCCGGTGGCCCGCAGCACGTCCATGGTCACGGCGTACGGCGCGAGCGCGGTGATCCGCTCGGCCCAGACCTCCTTGGGCTCGCCCATGGAGACCCAGACGTCGGTGGCGACGAAGTCGGCGCCCCGCACGCCCTCCGCGACGGACTCGGTGAGGGTGATCCGGGCGCCGCTCTCCTCGGCGAGCGCCCGCGCGCCGGCCACGACCTCGTCGATGGGCCAGTAGGCCCGGGGGGCGACGATCCGGACGTCCATGCCGAGCAGGGCGCCGGTGACCAGGTAGGAGTTGCCCATGTTGAAGCGGGCGTCGCCGAGGTAGGCGAAGGCGGTCCCGGTCAGGGGCTTGGGGCAGTGTTCGGTCATCGTGAGGATGTCGGCGAGCATCTGGGTGGGGTGCCAGTCGTCGGTGAGTCCGTTGTAGACCGGCACCCCGGCGTACGCGGCCAGTTCCTCGACCGCGCTCTGGCTGTCCCCCCGGTACTCGATCGCGTCGTACATCCGGCCGAGGACCCGGGCGGTGTCCTTCACCGACTCCTTGTGGCCGAGCTGTGAGCCGGCGGGGTCCAGATAGGTGGTGTAGGCGCCCTGGTCGGCCGCCGCGACCTCG
The DNA here is from genome assembly GCF_044757045.1 of Streptomyces sp. NPDC091377. Taxonomy (NCBI): domain Bacteria; kingdom Bacillati; phylum Actinomycetota; class Actinomycetes; order Kitasatosporales; family Streptomycetaceae; genus Streptomyces; species Streptomyces sp. NPDC091377. Next base: position 110,286 of record NZ_JBIVUE010000004.1, on the reverse strand, counting down.
AAGGCGCACCGGGTGCGGGTGGAGGTCTTCTCGAAGATCAGCGCGATGTTCCGGCCGGTGAGATGACGCGGCTCGCGCCCGGCCCGCTTGGCCGCCTTCAGTTCGGCGGCCAGCTCGATCAGACCGAGGAACTCGGCCTGTGTGAAGTCCAGCTCCTTGAGGAAGCCACGGCCGGCGAGGGGGGTCGGGACGGTCGCCATGAGCGCTCCAGGGTCGGGACGGCGGGGGTGCGGGGCAGCGGACGGATCGATGGATCGGCGGATCAGCCGGTGAATGAAATGGAAGTCTATACGACCTCCAACATTCTTATACGACGGGTTCTCGCTCCACCGGACAGCTCATACAGCGGGGCCCGCCCCTCCCCCGCCCCAGCTCGCTGCCCGGGATCTCGATCACCTCGATGCCCTGCTTGCGCAGATGGGTGTTGGTGGTGGCGTTGCGCTCGTAGGCGACGACCACCCCGGGCTCCACGGCGAGGACGTTGCAGCCGTCGTCCCACTGCTCGCGTTCGGCGGCGTGCACGTCCTGGACGGCGGTCAGCACCCGGATCTCGCTGAGCCCGAGCGCGGCGGCGATCGCCCGGTGCATGTGCTCGGGCGGATGGTCGGTGACCTTCAGCTCCCGCTCCCCGACGCCCGGTTCGATGGTGTAGGAGCGGAGCATGCCGAGTCCGGCGTACTGGGTGAAGGTGTCGCCGTCGACCATCGTCATCACGGTGTCCAGATGCATGAAGGCCCGTCTCTTGGGCATGTCGAGGGCCACGATGGTGGTCGCCGAGCCCGCCGCGAACAGCTTGTGCGCGAGCATCTCCACGGCCTGCGGGGTGGTCCGCTCGCTCATCCCGATCAGTACGGCGCCGTTGCCGATGACCAGCACGTCCCCGCCCTCGATGGTGGACGGGTAGTCGGCCTGGCCCTCGGACCAGAGCTGGAACGTCTGGTCGCGGAAGAGCGGATGGTGCCGGTAGATCGCCTCGAAGTGCACGGTCTCGCGCTGCCGGGCCGGCCAGCGCATCGCGTTGATGGAGACGCCGTCGTAGATCCAGGCGGAGGTGTCCCGGGTGAACAGATGGTTCGGCAGCGGTCCGAGCAGGAAGTCGTCCAGCTCCATGGCGTGGAAGCGCACCGAGGTCGGCTCCGGGTGGGCCTGGAGGTACTCGCGTTTGGTCATCCCGCCGACCAGCGCCTCTGCCAGCTCCGGGGCGGGCAGCGCCGCGAAGGCGGCCCGCAGCGGGTCGGTGGCCAGCGGACCGTACTCCTTCTCGTCGAAGACCCGGTCGAGGACGAGGGTGCGGGCCGCCGGGATCGCCAGGGCCTCGGTGAGCAGGTCGCCGAAGAGGTGGACCTCGACGCCCCGGTCGCGCAGCACATCGGCGAACCCGTCGTGCTCGGCGCGCGCCCGGCGCACCCACAGCACGTCGTCGAAGAGCAGCGCGTCCTTGTTGCTGGGGGTGAGCCTTTTGAGCTCCAGATCGGGCCGGTGCAGGATGACGCGGCGCAGGCGTCCGGCCTCGGAGTCGACGTGGTATGCCATGCCTTCATCCTGACCATTCGGGCACGCGTTCACCCGTGTTTCGCCGACGCCCGGCACGACCGCGTCGCTCTCAGCCGCTCGGCTGCGGCTGGAGCAGTTCGGGGCGGGCCAGCATCCGCCGCGCGGCCGGCCCCGGTTCCCGGGCGGCGCGGGCCACGATCCAGCCCGCGAGGGTGTGCGGGTCGTCCGGATCCCGCTCCAGTTCGGCGCCGTAGAGCACGAGCGCGGCGCCCGGGTCGGCGGCGGCGAGATGGTCGTCGGCGGTCCGCGGCGGCGCCGGGGCGGTGGCGAAGGCGTGTGTACGCCGGTCGGTCCACGGCGGCGGGTCGGGACGGAGCCGGGGGCCTCGGGCGGGCCGGGGGATGGGGGGCGTCCCCGGCTCGTCCGGCAGGACGTTGCGCAGCCGCCACTCGGTGCGGTGCAGGGACGCGGCCGTGCGGGCGCGGGCCAGGGCGGCGGGCGGGACCGGTTCGCGCAGCCAGGCGTCCAGGGTGCCGGCGAGGCCGGAGACCAGGCGGTGGCCCGCGGGGGTCAGCCGGCCGCTGGTGAGCAGGGTGCGGACGGCCAGCCGGCACTGGAGGCGGCGCAGCGCGAAGTGGTAGGCGCCGCGGTCCGCGTGGACGGGGTCGGTCATCCGGTCGCGCCAGAAACCGGCGACGGCGGTGAAGGCGTAGGCGCCGTGCAGCAGTCCGGTCAGCGGGCGGGGATCGCCGCGCCAGGGGGCGTAGTAGCGCGCGGCGCGGTCGTCGTCCAGGAGCGGGAAGAGATGGAGGAGGGCGCCGAGCTTGCTGTGCTGGAACTCGTGGACCAGGGTCTCGGCCAGCGGCAGGGCGGTGGCGGGCCGGGAGATCACCATCGCCCCGAAGGCGTCCGCGCTGGAGCCGGAGAGCAGCACGGTCGGCGGCGCGGGCGGGGTGGCGGCCGTACGGCCCCAGGGGACGACGGAGCGGATCCAGGCGGGGTCCATCCGGCCCGGTCCGCTGCCGCCGGGCTCGGCGAGCAGGGCGGCGGCCTCGGTGAAGAGGCTCTGCCAGGCCCGGGCCTCCCCCGGGTCGAGCCGGGCGGGGGGCATGGGGTCGTCCAGGTCGCGGTAGGGGTCGAGGTCGTCCAGCGGGACAGCGAGCGGGCCGTGCGGGGCGGGGTGGGTGAGGGTGAGGGTGCGCAGCGGGAGCCAGTGCGGGTCGTGGTCGTCGGCCGTGACGGGGGCGGTGGCCGGGTGGCAGCGCACGGTGCGGGGGCGGCCGTCGCGGCCGGTGCCCTCCAGGGTCAGCCGGCCGTCGTCGGTGCGGGCCAGGCCGACGGCGAGGCCCGGTGCGGGGTCGGGGAGGCGGGCCGTGCCGAGTCCGGGCAGGTGGAGGGTGCCGTCGGTGAGGGCGACCCGGGTCCGGGTGCGGGTTCCGGCGCGCAGGGCGGCGGCGACGGCGAGGGCGCCGAGCTGTCCGGCCTCGGCCCACAGCGGCGGGCCGGTCGCGGGGCCGTGCACCCGGCGCAGGAGATGGGCGATCCAGCCGCCGGTGGCGGGGGCGAGGAGCAGCGCCTCCACCGCCTCGGGAGCCCGCCCGGCCGCCTCCTTGACGGTGCGCCAGGCTTCGGCGGGCGGGGTGAGGGGGGTGGGCAGCGGCCCGAGGCGGTCGAGCAGGGTCCGCAGGAGCAGCAGTCTGCGGGCCCGCTCGCCCCGGACCAGGAAGTCCACCGCCTCGGCCGAACCGCCCCCGCCGGCCACCTCCGCGAACAGCCGGTCGGGCATACGGAACGGGACGCCGTGCGACGCGCGGGACATGCCGGGACCTCCGGACGTGGGCGGGCAGGACGGGGTCGACCACCCACGGCGGGGCACCTGCCGCACACCCGCGCGACCGGTACGGAGCCGCGGGCCGGCCGGGACCAGCGCCTGTCGTTCGGATCGTCCCGGCGGGGCGGGGTCTTCGCCCGGCCGAGCAGCACCGCTTCTCATCGCCAGGCTGATCCGAACGACAGGCCCTACGCGGCGTGCCCCGGCCGTCCGTTGCGGGGTGGGCGGGGTTCACCGCCTCTGATGCCGCCGTGGGCGCACAGCACCTCGGCGAGCAGCCGGGCCCGGGGGTCCAGCGGGGTGAGTCCGTCCACGGCGGTCAAGGGCAGGGCGGCGAGATCCGCCAGATCCGACTCCCAGACCTCGGCCCCCGCCACGGGGACGGGCACACGGCCGACGGCCTCGGCGTCGTGCGGTGCGGGTGGCTCGTGCAAGGTGCGTCCCCCTTCTCGACGGTGGCACGCGATGCCCCGTGTCCTGTTCCATCATGGCCATTCATGCCCACATCTGAAACCGTACGATCACGCCACCCGATCATTCGTGATCGCGAATGCCCTTCTTCGGTACCTCCAACTCCTTGAACACGGCAGCCAGTTCCCGTCCGCGCTCCGGGTCGTCGTCCAGGGCGGTGATCGCGTCGTACAGCTCCCACAGCGCTTCCGGGTGGCGCCGGGACAGCTCGCGGAGGATCCCGACGGCGTCCGTGCGGGCCTTGGTGTGACGCGGGAGGGTGGCGGTGACACGCGGGTTCAACTGGGCGATCACCGTCTGCCGTTCGGTGGGGTCGGCCATGAGCGGGTAGCCGAGCAGCACCTCGACGGCACGGTTCAGCGGGGAGGCCGCGCGCGGGGTCGGGGCCGCCTCCGCGGGCGGCAGGATCTCGGTGCGTTCGGGGCTGCGGAGCCGGATCTCGGGATGCTGCAGAGTACGGCCCTCTTCTCTGAGGGCCGCGAGGCGTGCGCGGACGGCGGGAAACAGTTCCTCCGGATCCGGGAACGCGGGCAGCACGGGGCCGCGTTCGGCCAGCAGGCCCAGCAGCACGTCCGAGAACAGCCCGGTCGCGCGCACCGGGTCGTTGGCGGCGGCCCGGCCCCGTCCGGCGGCCCGCAGCACCGTCTGGCGGTGCAGGAGACCGCGCCGCCCGACGGGCAGTTCGGCGGGCGGCAGCGGGTCGCGGAAGGCGAGCGCCTCCTCGAAGGTCTCGCAGGCGTCCACCACCCACAACTGCCCGGCCAGCCCGGGCACGGCGTCGCTGGAGTAGCGGGCGAGCGCCGAGTCGAGATCGATCCCGACCTTGTCGGAGGTGGTGGCGTCCGCACAGAACAGCCGTACGTGCTCGGCCCGGTCGAGCACCCCGTGCCCGCCCCACCACACCCACAGCACGTCACCCTGTGCCACCGCCAGTTCCCGCACCAGGACCCGGCGGAGCGTGGCGTGGTCGGCGGGCTCGTGGGCGACCTCGGGCCGGTACGGCGGCAACGGGGCGAGATGCAGCCGCAGCTGGGACTCGGGCACCCCGGCGGCCCGCAGCAGCGCGTGGAAGCGCACGGCGTCCCGGGCCGGACCGGGCAGATCCCAGCCGCCCCCGGCGTCGTAGCGCTCGATGCCGACGATCAGCGCGTGCACCCGCGCCGGGTCCACCCCGGTCACGGGAGACGGTCCACGATGTGCCGGTACACCTCTGGGTTGGTCCAGTAGGCGCTGTGCGCGGCGGGGAAGGGCTGGCCGCTGTCGACGGCGAGGTCGGTGGCACGGCCCGGGAAGAGGGCCGCGGCCCGGTAGCCGAGCAGGTCGCGCGGATCGTAGAGGTTCAGCCAGTCCGGCAGGTACGGGGGCAGCGGCTCGGGGTGCTCCAGCGAGGGCAGCGAGCCCGACTCGTACAGGAACGGCCCCTGGGAGCCCGCCGTGACCAGCAGGCGTACGGCGGGCAGCGGGGCTCCGATCAGGGTGTCCAGGGCGATGATGCCGCCGAGGCTGTGGCCGACCAGGACGACGGGGGCCTCCAGGCCCGCCACCAGGTCCCGCAGGGCGGCCCGGACCGGCGCCCCCCGGCTGAGATAGCGCAGGACGTCACCGGCGGCCGGGTGGGCGGCCTCGGTCAGGGCGCGGCGGCGGCGCAGCACGGCACGGGAGGCCGCGTGGCCGGCCGTGCGCAGCAGCAGGGAGCGCACACCGCGTTCGGTGCCCCGGGGCGGTGCGCCGAGCGACTCGGCGAGCCGGGCGGTGACCGTGTCGCGGTCGGCGCCGACCGGGACGAGCGGGCTGTCCGCGTCCAGGGCGTCCGCGACGATCCGCGCGGCCAGCGACCGGGCCGCCAGTTCGGCCAGTTCGTCCGGGGGCAGCGCCGCGGCGGCCGGGCCGAGCGCGGGGTGGGCGGCCAGGTCACCGGCGGCCCGCGCGAGCCCGGGGCCCAGGACGGCGGCCGGCGCGTCGCCGCGCGCGGCCAGTGCCGCGAGCCGGGCCCGGAACCGCTCCTCCGGCGGCACCGACCCCGGCGGACGCTCCACGGCGGGCCCGGCCGCCGCGGCGGCGAGATCCAGTTCGGCGTACGGATCGGCGTAGAGCACGCCCCACAGGGCCAGGTCGTCCCCCGGGCCGGGGAACCCCGGCTCGCCGCCCGGACCTCGGGAAGTACCGCTTTCGGGTGGCAGGCTCGCGCCGCCCGCCGCCAGCGTCGCGCCGAACGTGCCGCCCCAGTAGAACGGCACCACACGCAGCCCGTCCCGCAGCCCGGTCAGGCCCGCGGCCATGCGCCCGGCCAGCGCGGAGAAGGCGGGTTCCCGTACACCTGTGCCATGGATGAGGACGACCGCTGTCATCATGCCCCCGTGCTCCTGCCGGAGCCGCTTGTACGACCGTCTGTGCGACGCCAATTCCGCCCTAGTCTAAGGGGGTTGACGGCAGCCGGCCGAGGGGGCGGGCGATCCGCGCGCGGCGCCGCGCCGCGTGGCCGGATCACATCGCCGTCCACCGTCGCACGACACCGGTCCGCACCGCTGGACCACGGGACAGCAGGGAGACGGATGTGAGCCCGGACGCGTTGATCGCGCACTTCGTGGGTGCGTCTGCTCTGATCCTCGTCGCCGCCCACGCGGGCGGCTGGCTGGCCCGCCGGGTGCGGCAGCCCTACATCGTCGGCCAGTTGACGGCCGGGATCGCCCTCGGACCGTCCCTGCTGGGCGCCCTCGCCCCGGCGGCGTACGACGCCCTGTTCCCGGCGGAGATCGGGCCCGCGCTGACCGGGTTCGCGCAGTTCGCGCTGGTGGTGTTCCTGTTCGCCGTCGGCTACGAACTGGACCTCAAGCTGCTCGGCGACCGGGCGCGTACCGCCGTGACCGTGGCACTGGCGTCGTTCGCGGTGCCGATGGCGGTGGGCACCGGCTGCGCCCTGCTGTTCCAGGACTGGCTGCACGGGGTGGGGATGCCGCGCGACCTGTCCCCGGCCATGGTGGTGTTCCTCGGGGTGGCGCTGTCGATAACGGCGGTTCCGGTACTCACCGCGATCGTGCGGGAGAACGGGCTCGCGCCGACCGTCCCCGGGGTCGTCGCCGTCTCCGCCGCCGGGCTGCTGGATGTGATCGGCTGGACCGTGCTGGCCGGGGCGCTGATGGACTCCGGCGCCCACGAGGGACCGGCCTGGCCGTGGCGGGCCGCGATCGCCGTCGGCTTCGTCCTGCTGATGCTGCTGTGCGCCCGGCCGCTGCTGCGCCGGCTGCTGTGGAACGCGCGCGTGGAGCCTTCGCTGCGGCTGGCGCTGCTGATCGGCTTCGCCCTGGGCTCGGCGTGGGTGACGCACACGCTGGGGCTGCATGTCATCTTCGGGGCGCTGCTCGCGGGCATCGTCGTGCCCCGCGAGAAGGACGGCACCCTCGACCCGGAACTCGTCCGTCCGCTGCATGACGTGGGCTCGCTGCTGCTGCCGTTCTTCTTCGTGGTCTCCGGTCGGTCCGTCGTACTGGACGGCATCGACGGCACCGGGTGGATCACCCTGGTGGTGGTGACCGTGCTGGCCGTGGTCACCAAGGTGGGCAGCGGCACCGTCGCCGCCCGGCTCGGCGGGCTCGACCGCGACGACGCCCGGACCGTCGGGGTGCTGCTCAGCGCCCGGGGGCTGACCGAGCTGATCGCCCTGAACGCGGGGCTCCAGGCGGGCCTGCTGAGCACCCCCCTGTACACGGTGCTGGTCTTCATGGCCCTGGCGACGACCCTGTTCACCCAGCCGCTGCTGTACCTGGTGGCCCGGCTGGCCGAGCGGGACGCCCGCCGGGCCGGGCACCGGGCGGCGCCCGGGCCCCGGGACGCGCCCCCGCCGGCCCCGCGCCCCGGCCCGCAGGACGAACCCCGCCCGGACGACCGGGTGAGCGAGCCGGGCTGAGGACACCGCCCGGCCCCGCCGCCTCCGCCCTACAGCGGCATCGGCGCGATGTCGCACTCGATGCGCCGTCCCTGCCGGGCCGACTGGAGCCACGGGTGGTCGGGGCGCACCGTGCGGGTGAAGCCCTCGGTGGCCCGGCGCTGCACCTCGTCCGCCTCCGCGCCGAGGGCCAGCCCGCGCAGGTCCAGGGCGAGGTTCGCCATGCAGGACAGGGTGAGCGGGTGGTCCTCGCCCGCGGCCTCGGCGAGCAGCGGCACATTGGCCTCGTCCAGGAGCCGCGCCCGCTCGAAGTCCAGCCGGGCGTAGACGGTGTTGGCCTGGCCGACGGCCACGCTCAGGACCCACACATGCCGGTCGCCGACGGTCTCCTTGAGCCGCCGGGCCGCGTCGTCCTCCAGTTCCTGCGCGGCGTCGAGTTCACCGAGCGCCCGCAGGGTCGCCGCGAGGTTCGCCTTGGCCATCTGGGTGTACGGGTGGTTCTCCCCGAGCCGGGCCCCGTAGCGCTCCACGGCGTCCTGGCCGAGGACGAGGGAGCGGTCGAGGTCGCCGGAGAGCCGCTGGTCGACACAGAAGTTGATCTCGGTGGCGAGGGAGTCGGAGTGGTCGATGCCGTAGCGGGCGGTGAATCCGCGCAGGGTCTCGTCGGTCAGCTTGGCGGCCTCGGCGAGCGCCCCGTCCCGGCGGCGGCAGACGGCGAGGTTGCGGGCCAGCCGCAGGGTGAGCGGGTGCTCCTCGCCGAGCGACCCGGAGGCCCGCCGGTACACGTCCTCCTGGAACTCGCGGGCGCCGGGGTAGTCGCCCGCCTCCCGCATGTCGACGGCGAGGCCGTTGAGGGTGTTGAGGGTGAAGTAGCTGGTCGCGCCGTACATGATCTCGCGCAGCCGGGCCGTCTCCCGGTCCAGCGGCAGCGCCTCGCGGAACCGGCCGCACAGCTTCAGGTCGACGCCCCAGCTGTGCGCGGCGCGCAGGGTGGTGGGGTCGTCGGCGCCGAACAGCGAGCGGGACAGCTCGGTGGCCTCCCGGCCCAGCTCCTGCGCCTCCTGGAAGAGGCCCTGGTAGCGGCGGGCGTCGGCCATCTCGACCAGTCCGTCGATCAGTTCCTCCGGCTCCACCTCGATCCGCCGGGAGACCGTGAGCGCCTGCTCGGTGATCGGGATGGACTCGCCGATCTGGCCGACCTGGCGCAGCAGGAACGCGAAGGACTTCGCCATCCGGATGACGAAGATGTCCTCCTCGCCCGAGGTCGCCAGCCAGCTGTTCCAGACCTGCCGCCCGTAGGAGGCGGCGCCCTCGTGGTCGCCCCACATGTACAGGAACAGCACGGTGGACGAGACCAGTTCGCGGACGAAGCGGTCGGTGCTGGTCAGGGCCTGCGAGGCGAGCACATGCGGCAGCAGCGCCTGGTAGGCGCGCCATTCCGTGGCGGAGCCGTAGTCGCCCGGTTTGGCCGCCGACAGCAGTTGGTGGGCGGCGCTGCGCATCGCCTCGCGTTCGTCGGTGGCCAGCTTGCCGAGCAGCACGGTCTGGAGCAGCCGGTGCATCTGGAGGGTGTTGGCCCTCGGGTCCACCCGGATCAGGGAGAACTGGCTGAGGTCCCGGATGGCGCGGTTCAGCTTGATCGGCTCGCGCAGCAGCGGGTCGACCTCGGGGGTGATGCTGATGCCGCGGCTGGCGCGGAGCATGGAGCGCGGCAGCGGCTCGGGGGCCATGCTGGCGATGATGTCGAGGAGTTGCCGGGCGCCCGGGTTGTTCTCGCGGATCCGCTCCAGGGAGATGTCCCAGGCGGCGGCGACGGAGACCGGGTAGTCGGGGGCGGGTTCGAGTTCGAGGATCTCCGGGCTGCGCCGGCTGAGCAGGTCGAGGTACTCCTCCACGAGCATGCCGGTGACGGCGAGCCAGGCGCTGGCCTGCTCGACGGCGAGCGGCAGATCGCCGAGGGCGTCGGCGAGCCGGGCCGCGGCGGCGGTGCTCAGCTCGGGCGAGCGCTTCTGGAGCAGCTCGACCGACTCCTCCCGCTCGAAGACGTTCACCGACAGCGGGGAGGCGACCCGCTCCCAGCCCCGGTTCCGTGAGGTGACGATGACCTTGCCGGGCCCGTTGGCCGGGAAATAGCTGCGGACCTTCTCGATGTCCTCGGCGTTGTCGAAGACGAGCAGCCAGTTGTCGTACGGGGCTCCCGTGCGCAGCGCCTCCAGCACGGCGGGCACGGCCGTGTTGGCGGACGGGACGCTGTCGCCGGCCAGCGGGGCCACGCCCATCTGGGCGGCGAGGGTGGCGAGGGTGGCGAGGATCAGCGACTCGCGTTCGGCCGGGATCCAGCAGATCACGTTGTACTCGTGCTGGTGGGTGTAGATGTACTCCAGCGCGAGCTGTGACTTGCCCACGCCGCCGAGCCCGTGCAGCGCGTGCGGCAGCACGGCCGCGGTGTCCTGAGCCCCGAGCTGCTCCTTCACGGTCCGCAGCAACGCCTGACGGCCGACGAACGAGGTGTTCCGCAGGGGAACGTTGACCATCAGGGCCGGCGTCGCGGTCGTCGTGCTTGGCATCGGGGGCTCAGCCTCCAGGGGTTCGGGGTCGGAAACGGCGGTAACCGGGCTCACCACGGGCTCTCCAAAAGGTGGTTCTGGGACGACGCTCGACGCTGGATGCCTGCCAATGGCGGTGTCGGAACATCCCGGCTCGCCGGTGGGGTTCACCTCAGCGGGTGTACCGGCGGGCAAACCGGCGTCCACCCGTTCGGCGGAGCCGGCCGGGTCCGGCCCATGCGGCGAGAAGATCGGTTCGATACGGCGGGCGCGCTCCGAGTACGGCCCGGACAGCGCCCGCATCACGGCCAGTTCGCTGCGGGCCCAGGCGGGTTCGTCCGCGTCGGGCAGGCTGGCGCGGCCGGGGTCGCGCAGGGCGGCGCGCAGCGCCATGCCGCGGTCGCCGGCGGCCGGGAGTTCGCCGACCAGGGAGACGGTGCGGGCGAGTTGGGTGCGGGTGGTGGTGGCGAGCAGCGCCTCGCGCACCCCTTCGGCGAACTCGGGGCGTCCGTCGCCGCGGCTGTCCCAGTCGATGAGGCCGCCCATGAGGATCTCGGCGAGATGGTCGGGGCCGGTCTCGGGCATGGTGCGCCGCCGGTACTGCTCGACCAGGTCGAAGTCGAAGGGGATGGCGGCGAGTTGGGTGGCCAGGCGGCGGGCGGGGGGTGTGGCGAGCTGGAAGAAGCGGCGGACGGCGGCAGCGGCGGCGCGGGGCAGCCGCGGGGCGCGCAGTCCGGGCGCGGGGGCGCCCTTGGTGAGGGTGCCGGCCAGCACGACGGGCAGGGTGCGGCGCACTCCGCGGGTGCCGGTGACCAGGTCGGCCCAGGCGGCGAGGGAGCCGGGCTTCAGGGAGAGCGCGGGGACCAGGACGGAGCCGTCGTCGGCGTCGGGCAGCGGGCGCATGGGGTCGGGTCCGGCGGGCGGCGCGAGGAGTTCGAGGCGGTGGTTGGGGGCGCCGAAGCCACCGGCCTCCAGGACGGCGGGGTGCGGGTAGAGCGAGGTGCGGTGGCGCAGATGGGGCGGGAGGAGATGGATCAGGGCGGTGGGTCCGCCGCGGGCGAGCCGGCCCAGCAGGGCGTCGGCGGCGGGGGCGGCCCAGCCGTGGGAGAGGCCGTCGGTGACGGCGAGGAAGACCCGTCCGCCACGGCCGTCGAGGAGTTCGCCGACATCGCCGACGGTGCGGCCGGGGCGGCCCGCGCGGCCGGTGTCCCAGCGCAGGATGGCGGCGCCGGTGCGGGGCAGGGTCACCCGGACGGTGCGCACGCTGCGGAAGGCGCCGCTGTGTTCGGCGGCCTCGGCGAGCCGGGCGGTGGTGTCCTCCCAGATCCGCATGGTGGGCGCCTCGTCCACGAGCAGCACGAGATCGAACGCGGCGGTGCGGGCGGGGCGCAGGAACGGCATCCACATCCCGTCGGCGACCCCCTGCTCGGCGGTGGTCTCCTCGTCCAGCTCCAGGGCGTCACCGGCGGGCACCCGGCGGGCGAGGCGGTGCAGGGCGCGGGCGAGCCGGGCGGTGGCCCGTCCGGGGCCGGGGCGCGCGGGTCCGTCGGGGGGCAGCAGGGCGGGCCCGAGCCGCAGGGTGAGGGAGCCCTCGGGATCGGGTAACAGCCGTCCGCCGGACGCGGGTTCGGACCCGAGGGGGCGCGGCACCGACGGCTCCCCGAGCCCGCGCGGGTCCCCCGGGGCGGCGTCCGGGCCGTCCGGGTCGCCGGGCGGGGCGGGGTGGGGTACGGCGTCGGCGGCGGGGTCGGGTGCGGGGGGCGGGGCGCTGTCGGGGCCGGGCCGGGGCGTGGGTCCGTCCGGAGCGGCGGCACCGTCCCCGGGGGCGGAGCCGTCTGCGGCGGTGGGCTCGTCCTCGGCGGTGGCGGGCGTTTCCGCCGCGGCCGGGGGCGTCGGTGCGTCACCGGGCCGTCCGCGCCCGGCCCCGGCGTCGGGGGTGGCGGGGGCGGGGCCCGCGGGTCTGCCGTGGCGGGCCCAGTGGGCGGCGAGCCACACCGCGTCGCCGACGTCCTGCCAGTGCGCCAGCGACGACGGCACGGCGCCGTCGGTCTCCTCGCGGGCGGGCTCGTCGGCGGCGTATCCGGACTGCGGACGTCCGGATTCCGGGTACTCCGAAGGAGGCGACGAGCCCGAGGCCGGGCCACCGCCGCCTAGTCCGGATGCGCGCTCCCTGGGAAAGCCGTTCACTTCAGCGGCCCTTCGCGAGGTCGCGGAGGAGCATTTCCACGAGCGTACGCCCGGGACCGTCACTCTGGAAACCACCCGCGGTGGTCAACTGGACAGCGTTCAGCAACTGGTCCAGGGAGTGGGTGCCACCGGCCTGGACCCGCTGGGTGAACAGGTCGACCAGCTCTTCCGCGCCTTCGGGACGCTCGCCCAGGTGCCCTTTGAGCATGGCCAGAAGTTGCTCCCGGCCGGGCACCCGCATCTCCAGGGGCAGACAGCGCCTGCGGAACGCCGCCGGGAACTCGCGCTCCCCGTTGCTGGTGATCAGCACCACCGGGAACTCCCGGCACTCGATCCGGCCGCCGCGCACCACGGCCCGGACCGAGGGGTCGCTGGTGTGTACGCGCGCCGAGTCGGCGGCGTCACGCACCAGTTCCGGCACCTCATAGCTTCCGTTCTCCAGGACGTGCAAGAGATCGTTCGGCAGGTCGATGTCGCTCTTGTCCAGCTCGTCGACGAGCAGGACCCTGGGACGATCGTAGGGCAGCAGCGCGGTGCCGAGCGGTCCGAGGGTAATGAAGTCGCCGAGCGCAGGCGGGACTTGACCAGACTTTGAGAAGTCCGAGGCCCCGAGGGGGTCGGCGGCGGGTTCCGGGGCGGATCCGGGGTCGGGTGCCGGGGCGGCGGGCGGGGCCTCGCGCAGTCCCGCCTGCCAGGCGGCGATGGCCTGGGCGCGGCCCATGGCGTCATGGACGTAGAGCCCGTCCTTGAGGGTGGTGCGGCTGACCACGTTCCACTCCAGGACCCGGCCGAGGCCCAGTTCGCGGGCGACCAGGTAGGCGAGGGTGGACTTGCCGACGCCGGGCGGGCCGGTGATCAGCAGGGGCCGGCGCAGCAGCAGGGCGGCGTTGACGACGTCGATCTCCCCGGCGCCGAGCTGCGGGGTGATCTCGCCGGGGCCGAGGCGGCGCTGGGCGGCCTCGGGGTCGTCGGGCGGGGCGGCCTCGGCGGGTCCGCCGCGGAAGCGGCGCCAGGGCGGGGGCGCGGGCAGGGACGGCGGCACCTCGGGGACATGGCCGGTGGCATGGAAGACCCGCCAGCCGTTCGGGTCCGAGTGCTCCTGCACGCTCATGCCGGGTGCCTCCTAGCTGGCGAGGTCGTCGTGGTCGACCGGGTCGAAGGTGCCGAGGGGGTCGAGCGGGTCGGGAAGGTCGGGGTCGCGCGGGTGGATGTCGACCTGTCGGGTGGGATCGTCCCAGAAGAATCCGATGTGGCGGCCGACATCGTGGGATTCGCGCTGTTCGGCCTCGTAACGCCAGCGGCGGATGGCGCGTGGGAGGTGTCCGGGCATGACGACGGACGCGAAGACGGCCGTGACCGTTTCGCGCCGTGCCGCCTCGAAGACACCCCTGCGGTCCCAGATGGCGAGCCCGATCCCTTCCGCTATGGCCGTCTTCAGCGCCTCCCGCGCGGAGCCGCCGGCCGGCGAGTCCAACACCACCGCTGTATGTCTGGTTTCCCCGGCGAGGGCCATCTGCCACGCGTCGGGGCGGTCCGCGTCCGGTTCGCTCCACCCGTGGACCACGATCCCGCGCTCCCTGAGCATCTGCCAGCGCTCCCGCCACTGGGCGCGCACCAGCCGGTCGTCGGTGCGCATCCGTTCCAGACTGCGCAGGTGGACGCCGAAGCGGGGACCGATCGGCAGCGGGCGCCCGTCGCCCGGGGCGAGCCGGATCCGCGCCACGTCGTGGTTGAGGAGGTCGTACGGAAGTACGAATTCGATGTAGAGCGGCGGCACCCGGCCGGCGGACTGTGTCTCGCGGCGGTCCGCCCAGAGCGGGCCGCTCGCCCGGAACGCCTCCTGCACGGCCTCGCCGAGGGCGTCGAGGGTGGTGACGACGGGGTCGGCGGGGCGCGGGTCCCAGTGGCCCGGTACGGCGTTGAGCCAGGTGCGGACGGCGATCTCGTCGGTGCCGTCGCGGGCGGGCTCGACGGCGATGACCAGGCACTGCGGGATGTCGGGGTCGAAGACGGCGGCGGCGCGCCGGTCGCGGCGGGCGGCCACCGCCTCGGTGAGGCCGGGGCGTTCCCGGGCCCAGCCGTCCACCCAGCGGGTCAGGTCGGCGCGGTGGCGGGAGGCCGGGGACTGGCGGGCGGCGAGGTCCACCAGGACGACGGCGGGTGGCACCCCGTCGACCTGGACGTTCCACTGGAGGACATGCTCGAAGAGCTGTTCGGGGGTGAGGCCGGGGGGCAGGTAGAGGCCGTTCAGCTCGCGGGCCAGTTCGTCGCGGAGACCGCCGGCGGACAGGGCCGCGCCGGGGTCGGCGAGCAGGGCGCGGGCGGTGCTCTCGTCGCGGCCGGTGAGCGGTCCTGGCGGGACCACGGAGACGGGCTGCTCGGGCTGGGGCAGCAGCCGTTCGAGTTTGTCGGCGGCGGCGGCGCCTTCGAAGAGTTCGACCACACCGATCAGTACGTGTTCCCCGCCGCCCACGCTCAGCGCCGCCCGGACCAGGTCGATGACGTCCGCGCGCTGCCGGACGCCCCGGACGTCGACCGGCTGGGCGAGTTGCTCCCCGAGCACCAGGGCGAACTGGGCGCGACCGGGCGCGTCGTCCATGCAGCTCAACTCGCACAGTGCTTCGGTGAGTCGTAATGACAATCTGAGGGCGCCACCGGATGCGTCCGGTGCGCCGTGCTCCGCGCCTGTCCCCACCGACTGTCCCCCTGGAGTCGGTATTCCCTGCCTGACCGGCCAGCGAAGTTAGCACGGCGACCAGCGGTTAACCAGGGGCCGCTGGGAGCGCGACCCAGGGCTCCCGCCAAGTTCGCCCGATCGTGCGGCGACTTGGCCGGAACCCGTCGGTCAGACATACGGAGGTCCGCAGGCACATTCCCCTGGCATCGGCCCGGCATGGGCCCCGCCCCAGGAGGCGGTCCCCCCGGTCGTCACCACCGGAGGGACCGCGGCCGGGGTGTCACAGCCGGGGGTCGACCGGCTCCGACTCCAGCGCCAGCACCCCGAACACCGGTTCGTGCACCCGCCACAGCGGCTCGCCCTCGGCCAGCCGGTCCAGGGCCTCCAGACCGAGCGCGTACTCGCGCAGGGCGAGGGAGCGCTTGTGGTTGAGGGAGCGGTGGCGCAGCCGGGCCAGGGTGGCCGGGCGGGTGTAGTCCGGGCCGTAGATCAGCCGCAGGTACTCCACGCCCCGGACCTTCACGCCGGGCTGGGCCGGCCGGCCCTCGGGGGTCCGCACCAGGGCGCCGAGCGGCTTGACGACCATGCCCTCGCCGCCCCGGCCGGTGATCTCCGTCCACCAGTCGACGCCGGCCGCGACCGACTCGGGGTCGGCGGTGTCGACGTAGAGCCGGCGGGTGGTCCGCAGCAGCCCGCTGCCGTCGTGCTCCACGAGCCGGTCGATCAGGGCGAGCTGCTCGTCGTGCGGCAGGGTGGCGAGGCTGCGGCCCTGGACCGCGAGGAGCTGGAACGGTGCCATGCGGACGCCGTCCATGCCGTCGGGGCCGCCGGTGCTCCAGCAGTAGCGCCGGTAGACCTCCGTGAACGCGGCGGCGTTCCCGGCCCGTTCCCGCTGGCGCGCGAGCAGGTCGGTGACCTCCACACCGCGCTCGGCCGTGCGCTCCAGCGCCGTGAGGACGTCGGGGAGGACGGCCCCGGAGGCGGCGCCGACGGCCGCGTACTGGGTGCGCAGCAGCCCGGACGCCTTCAGCGACCAGGGCATCAGCTCGGCGTCGAGGAGCAGCCAGTCGGTGTCCAGTTCGGCCCACAGGCCCGCCGCGTCGACCGCGGCGCGCAGCCGGGCCAGGACCTCCTCCGTCATCGCCGCGTCGGAGAAGAAGGGGCGGCCGGTGCGGGTGTAGAGGGAGCCGGTGGGGCCGTCGACGCCGAAGCGGCGCGCGGCCGTCCTCGCGTCCCGGCACACCAGGGCCACCGCGCGCGAGCCCATGTGCTTCTCCTCGCACACCACCCGGGCGACCCCGTCGGCGCGGTACTGCGCGAACGCCTCCACCGGGTGCTCCAGGAAGCCCTCGGCGGCGCTGGTCGCGGTCGGGGCCATGGTGGGCGGCAGATACGGCAGCAGCCTCGGGTCGACGGCGAAGCGGCTCATGACCTCCAGGGCCGCCGCCGCGTTGTCCTCGCGGACGGTGACGCGTCCGGCGTGCCGGGTCTCCACGGTCCGGCGGCCGTGGACGTCGGCCAGGTCGAGCGGCCGGCCGTCCTGCCCGCCGGGTGCCTCCGCCCGCATCGGCCGGGCCGGCTCGTACCAGACCCGTTCGGCCGGTACGTCGACCAGTTCCCGCTCCGGCCAGCGCAGGGCGGTGAGCCTGCCGCCGAAGACGGCGCCGGTGTCCAGGCAGATGGTGTTGTTGAGCCAGGTCGCCTCGGGGACGGGGGTGTGGCCGTAGACCACGGCGGCGCGGCCCCGGTAGTCCTCGGCCCACGGGTAGCGCACGGGCAGCCCGAACTCGTCGGTCTCGCCGGTGGTGTCGCCGTACAGGGCGTGCGAGCGGACCCGGCCCGAGGTACGGCCGTGGTACTTCTCCGGCAGCCCGGCGTGGCTGACCACCAGTCGGCCGCCGTCGAGGACGTAGTGGCTGACCAGTCCGTCGATGAACTCCCTTACCTCCTCGCGGAACTCCTCGCTCTCGCCCTCCATCTGCGCGATCGTCTCGGCGAGGCCGTGGGTGGGCTGGACCCTGCGGCCCCTCAGGTGGCGGCCGAACTTGTTCTCGTGGTTGCCCGGCACGCACAGCGCGTGGCCGGACCTGACCATCGCCATCACCCGGCGCAGCACCCCTGGGCTGTCCGGGCCGCGGTCCACGAGGTCGCCGACGAAGACCGCGGTACGGCCGTCGGGGTGCGCCCCGTCGGCGTAGCCCAGCTTGCCGAGCAGGGACTCCAGTTCGGCGGAGCAGCCGTGGATGTCGCCGATGATGTCGAAGGGGCCGGTCAGGTGGGTAAGGTCGTTGAAGCGCTTCTCGGTGACGACGGTGGCGGACTCGGCCTCCTCGACGCCGCGCAGGACGTGCACCTTGCGGAAGCCCTCGCGCTCCAGGTGGCGCAGTGAGCGGCGCAGTTCGCGCACATGCCGCTGGATCACCCGGCGCGGCATACCGGCCCGGTCGGCGCGGCCCGCGTTGCGTTCGGCGCACACCGGCTCCGGCACGTCCAGGACGATCGCGATGGGCAGGACGTCGTACTCCCGGGCCAGGTCGATCAGCTGGCGCCGGGCCTCCGGCTGCACGCTGGTCGCGTCCACGACCGTACGGCGGCCGGCCGCCAGGCGCTTGCCCGCGATGTACTGGAGCACGTCGAAGGCGTCGCGGGTGGCGCTCTGGTCGTTCTCGTCGTCGGAGACCAGCCCGCGGCAGAAGTCCGAGGAGATCACCTCGGTGGGCTTGAAGTGGCGGCGGGCGAAGGTCGACTTGCCCGAGCCGGAGGCGCCGATCAGCACGATGAGGGAGAGGTCGGTGACGGGCAGGCGCCGGCCCTCGGGGGTGCGGTTCTCGTTCCCGGTCATGCGGCCTTCGCCTCCTCGGTCACGGTGGTCAGGGTGAACACGGCCAGCTGGGTGGGCGGTCCGACCTCGGGGTCGTCGGGCCCGACGGGCCGCAGGTCCACGGTGTATCCATGGCGGGCGGCGACCGTCTCGGCCCAGGAGCGGAACTCGGCCCGGGTCCACTCGAAGCGGTGGTCGCCGTGCCGGACGTGTCCGGCCGGGAGGGACTCCCAGCGGACGTTGTACTCGACGTTCGGGGTGGTCACGAGGACCGTGCCCGGGCGGGCGGCGCCGAACACCGCGTACTCCAGGGCGGGCAGCCGGGGCAGGTCGAGGTGCTCGATCACCTCGCTGAGCACGGCGGCGTCGTAGCCCCGCAGCCGCTTGTCGGTGTAGGCGAGCGAGCCCTGGACGAGCCGGACCCGGGACGCCTGGCGCTCGCCCATGCGGTCCAGCTTCAGCCGGCGCGCGGCGATGGTGAGGGCCCGTACGGACACGTCCAGGCCGACGATCTCGGTGTAGCGGGGGTCCTTGAGCAGCGCCTGGACGAGTTGGCCCTGGCCGCAGCCGAGGTCGAGGACGCGGGTGGCGCCCGACGCGGTGAGCGCGGCGAGGATCGTGTCGCGCCGCTGCACGGCGAGCGGGGTCGGCTTCTCGGCCTCCTCGGTCTCGGCCGCGACCGCGTTGTCGATCTCCTCGACCTCGCTGTCGTCGGTCTCGGCCAGCCGGACCAGTTCCAGCCGTTCCCTGGCCTGCCGGGTCAGCGACCAGCGGCGGGCGAGATAGCGGCTGGTGATCAGCGCCTGCTCCGGGTGCCCGGGCAGCCAGCCCTCGCCGGCCCGCAGCAGTTTGTCGACCTCGTCGGCGGAGACCCAGTAGTGCTTGGCGTCGTCCAGCACCGGCAGCAGCACGTACAGGTGCCGCAGCGCGGCGGCCAGGGTGAGGGTGTCGGACTCCAGGACGAGGCGGACGTAGCGCGAGTCACCCCAGTCGGGGAACGCGCTGTCCAGCGCCAGCGGATCGGCGGTCACGGTCCAGCCCAGCGGCTCGAAGAGCCCCCGGACGAGGTCGGGTCCGCCGCGGGCGGGCAGCGCGGGCACCTCGATGCGCAGCGGCAGCGGTTCGGCGGCCCGCCGCGGGCGGGCGGCGCACACACCGCGCATCGCGCTGGAGAAGACCGCGCTCAGCGCCACGGCGAGCAGTGAGGAGGCCGCGTAGGGGCGGTCGTTGACGTACTGGGCGAGGGCCGCGTCGGGGGCGCCGCCGCGGCCCTTGCCCTTGCCGCGCCGGACCATCGCCACCGCGTCCACCTCCAGCAGCAGCGCCGCCGTGCAGCGCTGGTCGTCGGCCTCGGGGTAGAGGACGTACGCCGTGCCGTGCGAGGTGGAGAACGTCTGCGCCTTCTCGGGATGCTTGTGCAGCAGGAAGCCGAGGTCGGTGGCGGGGCGTTCGGGTACGCCGGTGGTGGTGATGGTCAGGAACATGCGGAGGGCCTCTCCGGCTGGGTGGTCGGGCAGGGAGCCGTACGCGCGAAAGCCCCCAGGAAGGTGATCCTGGGGGCTCGGCAGGACGACGGTCCTACTGTCGCACGGGGGATGCGGCGGACGCTTTCGGATATCGGGGCCCGGCCGGGGTGTTCGGGCGGGCTTCGGTGGGCTTCGGTCGGGTTTCGGGTGGGCCTCGGTCGGGCCTCGGTCGGGCTAGGAGAGCTGGGACTGGACCTGGGAGGAGATCAGTTCCAGGTGGTCCAGGTCGTGGAGGTCGAGGATCTGGAGGTAGATGCGGCGCGCGCCGATCCCGGCGTAGCGGCCGATCTTGTCGACCACCTCGGCCGGGGAGCCGGCCAGCCCGTTGGCCTTCAGTTCTTCGGCGTCGCGGCCGATCGCGGCGGCGCGGCGGGCCACCTCCTGGTCGTCCTTGCCGACGCAGACGATGAGGGCGTTGGAGTAGACGAGGTCGTCGGCCCCCCGGCCGGCCTCCTCGGCCGCGGCGCGCACCCGGCCGAACTGGGCCTCGCTGTCCTCGACGGAGGCGAAGGGGATGTTGAACTCGTCGGCGTACTGCGCGGCCAGGCGCGGGGTGCGGGTCTTGCCGTGCCCGCCGATCAGCACCGGGATCCGGGGCTGGGCGGGCTTGGGCAGCGCCGGGGAGTCGGCGAGCTGGTAGTGGGTGCCCCGGAAGTCGAAGGTGCGGCCGGGTTCGGTGGCCCACAGGCCGGTGACGATCGCGAGCTGCTCCTCCAGGCGGCCGAACTTCTCCTTCGGGAAGGGGATGCCGTACGCCGTGTGCTCCTGCTCGAACCAGCCCGCGCCCAGACCCAGCTCGACGCGTCCGCCGGACATCTGGTCCACCTGGGCGACCTGGATGGCGAGGACGCCGGGGAGCCGGAACGTACCGGCGGTCATCAGGGTGCCGAGCCGGATCCGCCGGGTCTCCCGGGCGAGCCCGGCCAGGGTGATCCAGGCGTCGGTGGGGCCGGGCAGCCCGTCGACGTCACCCATCTTGAGATAGTGGTCGGAGCGGAAGAAGGCGTCGAACCCGAGGTCCTCGGTGGCCTTCGCGACGGTGAGCAGAGTGTCGTAGGTGGCCCCCTGCTGGGGCTCGGTGAAGATGCGCAGATCCATGGCCTCCATCCTGCCTCCCCCGCTCCCGCCCACCCCCATCGGGCCGCGCCACGCGCCGGGCACGGCCGGGTGAATTCCGTCGGCCCCCGGGAGGAGCCGGGGGGTGGAGTAGGCGCCGGGTCCGCCGTGCCGGGGGACGTGCCGGGTGCGGAGCATCAGCCCGCCTTCCGCAGGGCATCAACCCGCCTTGCGCAGGGCGTCAGCCCACCTACCGCAGAGGGTCAGCCCGCCTACCGCAGGGCGTCAGCCCGCCTCCCGTGGGGGAGTCAGCCCGCCTCCCGTTCGGCCAGTTCCGCCGCCTCGCGGTCGGCGAGTCTGCGGAGCATCTCGCGGACCCGGTCGCGGGACTCGTCCGCCGCGTCGATGGCCTCCATGCACTGCCAGTACGTGCCCTCGTCGACGGCGGCGCTGGCCACGCCGACCAGGGCGATACCGACCTCGCCCAGCAGACCGCTCAGGTAGTTCAGCGCCTGCCGGGCGTCGCCCAGCTCACCGAGCTGGGCCGCGCGTAACTCGTCCGTCTTCAGTCTGGGTTCCTCCAGCACACCGCAGCCCCGGCCCGCCAGCTCGGTGAGGCCGAGTGCCTCGCCGCGCAGCTCCGGCGGGCCGAAGACCGCCAGCCTGCTGCCGATCGCCTGGGCCAAGGACTGCGCCTGCCACACCTCCGTCAGGATCTCGGATACCTCGCCGCTCGCCGCCAGGGCACGCCTGCTCGTCACGATGAGCCGCACCGCGTCCATGGGCCGCCCCTCGGTCTGTTCCGACGCGCACGGTCCGCGCGTCCGCCCGAACTCTGTTGTCCACTACCCAGAGTGAGGGTCCGCGCGACGAAAAGCTAGAGGAAGACGGAAAATTAGGGACAACAATTCGGAGTCAAGCCGAATTTCAACTACGCAGCGTGATAACGGACTGATCCACTCCCCGAGTTGTCCCGACTCGTCCGGATGTCCGCCGTGTCACTCAAGGCGCCGGAAACCTCAGCTCGTTGCGGTCGATCTTCGCCGCCAGCGCGGCGAGCGGATCGATGTCCAGCACCTCGCACAGCTGAAGCAGATACGCCAGCACATCGGCGACCTCGTCCCGCACCCGGTGCGCGGTGTCGGGGTCGTCCATCACCCGCGCCGACTCCTCCGGGGTCGACCACTGGAAGATCTCGACCAGTTCGGACGCCTCCACGCTCAGCGCGGAGACCAGGTTCTTCGGGGTGTGGTACCGCTGCCAGTCGCGCGCCGCCGCGAACGCGGCGAGCCGGCGCTGGAGCGCGGCCACATCGGGGTGCGGTCGCCCGCTCTCGGATCCACTCACGGATCAAGGTGTACCACCGTCACCCCGTCCGCCCGGTCGGCCCACGACCCGTCACTCACCGCCGCGACACAGCGGGTCCGCCCGCCCAGCCCCGCCTTGGCGGCCAGCGCGAGCAGCCCGGCGCGCTGACCCGGGTCGAGACAGCGGTCGAAGCCGTCGGCCAGCACGGTCAGGGACCGCAGGGCGACGGGCCCCTCCCCCGGCGGGTCGGCCTCCAGCACCCCGGCCCCGGTGAGCAGCACCAGGGCGAGGGCGAGATAGCGCAGTTCACCGTCCCCGAGCCGGGCGAACTCCGTACCCGGGCCCTCCCCCCGGTCCAGCAGGGCCCGGATCATGCCGGGTCCGTACGGCTCGGCGAGCACGTCCTCGACGGGGCCCGCGCAGCCCGCGCGCGCCGCCGCGACGAAGCGTCCGTGCCGGCGCGGGCAGTCGCCCCGGGTGCGCCACAGCACCTCGGCCAGGTTGTCGCAGCCGGCCGCCAGCCGGCCGGAGCCGACCGGTACCGGCTCGCGCATCCGGCCCGGGAGCGGGTCGACCGGGACGACGGAGCGCAGGGCCAGCACCATCTGCTCGGCGGCGGCGAGCACCTGACGCTGTCCGTCGGTCTTGCCCGCCACGCGCAGCGGCAGCATCGGGGTGCCGAGCCGGTCGTCGGGGAGCGGGGCGCGGGTGACCGGCGCGGAGCCCGCCGTGTGCCACGCCGCCTGGACCGCGGGCCGCCCGGGGTCCCGCAACGCGGTCTCCAGCAGCACCAGTCCGGCGCCGGTCAGCCGCTCCCCCACGACCCGCAGTTCCGGCTCCGCCTGTACGGCCACGTCGAGCCGGACGGGGCCCTCGGGTCCGTCGGCGGTGCAGCCGATCCGGAACCCCCGGCGGTGCTGGGCGTCGGGCCGCGCCCGCTCGGGCACACACGCGACCGGGTCCGGGAACACATCGCCGAGTTCGGCGCCCCCGGCGAGCCGGGCCAGCGCCTCGTACGCCCGTAGCGCGGTGGTCTTGCCGCTGCCGCTGGGCCCGGCGAACAGCGTCACGGCCCCCAGCGGCAGCCCGGCCCCCCGGTGCCCGGCGAACGCGGACAGCCGTAGTTCGGTGAGACGGGGGCGCTGATCCGCGGGACGCTCTTCGGGGGCCATGCACATACGGGGAACGTAGGTCCCCGGCCGTCCGCCGAACCGTTCCGGCTGACCGCCCTTCCTACGATCGGGGGACGGGCCGACCCGCGCGGGCACCGCCCTCCTGGACCACCGGCCCGCACGGGCACCGCTCCCGGCCCGCAGAGGCCGGCCCCGTTCTTCCGGCTCGCAGAAGCCGCCCTCCTCCTCCCAGCCCGCAGAGGCCGCCCCCGGTCCCCCGGCCTGCGCGTGGCCGCCCCCGGCCCCCGGCCCGCAGAAACCGGCCCCGGTCCCCGGCTCAGGTGCCCGGTACGCCCACGCCCGCCATCAGCCCCTGCACCTCGGTCCCCGGCGGGGTCAGCAGGAAGACATTGCGGTCCACCCGGTGCATCCCGCTGCCCAGTCCGAAGACCACGCCGGTGCTGAAGTCCAGGACGCGCTTGGCGACATCGCCCTCCGCGCCGGTGAGATCGAGGAGGACCGGGATACCGCCCATCAGGGTCTCGGCGACCTCGCGGGCGTCGGCGAAGACATTGACCCGCAGGACCACGAAGCGGCGGCGGGCCTCGGTCTCCGCCTCCGGCAGGGCACGGTGGCCCACCGCCGAGGGCCAGGCGTCATGGCCGCGCAACGGCACGACCTGGGCGAGCCCCTCCCACTGTTCGTCGGTGACATCGCGACGGTTCACCGGCTCCCCCCGATCTGACTCGCACTCATCGCCTGCACCAGCCAATTCTTACGCGAAGTCACCCGTTCGGCCGAACTCCGACACGGCAGTGACACGGTGTGCGACCGACCTCATACCCAGAAGCGACGCTTCTGTGACGTACCGCACAGCATCTGTGCGGAAAATCGCGGTTTCCGGTGACGGTTCCGCGACCGTCGTCCGTATCCCCTGTCGTAATCCCCTGTCGTCACCGCTGTACCTGTTCTTCGTGCCAGGAGGCCGCATGCCCTTCTCCCGCGCCACCGTGGGAAGCGTCTTCGTCTTCGGTGCCATGGGGCTGACCCTCACCGCACTCGCCTACCCGGCCATGGTGGGCGTCGAGAAGACCGCGGGTGATCAGAGCCGGATCATCGCCAACACCCAGTGGGGGCCGCTCACCGAAGCGGACCGCGACTTCGTGGTGAAGGTACGGGCCGCCGGGCTCTGGGAGTACCCGCTGGGCCTGATGGCGATGGAGCGGGGCACGACCGAGGAGATGAAGGAGGCGGGCAAGCACCTCGTCGTCGGCCACGGCGGACTCGACGAGCTGTGCCGCAGGATCGCGCCGCAGCTGAACATCACCCTGCCCAACCAGGCCAGCCCCCAGCAGCAGCAGTTCGTGGCCACCGTCGACGCCGAGAACGGCAGGTCGTTCGACTCCACGGCCGTCCAGATCATGCGGGTGACCCACGGCCAGATCTTCCCGGTGGTCGCCAAGGTCCGCGCCAACACCCGCAACACCCTGGTCCGTCAGCTCGCCGACCTCGCCAACGACACCGTGCTCGACCACATCACCGTGCTGGAGAAGACCGGCCTGGTCAACCATGAACAGGTCAACTTCCAGCAGGCCACCTCGCCCAAACTCCCCAAGGCCCAGCTCACCCCGCCGCCCCCGCAGCCCGGCGCCCCCGTCCTCGCCCTCACCCCGCGCCCCGACCTCGGCATCGACACCGCCGGTCCCACGCCGAGCCCGTCGGCCACCTCCCGGGAACCGACGGACTGAGCCTCCCCTCCCCCGCCCCGACACCCCCCGGACACCAGTCCGTGCTTGTCATGGCCCCATCCCGGCATTACTGTCACCTCGCCTTGGTGAACGGGAAACCGGTGCGGAACCGGTGCGGCCCTCGCCACTGTGATCGGGAAGTCCTGCTCCGGCCCGCACGGGCAGCCACTGGGTCCTCGGACCCGGGAAGGCGGAGCACGGGCGGTGGTACCCGTCAGCCAGGAGACCGGCCAAGGCGCGTCGTCCATCCACGAGGTGCTGGAGAGGGTCTGCTGAGCCATGCACATAGCCGAGGGTTTCCTGCCCCCGGCGCACGCGATCGCCTGGGGTGTCGCGTCGGCGCCGTTCGTCGTCCACGGAGTACGGTCACTCACCCGTGAGGTCAGGGAGCATCCCGAGAGCACCCTGCTCCTCGGCGCGTCCGGGGCCTTCACCTTCGTCCTGTCCGCGCTGAAGCTGCCGTCGGTCACCGGGAGTTGCTCCCATCCGACCGGCACCGGCCTGGGCGCCATACTGTTCCGGCCGCCGGTCATGGCGGTGCTCGGCACCATCACCCTGCTCTTCCAGGCGCTGCTGCTCGCCCACGGCGGGCTGACCACGCTCGGCGCCAACGTCTTCTCCATGGCGATCGTCGGCCCCTGGGCCGGATACGCCGTCTACCGGCTGCTGCGCCGCTCCGGCGTCCCGCTGATGGGCGCCGTGTTCTGCGCCGCGTTCGTCGCCGACCTCTCCACGTACTGCGTCACCAGCGTCCAGCTCGCGCTCGCCTTCCCCGACCCGGGCAGCGGGTTCCTGGGCGCCCTCGGGAAGTTCGGCTCGATCTTCGCCGTCACCCAGATCCCGCTCGCGGTGAGCGAGGGGCTGCTGACCGTCCTGGTCATGCGGCTGCTGGTGCAGTCCAGCAGAGGTGAGCTGACCCGGCTCGGTGTGCTGGTCACGGGCGGCCGGTCCGGCAAGCGCGCGGACACCGAGCCGCAGGCCGGTACCGACGCGGGCACGGACGCCGGGGCGGTGACCCGATGAAGCGCGGCACCCGGATCAACCTTCTGCTGCTGCTCGCGGTGGCCGCCCTCGCCGTACTGCCGCTCGCGCTCGGTCTCGGCGACCACAAGGAGGAGCCGTTCGCGGGGGCCGACGCGGAGGCGGAGACCGCGATCACCGAGATCGAGCCGGACTACGAGCCCTGGTTCTCCCCGCTGTACGAGCCGCCGTCCGGTGAGATCGAGTCCGCCCTCTTCGCCCTCCAGGCGGCCCTCGGCGCGGGCGTCCTCGCGTACTACTTCGGTCTGCGGCGCGGTCGCCGTCAGGGGGAGGAACGGGCCCTGCGGCAGGACGGCACAGACAGCGCGGACGGCACGGACGGCACCGACGGCGCGGACGGCACCCCGGCCGCCTCCGCCTCCGCCCCCGTCAGTTCCGGCTCCGGCGCTGACGCTGGCGCGAGCGCCTCGGACGGTCCCGCCGCTCCCGTGCCCCCCGGCTGACGCCGCGTGTTGCCGATCGATGTGGCGGCGCACGGCAGTCGCTGGCGGCGGCGGCATCCCGTCGACAAGGCGGTGCTGGGGCTCGGGCTGACCGGGCTGGCGATCTCGTTGCCGCCGTGGCCGGGCGCGGCCCTGGTGCTGGTGACCGCGCTGGCGGTGCTGCTGGGGCCGGCCGGGGTGCCGGGACGCGCGCTGTGGCGGGCCTGGCGGGTGCCGCTGGGGTTCTGCGCGACCGGCGCGGTACCGCTGCTGGTGCGGGTCGGCGGCCCGGACGGGTTCGTCGGACTGGCCGAGGGCGGGGCGGTACGGGCCGGGGAACTGCTGCTGCGGACCTCGGCCGCCTCGCTGGGCGTGCTGCTCTTCGCCTTCACCACACCGATGTCCGACCTGCTGCCCCGGCTGGTCCGGGCGGGTGTGCCCGCGGCCGTCGTGGACGTGGCGCTGGTGACGTACCGGATGAGTTTTCTGCTGCTGGACTCCGTGCGGCGGATCCGGGACGCGCAGGGCGCGCGGCTCGGGCACACCGGGCGGGCGGCGCGCTGGCGGTCGCTGGGCGGGCTGGGTGCCACCGCGTTCGTCCGGGCCTTCGACCGGGCGGCCCGGCTCCAGGCCGGACTCGCCGGGCGCGGCTACGACGGCACGCTGCGGGTCCTGGTGCCCGAGGCCCGCGTCGGCGCCCGCTTCACGGCACTGAGCGTGGCCCTGCTGGTCGCGCTGGCCGCCCTGACGTTCGTACTGGAAGGACCCCTGTCGTGAGTGAGCCCGTTCTGGTCGCCCTGCGGGGTGTGTCGTTCGCCTACGAGGACGGGCCGGACGTCCTCACCGGGCTGGACTTCGCCGTGCGGGAGGGGCGCGCGCTGGCCCTGCTGGGCCGCAACGGCAGCGGCAAGACGACGCTGATGCGGCTGCTCAGCGGCGGGCTGCGGCCCGGCGCCGGTGAGGTGGTGGCCGACGGGCGGACGGTGTCGTACGACCGCAAGGGGCTGACCCGGCTGCGGACCACCGTCCAACTGGTGGTGCAGGACCCGGACGACCAGTTGTTCGCGGCGTCGGTCGGGCAGGACGTGTCGTTCGGGCCGCTGAACCTGGGGCTGCCGGACGACGAGGTGCGGGCGCGGGTCGCGCGGTCGCTGGCCGCGCTGGACATCACGGCACTCGCCGACCGGCCCACCCATCTGCTCTCCTACGGCCAGCGCAAGCGGACCGCGATCGCGGGGGCGGTCGCCATGCGGCCCCGGGTGCTGATCCTGGACGAGCCGACCGCCGGGCTCGACCCGGACGGGCAGGAGCGGCTGCTGGCCACGCTGGAGGGGCTGCGGGCGGGCGGGACGACGGTCGTGATGGCCACCCATGACGTCGACCTCGCCCTGCGCTGGGCGGACGACGCCGCGCTGCTCACCCCGGACGGGGTGCGGCTGGGCCCGGCGGACCGGATCCTCGCCCGCACCGATCTGCTGGCCGCGGCGGGGCTGCGGCTGCCGTGGGGCGTGGCGGCGGCCGGGCTGCTGCGGGCCCGGGGGCTGCTGGCGGACGGGGAGCGCGGCCCGCTCACCCCGGAGGAACTGGCGGAGCTGATGGCGGCGGAGGGTCCGGCGGGGAAGGGCTGAGCGACCCGGGACCGCGGGGCCGTCGGGTCGCACGCCGGTTCCGTGCGTCCCGCGTCTCTCCGCGCCCTCGCCCCCTGCCGCTCCCCCCGGCCTCCGGCCCGGATCCGCCGCCCGCTTCCCCTCTGATCCCCGCGCCCAAACCCCGCTACCACCCCTGCCGTACCGGCCCCTCCCCCTGAAAAACGGCGAGCGGCCCCGGTCACACCCCCAGAGAGAAGAACGTCACAGCCGCGCCCTCTGCTGAGCCTTGAGCGATCTGACCTAGCATCCGAGCATGACGGTCCTGCCTGACGACGGGCTCTCCCTGGCCGCCGAGTTCCCGGAAGCTACGCATGAGCAGTGGCAGCGCCTCGTCGAGGGTGTCCTGCGCAAGTCGGGCAAGGAAGTCTCGGGTGCCGGCGCGGAGGACGCTCTGTCCACACCGCTGGAGGACGGGCTCACCACCCGCCCCCTGTACACGTCGCGCGACACCGCACCCGACCCCGGTCTGCCCGGCTTCGCCCCGTTCGTCCGTGGCGGTAGGCCCGAGGGCGGCACCGTCGGCGGCTGGGACGTGCGGCAGCGGCACACGGCGGCCGACAACGGCGCGGTCCTCGCCGACCTGGAGAACGGGGTCACCTCCCTGTGGCTGACCGTCGGGAAGGGCGGCATCCCGGTCTCCTCGCTGGGCGATGTCCTCGGCGGTGTGTATCTCGACCTCGCGCCGGTGGCCCTGGAGGCCGGGGACGAAGTCGAGCCCGCCGCACGGGAGTTGCTGCGGCTGGCCGAGGCGCGGGGGGTGGCCCCTGAGGCGCTGCGCGGCACGCTGGGCGCCGACCCGCTGGGCCTTGAGGCCCGTACGGGGCGCTCGTCCGACCCGGCGGTGGCGGCCGGGCTGGCGCGGCGCTGCGCCGACGGCCACCCGGGGCTGCGCGCCCTCGTCGCGGACGCGCTGCCGTACCACGAGGCCGGCGGGTCCGCGGCGCAGGAGCTGGGCTGCTCGCTGGCGACCGGGGTGGCGTATCTGCGGGAGCTGACCGGGGCCGGGCTGGGGGTGGCGGAGGCCGCCGGCCAGATCGAGTTCCGGTACGGGGCGACCGCCGACCAGTTCCTGACCATCGCCAAGCTGCGCGCCGCGCGGCGGCTGTGGGCGCGGGTCACCGAGGTGTGCGGGGCGCCCGCCGCGCAGCGCCAGCACGCGGTGACGTCCCCGGTGATGCTGACGCCGCGCGACCCGTGGGTGAACATGCTCCGGGCGACGGTGGCGACCCTGGCCGCCGGGGTGGGCGGGGCCGACGCGGTGACCGTGCTGCCGTTCGACCACGCGCTCGGGCTGCCGGACGCGTTCGCGCGCCGGATCGCCCGCAACACCTCCACCATCCTCGTCGAGGAGTCCCATCTGTCCCGGGTGATCGACCCGGCGGGCGGCTCCTGGTACGTGGAGCGGCTGACCGACGAACTCGCCCACGCGGGCTGGGAGTTCTTCCAGGAGATCGAGCGGGCGGGCGGACAGGCCGCCGCGCTGCGCTCCGGGCTGGTCGGCGAGCGGCTCGCGGCGACCTGGGCGGTGCGCCGGACCCGGCTGGCCGAGCGCCGCGAACCCATCACGGGCGTCAGCGAGTTCCCGTATCTGGACGAGAAGCCGGTGGTGCGCGCACCCGCGCCCGAGCCGCCGTCCGGCGGGCTGCCGCGGGTGCGGCGCGACGAGGAGTTCGAGGCGCTGCGCGCCCGCTCCGACGCCCATCTCGCCGCGACCGGCGCCCGCCCCCGGGTGTATCTGGCCGCGCTGGGCCCGGCCGCCGCGCACACCGCGCGGCTCACCTTCGCCGCCAATCTGTTCCGGGCGGGCGGGGTCGAGCCGGTCACCGGGGGCTCCTTCGCGGACAGCGGGGCGCGGGAGGCGTGTCTGTGCTCCAGTGACGCGCTCTACGAGGAGCGGGCCGCGGACCGGGCCGGGGAGTTGCGGGCCGAGGGCGCCTCCCAGGTGTTCCTCGCGGGCCGTCCCGGGCAGTACCAGGGTGTGGACACCTATGTCTTCGCCGGCTGCGACGCCGTCGCGGTGCTCTCCGCCACCCTCGACCGCATGGGAGTTGCGTGATGTCGTCCGTCCCCGACTTCTCCGGGATCGACCTGGGGACGCCCACCGCCGAGGGCGGCCCCGACGAGTGGCGTACGGCGCTGAAGAAGGCCGCCGACGGCGGTGATCTGCTCTGGGAGACCCCGGAGGGCATCACCGTCGAGCCGCTCTACACCGGGCAGGACCTGGAGGGCCTGGACTTCCTGGGCACCTATCCGGGCATGGCGCCGTATCTGCGCGGCCCGTACCCGACGATGTACGTCAACCAGCCCTGGACGATCCGCCAGTACGCGGGGTTCTCCACCGCCGAGGAGTCCAACGCCTTCTACCGGCGCAATCTGGCGGCCGGTCAGAAGGGGCTGTCGGTCGCCTTCGACCTGCCGACCCACCGGGGCTACGACAGCGACCACCCGCGGGTGACCGGCGATGTCGGCATGGCGGGCGTGGCGATCGACTCGATCTACGACATGCGTCAGCTCTTCGACGGCATCCCGCTGGACCGGATGACCGTGTCGATGACGATGAACGGCGCGGTGCTGCCGGTGCTGGCGCTGTACATCGTGGCGGCGGAGGAGCAGGGGGTGCCGGCCGAGAAGCTGGCGGGGACCATCCAGAACGACATCCTCAAGGAGTTCATGGTCCGCAACACCTACATCTATCCGCCGAAGCCGTCGATGCGGATCATCTCCGACATCTTCGCCTTCACCTCGCAGCGGATGCCGCGCTACAACTCCATCTCCATCTCCGGCTACCACATCCAGGAGGCGGGTGCGACGGCCGATCTGGAGCTGGCGTACACCCTCGCGGACGGGGTGGAGTACATCCGGGCGGGGCGGGAGGCGGGGCTGGACGTGGACGCGTTCGCGCCCCGGCTGTCCTTCTTCTGGGCGATCGGCATGAACTTCTTCATGGAGGTCGCCAAGTTGCGGGCGGCCCGGCTGCTGTGGGCGAAGCTGGTGCGGCAGTTCGACCCGAAGAACGCCAAGTCGCTGTCGCTGCGCACCCATTCGCAGACCTCCGGCTGGTCGCTGACCGCGCAGGACGTGTTCAACAATGTGACGCGGACGTGTGTGGAGGCGATGGCGGCCACCCAGGGCCACACCCAGTCGCTGCACACCAACGCCCTGGACGAGGCGCTCGCGCTGCCCACCGACTTCTCCGCGCGCATCGCCCGCAACACCCAGCTCCTCATCCAGCAGGAGTCCGGCACCACCCGGGTCATCGACCCGTGGGGCGGCAGCGCCTACGTCGAGCGGCTGACGTACGACCTGGCGCGCCGGGCCTGGCAGCACATCCAGGAGGTGGAGCAGGCGGGCGGGATGGCGCAGGCCATCGACGCCGGTATCCCCAAGCTGCGGGTGGAGGAGGCGGCGGCGCGCACCCAGGCCCGCATCGACTCCGGCCGGCAGCCGGTGATCGGCGTCAACAAGTACCGGGTGGAGAGCGACGAGGCGATCGACGTCCTCAAGGTCGACAACTCCTCGGTACGCGCCCAGCAGGTCGAGAAGCTGCGGCGGCTGCGCGCGGAGCGGGACGAGACGGTCTGCCGGGACGCGCTGGACGCGCTGACCCGGGCGGCCGGCGGGGACGGCAATCTGCTGGAGCTGGCCGTGAGCGCGGCCCGCGCCAAGGCCACGGTGGGTGAGATCTCGGACGCCCTGGAGAAGGTGTACGGGCGGCACGCGAGCCAGATCCGTACGATCTCCGGTGTGTACCGCAACGAAGCCGGCGCGTCCCCGTCCGTCGACCGGACCCGTGCCCTGGTGGACTCCTTCGAGGAGGCCGAGGGGCGCCGGCCGCGCATCCTGGTCGCCAAGATGGGGCAGGACGGGCACGACCGGGGTCAGAAGGTGATCGCCACCGCCTTCGCCGACCTCGGTTTCGACGTCGACGTCGGCCCGCTGTTCCAGACGCCCGGCGAGGTGGCCCGGCAGGCGGTGGAGGCGGATGTGCACATCGTCGGCGTCTCCTCGCTGGCGGCCGGGCATCTCACCCTGGTGCCGGCGCTCCGGGAGGAACTGGCGGCGGAGGGACGTGCGGACATCATGATCGTGGTGGGCGGGGTGATCCCGCCGCAGGATGTGCCGACGCTGCTGGAGATGGGCGCGGCGGCGGTGTTCCCGCCGGGGACGGTGATCCCGGACGCCGCCCACGATCTGGTCGGGCGGCTGTCGGCCATCCTCGGCCATGAACGGTGAGCGCCTGTGGCCCCCATGATCGACCTTGACACGTATGTGAAGGGCGTGCTGGACGGGAAGCGGGCGCTGATCGCCCGGGCGATCACGCTGGTCGAGTCCACCCGGCCGCAGCACCGGGCGCGGGCGCAGGAGCTGCTGACCGAGCTGCTGCCGCACAGCGGGCGGGCCCGGCGCATCGGGATCAGCGGGGTGCC
Organism: Streptomyces sp. NPDC091377; assembly: GCF_044757045.1. NCBI lineage: Bacteria > Bacillati > Actinomycetota > Actinomycetes > Kitasatosporales > Streptomycetaceae > Streptomyces > Streptomyces sp. NPDC091377. The sequence continues at coordinate 78,087 of NZ_JBIVUE010000004.1, read as the reverse complement.
GGGGGTCGGCAAGTCGACGTTCATCGACGCGTTCGGGTCGATGCTGACCGGGCTGGGGCACCGGGTCGCGGTGCTGGCCGTGGACCCGTCCTCCAGCCGTACGGGCGGGTCGATCCTCGGCGACAAGACCCGGATGGAGCGGCTGGCGGTGGACCCGGCGGCGTTCGTGCGGCCCTCCCCCACCGCGGGGACGCTCGGCGGGGTCGCCAAGGCCACCCGGGAGTCGATCGTGGTGATGGAGGCGGCCGGGTACGACGTGGTCCTGGTCGAGACGGTCGGGGTCGGCCAGTCGGAGACCGCCGTGGCCGACATGGTCGACTCGTTCCTGCTGCTCACCCTGGCCCGCACCGGCGACCAGCTCCAGGGCATCAAGAAGGGCGTCCTGGAGCTGGCCGACGTCATCGCCGTGAACAAGGCGGACGGGCCGCACGAGCGGGACGCGAAGGCCGCCGCGCGGGAGCTGGCGGGCGCGCTGCGGCTGATGCACGGCAAGGACGCGTTCTGGACGCCGCCGGTGCTCAGTTGCAGCGCCCGGGAGTCGCTGGGCCTGGACGTGGTCTGGGAGCGGCTCGAACAGCACCGTACGCTCCTCGACTCCACCGGCCGCCTCGCCGCCAAGCGGCGGGACCAGCAGGTCGACTGGACCTGGAACATGGTCCGGGACGAACTGCTGGGCCGGCTGCACGCCGACCCGGCGGTCCGGGAACTCGCCCCCGAGCTGGAACGGCGGGTCAGGGAGGGCGAGTTGACGGCCACCCTGGCGGCCGAGCGCATCCTGCGGGCGTTCGGCGGGGTGCGCGGCTGACCGTCCCCGCCGCCTCGGGAGGCTCCCGGAGCCATCGGACGCCCCGCCTCCACCGCCCGCCACCTCGGGTTTCCGCTGATCTCATCCGTCGGCCGCGGACTTGATCCGTCCTTAACTGCAATTAATATGCAACAGCAATGCAGCAGCATATGTGACGCATCAGGGGCGGGAGACCATGGCGATCCGACGGATACCGGCAGTCGCGACGGCGGCGATACTCACCGGCGTGGCCGCGTGCTCGGCCCCCGGCGACGGCGGGACCGGGGGCGGTGACGGGGCCGCCGACTCCGTCGTGATCGGGGTGGCCTCGGAGCCGGACACCCTCAGTCCGCTGCTCGGCTACGGCAAGGACGGCAACTCGAAGATCTTCGACGGGCTCCTCGCCCGCGACGCCGACCTCGGTCTGCGCCCGGCGCTCGCGAAGGCGCTGCCCGAGGTCGCCGAGGACGGCCTCACCTACACGTACACCCTGCGCGAGGGCGTCGAGTTCAGCGACGGCGAGCCGCTGACCGCCGCCGACGTCGTCTTCACCTACGAGACGGTCCTCGACGCGAAGACGAACAACAGCGCCCGCAGCGAACTCGACGCCATCGAGAAGGTCCGGGCCGACGGCGACGACCAGGTGGTCTTCACCCTCAAGTACCCCTACTCGGCGTTCGCCGCGCGCACCGTGCTGCCGATCGTCCCCGAGCACCTCGCGGGCGGGCAGGACCCCAACACCGGCGACTTCAACACCGAGCCGGTCGGCAGCGGCCCCTACGTCCTGTCGTCCTGGAGCAAGGGCGAGAAGCTCACCTTCAAGGCCAACCCCCGCTACTGGGGCGGGGCGCCCGAGGTGAAGACGCTGACCATGGCGATCATCGAGGACGACGACGTACGCGCCACCCGGCTGCGCTCCGGCGACCTCGACGGGGCGGTCCTGCCGCCGAACCTCGCCGCCACCTTCAAGGACGACAAGGCGCGCAGGACGTACGAGGCGAAGACCTACGACTTCCGGGCGGTCACCCTGCCCACGGCCGGGAAGGTCACCGGCGACCGCGCCGTCCGGCGGGCGCTGGACCTGGCGGTGGACCGGGAGGCGATGGTCGCGAGCATCCTGGAGGGCGCCGGGCTCCCGGCGTACGGGCCGCTGCCCGCCAACGACTCCTGGTTCGCGCCGGACGTGGAGCGCGGGCAGGACCTGGCCGAGGCGGGACGGATCCTCGACGCGGCCGGCTGGAAGGCCGACGGCGGCGGCATCCGCGCCAAGGGCGGCCAGCGGGCCTCCTTCACCCTGCTCCACCCCTCCGGCGACAAGGTCCGCCAGGACCACGCCCTCGCCTACGCCTCCGACGCCAAGAAGGCCGGGATCGAGGTGAAGGTGGAGAGCGCCACCTGGGAGGTGATCGAGCCGCGGATGAAGAACACCGCGGTGCTGGCCGGCTTCGGCAGCGTCGGCGACCCCGACTTCGGCCTCTACACCCTGCTGCACTCCACCCTCGCGGGCGACGGCTTCAACAACATGGCCGGATACGACAACCCGGCCGTCGACAAGGCCCTGGACGACGCCCGCCGCAGCGCGGACGAGACCGAGCGCGGAGCGTCGTACGACACCCTCCAGCGCGCCCTGGTGAAGGACCCGGGGTACACCTTCCTCACCCACGTCAACCACATGTACGTCCTTGAGGACCGCTGGGCCGGTCTGACCACCCAGATCGAGCCGCACGAGCACGGCTTCGCCAGTGGCCCGTGGTGGAACCTGGAGTCCTGGAAGCCCGCGCCGTCCGGGCAGTCGGAGAAGTGAGACGGCTCCCCTGGCTGGCGATGGCCCGGCTGTCCGGGCGCCGGCTGCTGTTCGCGGCGCCCGTCCTGCTGGTCGTCACCTTCGGCGTCTTCGCCGTGGCCGCCGCCTCCCCCTTCGACCCGGTCAAGGCGTACGCCGGGACCGCCGCGCTCGGCGCCGACGCGGAGACCCTGGCGCGGCTGCGCGAGAACCTCGGCGTGGACCAGCCGTTCACCTCCCGCTGGTGGAACTGGCTGACCTCCGCGCTCGGCGGCGACCTCGGCTACTCCAGCGTGATGCGGCAGCCGGTCGCCGAGGTCATCGGGGAGCGCCTGGTCTGGTCGGCGCTGCTGTGCACGGTCGCGTTCGTGGCCGCCGTGCTGACCGGCACGCTGCTGGGCGTGCTGGCGGCCCGCCGCCCCGGCTCGTTCCTCGACCGGACCGTCACCTCGCTCGCCTACTCCCTGGAGGCCGCGCCCGTCTTCTGGGTCGCCCTGCTGGCGGTCTGGCTCTTCGCCCTCCGACTCGACGTCCTCCCGGCCGGCGGCCTGACCGACACGGCCAGCGAGGTCGTCACCCCGGGCCAGGTGGCGAGCCACCTCGTGCTGCCCGCCGGGGTCCTCGCCGTCTCCCAGCTCCCCTGGTTCACCCTGTACGTCCGTCAGGGCGTCGCCGACGCACTCGCCGAGGACCCCGTACGCGGCGCCCGCGCGCGCGGGCTGAGCGAGCGGACCGTGCTGCTGGGCCACGCCCTGCGCTCCGGTCTGCTGCCGGTGCTGACGCTGGTCGGCTCACGGGTGCCCGAACTCATCACCGGCGCGCTGCTGGTGGAGACCGTGTTCAGCTGGCCCGGGATCGCGGCGGCCACCGTCGAGGCGGCCACCTCCGTGGACTTCCCGCTGCTCGCCGCGCTGACCACGCTGGCCACCGCCGCCGTGCTGCTCGGCAACCTCCTCGCCGACCTGCTGTACGGACTCTTCGACCCGAGGGTGAGGTTCAGTGACATGTGAGACGCCCGCCGGGACACCGGTGGAGAAGGGCACAGGGCAAGGCACGGGGCAGGGCACGGGGCAGGGCACGGAGCCGGTCTGGCGGTCGTACGGCGGGAAGCGGCGCTCCACCCGGGCCGTGCGGATCCGGGTCTCCGCGACCGTGGTGACGGTGACCGTCCTCGCCGTGCTGCTGGTACCGCCGCTGGTCCAGCTCGACCAGCAGGCCGTGGACCTCGCCGCGAAGCTCGAACCGCCCAGCTGGGCGCACCCGTTCGGCACCGACGACGTCGGCCGGGACCTGCTGCTGCGCTGTGTGTACGGGCTGCGGGTCTCGCTGCTGGTGGGGCTGGCGGCGGCGCTCACGGCGACCGTGATCGGCACCGCCGTCGGGGCGGCGGCCGGGGCGCTGGGCGGCTGGTTCGACCGGGCGCTGATGCGGGTGGTCGACACCCTCGCGTCCGTGCCGCATCTGCTGCTCGGCATCTTCATCGTCGCCATGTTCCGGCCGGGGGTGTGGCCCGTGGTGATCTCGGTGGCGCTCACCCACTGGCTGTCCACCGCCCGTATCGTGCGCGCCGAGGTGCTCTCCCTGCGCTCCCGGCCCTACATCGACGCCGCCGTGTCCGGCGGGGCCTCACGCCTGCGGGTGACCGTACGGCATCTGCTGCCCGCCGTACTGCCGCAGGCGGGGCTCGCGGCCGTGCTGATGGTGCCGCACGCCATGTGGCACGAGTCGGCGCTGTCCTTCCTCGGCCTCGGTCTGCCCACCCACACGGCCAGTCTGGGCACCCTCGTCCAGGGCGCCCGCAGTTCGCTGCTGGCCGGGGACTGGTGGCCCACCCTCTTCCCCGGCCTGTTCATCATCGTCCCCACCCTCGCCATCGCGGGGCTCGCGGGGGCGTGGCGGGAGCGGATCAACCCCCGGCGGCGATCGGAGCTGATGCTGTGAGCGACGACCTCAGAGGCGCAACGGCCCCGGGGGCGCCGGTGCTGTCCGTGCGCGGGCTCTCGGTCCGGTTCCTGATGCCGGGCGGGGGGCGGGTCGCGGCGGTGTCCGACGCGCACTTCGACGTGGCGGCCGGGGAGTGTCTGGCGCTGGTCGGGGAGAGCGGCTGCGGCAAGTCCGTGCTGGCCTCCGCGCTGCTCGGGCTGCTCCCGGGCAACGCCGAGACGGCGGGCGAGGCCCGGCTCGGCGCGCTGGACCTGCTCACCGCCGACGAGCGCACCCTCGCCCGCGCGGTACGGGGCCGGATGGTCGGGCTGATCCCACAGAGCCCGGCGGCGCATCTGACGCCCGTGCGCCGGGTCCGCTCCCAGCTGGAGGAGACGGTCGCGGCGCTGAAGGGCGTCCGGGGCCGGGCCGCGGTGCGCGGGGCGGCGGAGAAGGCGGCCGGGCGGGCGGCGTTCCCCGCGGACCATCTCGACCGGCATCCGCACGAACTCTCCGGCGGCCTCGCCCAGCGCGCGGCCACCGCCCTCGCCCTGGTCGGCGAGGCCCCGCTGCTGCTCGCCGACGAGCCCACCACCGGCCTCGACCGCGACCTCGTCGACCACACGGTGGACGAACTGCGCCGCCATGTGGACGGCGGCGGCGGACGGGCGCTGCTGGTCATCACGCATGACCTGGCGGCGGCGGAACGGATCGCGGACCGGGTGGCGGTGATGTACGCGGGCCGGATCGTGGAACTCACCGAGGCCGCCACGTTCTTCGGCACCCCCGGCCCCCGCCACCCGTACAGCCGGGGGCTGCTCGACGCCCTCCCCGACCGCGCGTTCACGCCGATCCCGGGTCTGCCACCGGAACTGAGCGCACTGCCGGAGGGCTGCGCGTTCGCGCCACGGTGCGAGCGGGAGAGCGGGGCGTGCGGGGTGCTGCCGGCACTGCGGGGGCCGGCGGTTCCGGCGGTTCCGGCGGTTCCGGCGGTAGGCGCTCCGGGGGCCGAGGGGTCCGGGGCGGCCGGGACGGCCGTAGGAGCCACAGAGGCCACGGGAGCCACGGGGGCTACGGGAGCCACGGGGGCCATGGGGGCTACGGGAGCCATGGGGGCTGCCTGTCATCATCCGTACGTACCGGAGGATCTCCGTGCTTGAGCTGCGTGCCATCACCGCCGGATACGTCAAGCGGGCCCCGGTCGTGCGGAACGCCTCCCTGACCGTCGAACCGGGCCGGGCCGTCGGGCTGCTCGGCCCGAGCGGCTGCGGCAAGTCCACCCTGGCCCGGGTGGCGGCACTGCTGCACCGCCCCGACGCGGGCACGGTCGTCCTCGACGGCAGCCGGGTGCTGGGCTGGCGGCACTGGGCCCCGCGCGCCCAGCGCACCGCGATCGGCGTGGTGTTCCAGCAGCCCCGGCTCTCCGCCGACCCCCGGCTGCGCCTGACGGACCTGATCGCCGAGCCCCTGCGCGCCACGGGCCGCGCGGCGGACATCCCCGAGCGGATCGCCGCGCTCGTCCCGGCGGTCGGCCTCACCCCCGACCTCCTCGGCCGCCGCCCCCACGAGGTCAGCGACGGCCAGCTCCAACGCGCCTGCCTGGCCCGCGCCCTGGTGCTGCGCCCGCGCTGGCTGGTGTGCGACGAGATGACCGCCATGCTGGACGCGTCCACCACGGCGGCGCTGGTCAGAGCGGTGGAGGAGTACCGCTCCGAGACCGGCGCCGGACTGCTGGCCGTCGGCCACGACCAGGTCCTGCTGGACCGCTGGTGCGACCGGACGGTGCAGTGGGGCGAGGTGGCCGGATAACGCCGGACCCGATCCGTCCGCGGGCGGCCCGAGGAACCCCCGGGCTCGGGGCCCCGTCTTGCCGGGCGGCTCGGGAACCTGGCCGATCGGACCGCGGGTGTGGACGATCGGACGCCGTTCCCGGGCGCGGGGGCACCTAGCGTGAAACGGGACAGGGACCGTGCTTCTACCTCTTGGGGATGACTGATGGACCAGCGTGAGACGGGTGCGGGGGCGACCACGGAGTTCGAGCCGGACGTCGTGGAGTTGCTGGTGGCGACGGCGCGGCGGGCGGTGCGGAGCGAGTGGCCGGACGTCGGTACGGACACCCTGCTGGGGGAGCTGGTGTCCGGGGACTCCCCGGCCGGTGACGCGCTCGCGCCGGGCATGCGGACGGCCGGCTCGCTGGCCGGCCGGATCCTCGCGTACGCCGGGGTCGGGTGGGTGAGCGACGACCCGGCCCCCGAGGACGGGGAGCGGGAGGACGACGGGGCCGCCGCGTCGGAGGTCGACGCCGTGTGGCGCGAGGCGCTGTGGCGGTACGGGCTCGGCCTGCGCGGCGCGGCCAAGAAGGTCGACCGGGACGTACCCGCGATGACCGGGGCGCTGCGCGCCTGTCTGCTGGACGCGTTCGCGCTGGCCCGCGCCGAGGGCACGGTCTCCGTGCGCTGCCGGCAGGTGGCCCGCGCCCTGCTGGACCGGCCCGGGACCAGGGCGCGGGAGGCCATGACGCTGGAACGGCTGGACCTGGAGGCCGCCTCGGCGGCGCTCGACGCCGTGGACGCTGCCGCGCCCCGGGAGAGCGAGCGGCCGGAGTCGCAGGGCGTCACCCTGCTGCGCCGCTCGGGAACCGTGGGCAAGAGCGGCAACCGGCTGACCCGCGCGCTGACCTCCTGGGCCTTCGGCTCGGCCCTGAACGGCTCCCCGGTCGTCGCCGCGGTCTCCGCCGAGGCCGTACGGCAGGCGGTACGGCGGGGGCGGGACACGGCGGAACCGGCGGATCTGCTGCTCGGTGTCCTCGCCCTGGACCGGGGTCTGTCGGTCGCCGGGCACACCCTCTCCGGGAGCCTCGCGGACGTGAACCGGGCGGCGGCGCTGCTGCGGCGGCACGGCGTACGGCAGACGGCGCTGGTGCGGGCGGCGTCGGCCGTGACTCCGGCCGGACCGGTCGCCCCGGCGGTGTCCGGGGCGGGGACTGGTTCCGGGCAGGCCGGGGAGGCCGGGGAGGCCAGAGGGGCCGGGGAGGCAGGGGATGCCGGGGCGTCCGGTCATGAGGAGCCGTGGCTGTCCGGGGCCTCGGAGCGGGTCGTCGCGGTCGCGCGGCTGCGGGCGGCGGAGCACGGTTCGGAGACGGTCGGTACGGTCCATCTGCTCGTCGCGCTGCTCGAAGCGGCGGAGCCGGACGTGGAGCGGCTGTTGCGCGCCGGGGGCGCGGACCGGGACGCGCTGCGGGCGGAGTTGTGCGGCCGGTGGGCGGCGTGACCCCTGTGACACCGCCGTTCGGGCCGTGCGGCAGGGTGGGCGCGTGCGGGTGAGCTGGGCGCGGGTGCGCCGTGAGGTGACCGTGAGCCGGGCCGAGTGGCACGCGGCCGGCCCGCGCGCCGTCGCCCGCGACGCGACGACCGGTGCCCTGACGGCGGTCCTGTGCCTGGTGCCGCTGACGCTGGTCCCGGCGGAGCACCTGGTGTCGGCGGTGCTGGAGGCGGTGTGGGTGGGGCTCCTGGTCGCCGTCCGCCGGCTCCGGCCGCTGGTCGTGGTGCTGGGCGGGTCCCTGATGGTGATGGGGGACAACGTCTGGACCCTGCCGGTGGTGGCCTTCCTCGTGCTGTCCGCGACCCGTCGGCTGGCGCCGCCCGCGCGGGCCTGGCGGGCGGTCGGGGCGGGGTGCGCGCTCGTCATGGCGCTGTCCGTGGCGCGCGTGCTGCTGCTCTCCGCCGACCCGTCGACGGAGCCGGCAGGTCAGGCCCTCTCCGCGGTACTGCTGCTGGTGCTGCCCGCCGTGGCCGGAACCCTGCTGGGGCGACGGCGGCCCCTGGTCAGTCTGCTGCGGGAGCGCAACGCCTATCTGGAGCGGGCCCGGGCGCTGACCGCCACCGCGGCCCGGGCCGAGGAACGGAACCGGATCGCGGGCGAGATGCACGATCTGCTGGGCCACCGGCTCAGCCTGATCTCCGTGCACGCCGGGGCGCTCCAGCTCGCCACCGCCGAACAGGCCCCGGACCTCACCGGGCGGGCCGAGCTGCTCCGTACGACGACGCGTACGGCCCTGGACGAACTGCGGGAGATCCTCGACGTGCTGCGGCACGAGCATCTCGCCGACCCGGACGATCCGGCGGGCGCGGCGGCGGGCTCGGGGGCGGAGGAGCGGGGGACGCGGGAGGACATCGCGGCGCTGGTGGCGGAGGCCCGGCGGACGGGCAGCGCCGTGGAGCTGGACTGGTCCGTCCCGGACCCGGCCGAGGTGCCGGCCCGGACCCGGCAGGCGATCCACCGGGTCGTGCGCGAGGGGCTGACGAACGTACTGAAGCACGCGTCCGGGGCGCCGACCCGGGTGGAGGTCGGGGCGGCGGGCGAGGGGATCGCGGTGTCCGTCACCAACGCGGTGCCGTCCTTCAGCGGCCCGTCCCGCGGCGGCAATCGCAGTGGGCTGGCCGGCTGCCAGGAGCGGATCTCGCTGCTCGGCGGCACGTTCGCGGCGGGCCCGCTGCCGGGTGGCGGGTTCCGGCTGGCGGCGTGGCTGCCCCGGGCCGAGCACCGGACGCCTCCCGGCCCCGTGCCGATGGAGGCGGGCCGTGCGGGGGCCGTGGCGCTGGAGGAGGTCCACGCGCCGCTGTCGGCCGAGATCCTGACCTGGCCGCGGGTGCTGGGGGCGGGCTGCGCGGCCTTGGTCGTCGTCCTGCCCACGGCGGGCTTCCTGGTCGCGCTGCTCGTGGTGGCGGTGACGCGGTGATGCGGTGATGACCCTGTCACGGCAGGGGCGTCCGGAGCGGTCCTAGGATGACCTGATGATCCGAGTCCTGGTCGCCGACGACGAGGCGTTGATGCGCGCGGGCATCCGGCTGATCCTGGAGCACGCCGACGACATCGAGGTGGTGGCGGAGGCGGGGGACGGCCGGGAGGCGGTCGTGGCGTGCCGCACGCACGAGATCGACGTGGCCCTGCTCGACCTCCGGATGCCGACGGCGGACGGGGTCGCGGCGGCCGATTCCATCACCCGGCTCTCGCCGCGCACCCGGGTGGTGATGCTGACCGCGTTCGGCGAGGAGGCCGGCGTGACCCGGGCGCTGCGGGCCGGGGCGAGCGGGTTCCTCCTCAAGGACACGGGCCCCGAGGAACTGATCCGGGCCGTGCGGCTCGCCGCCGGGGGTGAGCCGGTGCTGGCGCCGAGGATCACCCGGCGACTCCTCGACCAGCACGTGCGGTCCGGGCGGGAGGCCGAGGCCGCCCGGCTCAGGATCGAGGAACTGACCCCGGTCGAGCGCGAGGTGCTGCGCCTGCTCGGCACGGGGCTGTCCAACGCCGAGATCGCGGGCCGGCTGTATCTGAGCGCCGGCACGGTCAAGGCGCACATCAGCCGGATCCTCACCCGCACCGGCTGCGCCAACCGCGTCCAGGCCGCCGTGCTCGCCCATGACGCCGGGCTGCTCGCGGAGCGCTGAACGCGGTTTCGGCGCCCGGTTCACGGGCCCGCGTGCACCTGGCAGGCCCACAGGCTGGGGGTGTGCGGGTAGGTGTCGCGCAGGGTGCGTACGGCGTGGTGGAGGGCCTCGGCGGTACGGGTCACGGCGAGGGTGCCGTCGCCCCGGTGCAGGGTCTCGTACACCTGGAGCGCCACCTGGGCGCCGATGACATCGTCCACGTGCCAGAGCGAGCCGATGACATGGGGGAATCCGGCCATCTGGAACGCGCTGACGATATGGACGGCCTCGTCGGCGAGTTCGGGGCTGGTGCGCAGGGTGTCGCAGGCGGAGAGGTAGGCGAGCCGTACCGACGGCAGCCGCAGCCGGGCCAGGTCGCGGACGGTCAGGGGGTGGTGGGTGTGGTCGTGCAGGACGAGCCTGCTGCCGGAGGGCCGGTCCAGATCGCCGAAGGCGTGGCAGGCGAAGTGCGCGTAGGCGTGCCGGTGCAGGGCCGCGACGACGGTGGTGTGGGTGGCGTCGGCGTCCTTCAGGAGGACGGCGCCGGGCAGCCGTTCGGCGAGCCGCGCGGCCTCGTGCCCGGCCCCGGGCAGCGGGGTCTGGCCGGCCGCGTCCGGGACGCTGACCACCAGGGTTCCGCCGGCGGTGTCGGCCGGGCGGGCGGCCCGGCGCCGGGCGTGGTGCAGGGTGCGCAGGGTGGGGGTGTACGACGACACCACCCGGTCGAGCGCGCCGGGACCCCCGTCGGCGGGGGCCGCCGCGTGCAGCGGGAGCGTGCCGAGGAGTCCGGCGGGCGACCACCAGACGCGGCCCGCCCCGGGGAGCCGGGCGAGGACCGGGCCGGTGACGGTCTCCCACAGCCAGCCGAGGGTGTCCCGTACCTCGCGTTGGGCGCGGTGGGCGGCCTTGCGGGTGGTGCGGGGGTCCTGGATCCGCAGGAGCGCGTCCTGGAAGGCCCGCCTGCGCCGGGCCGCCGTCGCCGGGTCCAGTCCGGGCAGGGGTACGGCGTCGACGGACCGGTCGGTGACGACCAGGGCGTCACTGCCGTACGGCGCCACGTTGACCAGGATCACCGGCCCCTCGGCGGCCGTGGCCCGCACCTCCCGCTCGTCCCACTCCCGTACCGGCCGCAGCAGGCCGAGGCCGGGGTGCTCGGCCCGGACACGGGCGATGAGTTCGCGCCACTCGGCGGCGAGGCGCTGCCTGCGGTCGGCGCCCTCGCCACCCTCGGTGAACTCCTGGCCGCTCGTGGCCGTGTCCAGGGCCTCGCGGAGTTCCTCGAAGCGGGCCGCGAGGGCGGGGGCCCGCTCGCGGAGGCGGGTGAGGTCGCTGTCGGCGTCGAAGGCGTGGGAGAGCAGGACGCCTCTGGCCTGTTCCAGGAGACCCACCGCGAGGCCGGGGCGCCCCTGTCGGACGGCGCAGGCCGCCGCCGCGGCGCCGAGGCCGACGGTGCGGCCGAGCAGGAACTCCTGGTCGTCGCGGACCAGATGGCGGGGCGCGACGGCGGGCAGCAGGTCGACGGCCGTGACATAGCCGTCCAACGCGCCTTCCCAGTCGCCGAGTCCGGCCCGTACGTCACCCCAGTCGCGGGCGGCGTCCAGACGGGCGAGCGGGGGGCAGCGCTCTTCCCCGGCGGCCTCGCGGTACAGGTCGGCGACCTCGGTGAGGGCGGTGCGGTCGCCGTGGCGGGCCGGGCCCCGGTGGCGGAGCATGGCGGCGAGGTTGCTCGTCCGCTGAGCGCGCAGGGGGTGGCCGGCGGGGGTGACGGTGACGGCCCGGCGCAGCAGGGCGACCGCCTCGTCGCGGGCGGTCCGGGAGGGCAGCATACGGGCGCCGTGGGTGCGGGCGTCCGCCGCCAGGGTGAGGGCGCGGGGGAGGTCCGGGGAGTGCGCGGGCAGCACGGCGACCACGGCGTCGGCCAGTTCCTGCGCCTCACGGACGGGGCCGACGTGCCGGGTGGTGTCGGCCTGGGTGAGCAGGGCGGCGGCGAGGTTGTGGCGGCGCTTGGGCAGCTGCGGGTCGCCGTCGGGGGTGAGGGCGAGGGCCTCCCTCAACAGCCGTACGCACTCCTCCAGTTGGGCGGCACGATCGGTGGCCCGGTCGATGCCGGTGAGCAGGCTCAGGCCGGCCGAGCCGACCACCGCCGCGTGGTGGGCGCGGCCCATCGCGGGCAGGGCGGCGGCCCGCTGACGGCACTCCCGGGCCTCCCTCAGGTCGGCGGCGTCCTCGGTGCGCTGGTAGCGCAGGCTGAGCGCGACGGAGAGGTTGAGCAGCCGTAACCCGAGCACCTCGTGCCCCTCGGGCGTGAGCGCCACCGCCTCGCGGAGCACTCGCACGGCCTCGTTCAGCACCTCCGCGTCCCCCGAGCGCTCGTGGCCGGCGGTGAGGACGACACCGAGATGATGCAGCACCGACGGCCGGTCCGGACTGCCGAGCGGCGTCACCGCCCCGACCTGCCGCAGCAACCGCGACGCCTCATCGAGATCCCCCGCATGAACGACGGGGTCCCGCTTGTAGCGGGCGTGGAGGATCAGAGCACGGCTGAGGAGGGCGCCTTCCGGGGGGTTCTGGGGGTTCTGGAGGTCGTGGGGGCTCTGGGGGTCGTGGGGGTTGGAGGGGTTCGAGGGGTTGGAGGGAGCAGAGGTGTTCGTGGGGCCTGGGTGGCCCGGGAGGCTTGGGTGGCCCTGGAGGCTTGGGTGGCCCGGGAGGCTTGGGGAACCCGGAGCGTCCGGGGCGAGTGCGATCGTGGCCGCCGCCGCGTCCAGGTCCTCCTTGGCGCCGGTCATGGCGGCGCGGGCCCGCAGGGCGTTGCCCAGCAGGTTGCGCAGGATCGTGGTCTCCGTCGGGGTGCGGGCCTCGGTGAGGGTCTCGGTGAGGACGGTGACCGCCTCGTCCAGGTCCGTCACCCGGCCGGTGTGCTGGGAGCGCAGCAGCAGGGCGAGGGCGAGCCGGTGCCCGGTCGGCGCGGGGCCCTCCGGATGGCCCGGCCTGGCCCGGCGGCAGATGTCCACCACCTCGTCGCACTGCTCCGGGGTGGCGCCGTCCCGGTGGCGCAGCAGGATCAGCGCACTGCCCAGGGCGCCGAGGCTCTCCGGCAACCGGGGGTCACCGGGCGGCAGTTGGGCCAGCACCTCCCGGGCGAGACCGGCCGCCTCGTCCAGGTCCTCCGGGTCGTAGGACCGCGCGTAGCGCTCTTCCAGCCGGGCGCCCAGGGCGGCGAGGGCCCGCAGCCGCTCCGGGGAGTCCGGCGGGAGGCTCTTGAGGGCCCGGTACGCGAGCCGGACGGGGTCCCCGTCGAGCAGTTCGCCGAACGGCCAGGGCCCTCCCTTGAGGGCCAGCGCACGGGCCAGGTCGTCGCGCCGGTCCGGGTACGCGGGGTGGTACTCCGGTGTCGCGAGGACGGCCAGGCTCCCGGCGCCGATCGCGGTCAGGAGCCGGTTCTCCCGCGGCAGCGGCAGGGCGTACGCCATCCAGGCGGCCATCTCGTGGAGCTTGCGGTCGTGCGCGGAGGCGTCCGACGGTGGCGTGTGCTGCCGCCCCTCCAGCACGAGCAGATGGGCCACGCACTGGGCGGCCCACTCGGCGGGGCCGTCCGCGTCCGCCGGGTCGGGACGCAGGGCGGCGTCCGTGGCGGCCCAGGCCGCCGCCAGCTCGGGCGGCACCAGCTCGGCATCCCCCGGGTCGGCCGCCCACACCGGGAAGAGCAGGATCCCGGCCATGGACCCGTGCAGGGCGGACCGCCCCGGGTCGGCCGCCGCCCGCGCGGCGCAGAGCCAGCCGGCCGTGTGCCGGGCCTCCGGATCCGTACGGGGGTCCACGGCCCGTAGCAGGCCCCGCAGTTCGGCGTCGGCCGCCCCGCCGAGGACCACGGCCGCGTCCACCCTTCCCCCGGGGGTCACGGCCCGGCGGAGCCGGGCGCGGATCGCCGCGAGGTACCGGTTCCGGTCATGGGCGTCCAGGTCGCCCGGTGCGTACGCGTACTCGATCCCGTGCCCCTGCTCACCCTCCTCCCCCTCCCCCTGCCCTCCACGTCCGCGCCCGCTCCCCCGGTCCCACCGGTCGTCCGCCCCCTGGCCACCCCATGCCTGACCTCGCACCGTCTCCCGCACCCCGCCGTTCCTGTCGTGCCGCTCTCCCCGTACCAGGGCCCGCCACACTCCATCGAACCACCGACCCAGCACGCCGACGTCGCACCGCCACGCCAGCGAGCCGCCCTCAACTCCGCCGTTTCTCCGGCACACTTGACCCATGACGGCATCACCCGAGATCCCCTGGCCGGACAAGCGTGCCGCGGCGGCGCTGTGTGTGCTGCTCGGTTCGCCGCGGGATCTGCGGCAGCCCGCGGTACGGGAGGCCGCGGAGGCGGTACGGGCGCTGCTGGCCTCGGACGCGTCCACGGCCGAACTCGCCGCCGCCTACCTCGCCCTGGACACCGCGCTGCGCCGCACCACCGACGCGCGCGGCCTCGTCAACGGGGCCCGCGGCGTCACCGCCCCCGGCGTCTCACCGCACCTCAAGGTGGCCGTCTGCCCGGGTCCGTCCGGCTGTACCCGGGTCGAACGCGCCCGCGATCTGCTGCCCGCCCCGCCCTGCGCCCTCCACGGCACCCGGATGCGCAAGGGCCGGCTGGGCTCGGCCGGGTGACCCCGGCGTCATGAACCCGCTCCTCGCCACCCTGGGCGGCAAACTCACCGAGCGCTGGCTCAATCTGCTCGTCCTGCCCGGCGCCCTCTTCCTCGCCGCCGCGGCCGTCGGCGGCACCCTCGGTCAACGCCACTGGGCCGACGTCGACCGGCTGCGCGGCACCCTGGACGACCTCGCGGGCCGGCCCGCCCTCGACCGCACCGGCACCGCCGCCCTGCTGGTCGCGCTGGTGCTGCTCACCGCGACCGCCGCGTCCCTGACCGCGCAGTGCGTCGGCGGGGCGGTCGAGCGGTACTGGCTGCGCCCCGGCCGGGACCCGCTGTCCCGGGCGCTGACCGGACGCCGGGCCCGCAGGTGGCGGGAGCGGGACACCGAGGTGACCGAGGCCGTCGGCCGGATCGCGTACACCGGCGACGGGCCGGACGGTGCCGTACTGGTCCCGGGCGGCGTGCTCGCCCGGATCCAGGACCTCACCGAGGCCCGGGACCGGATAGCGCTGCGCGAGCCGTCCCGGCCCACCTGGTACGGGGACCGGATGCAGGCGGCGGCCGACCGGGTGGAGGCCGCCTACGGGGTGGACCTCGCGGTGCTGTGGCCCCGGCTGTGGCTGGTGCTGCCCGAACCCGCCGTCCGCCAGATCCAGTCGGCCCATGACTCCTTCGGCGCCGCCGCCCGGCTCGCCGCCTGGGCCGTGGGCTACGCGCTGCTGGCCTGCTGGTGGTGGCCGGCCGCGCTGGCCGCCGTGGGCTGCGCGGCCGTGGCCCGCTCCCGCGGCCGGGGCGCGCTGGACGCGCTGGCGGGGCTGATCGAGGCCGCCGTGGATGTGCACGGCCGGGAGCTGGCCACCCGGATCGGGCTGCTCGCCCCGGAGACCCCGGGCCGGCTGGCCCCGGACACGGGCGACGGGATGTCGGCGGTGTTCCGCAAGGCGGAGTGACGGACGGCGGGGCGAGGGACGGCGGGGCGACGGACAGCGGGGCGAGAGACCACGGGGCGACGGACGGCGGGGCGACAGGCGGGGCGAGGGACGGCAGGGCGACAGGCGGCAGGGCGAGAGACCGCGGGACGGCAGACGGCGGGGCGACAGGCGGCGCGCGAAGGCCCCGTCACCTCACCGCCCCAGTCACCCCCACCACCCCCGACCCGCGCCCCCACCGCCGCCCCCCTCACGGAGTGAGGGCATGGACGACCACCGACACCACCCGCACCTCGCCGTCGGTCATGTTGCGGTACTGGTGCGGGGTGGCGGAGTCGAAGGCGAGGGAGTCGCCGGCCTCCAGGACGTAGGTCTCGAAGCCGATGTCGGCGTGGAGGGTGCCGGTGAGGACGAGCTGGTACTCGCGGCCCTCGTGGCGGATGGGCGCGCGGCTGTCGGTGGAGCGGCCGTAGGGGGCGTAGACGACCTCCAGGAAGTCCACCCGGGCGTCCTGCTGCGGGGTGAGCCGCTCCCAGCGGACCCCGCTGGCGAGGTCGATGGTGCGCCGGTCGGCGGCGCGCTGCACGACGGTGCCGGTCGCGGGGGCCAGCGCGGGGCCCGACGGTGCCCCGGGGACCTGGGGCCCGCCGCCCGACCGGCCCCCTCCGCCGTCCCGGGCCCCCGCGCCGTCCCAGGTCCCGGCGCCCGTGCCGTCGCGGCTGCCGTTCACCGTGCCGGACGCGGTCGCGAAGGGGGAGCGGGTGCGGGGGCCGCCGCCGGCCTCGGGCACCTCGTCGGCGCCGCCGGTGCCGAAGAGGTACTCCAGGGGGATGTCCAGCGCGTTGGCCAGACCGTAGATCACCCCGGCGGACGGGGCCGTCTGGCCGCGTTCGACCTGGGAGATGAGGCTGGCCGAGCATCCGGCGAGCTTGCCCAACTCCCGCAGGGACAGGCCGCGTTCGGCGCGGACCCTTCTGAGCCTCACACCGAGTTCGAGGCTGCCCCCCTCGGTCTTCATCGCGCCTCCTGGTCGGTGGATGGGCGTGCACGCACGGGACAACGGTAGCGGACTGCACAGGACTGTACAGCCGTGCACAGGATAGTGAACAGAGATCGAGGGCGATATTCCCTCTGGTTTCCCATTAGTGGCCCTGACTAGGGGATTTCCAAGACGGAGAAGTCCAACCCTTGACAACAATCCTGCACGATGCGTCCACTATGACGCACAGCGCGTCGCTTCCGACGCCCCCGCAGTCCTGTGGAGGTCCTCGCCGTGTCAGACAACGCCAGACCCGGGCCCGCGCCCCGGTCAGCAGCAGGATTCCCCCGACGCCGGCCCCGCGCGGTGGGCGGGACGGTGCTCGCCACCGCCCTCGCCGTCACCCTGGCCGCCTGCGGCGGCGGGGGCGGTGGTACCGGCGACGGCACCGGGTCCGCCGGCAAGGGCTCCGGCGGCACGCTCAGGTTCGGCACCAACCAGCAGTTCGACGACTGGGAGACGGTCACCAAGCAGAACGCGACGTACACCTCCCTGGTGTACGAGTCGCTGATCGGCCTCGCCGAGGACGGCTCCACCCTGCGGCCCCAGCTCGCCACCGCGTGGAAGCAGACCCCGCAGAGCATCGAACTGACGCTGCGGTCGGGCGTCCTCTTCCACGACGGCACCCCGTTCGACGCCGAGGCCGTGGTCACCAACCTCCAGCGGATCAGCACCACACCGAGCCAGTACCGCAGCCAGCTCTCCGCGATGAAGTCCGCCACCGCCGTCGACGCCACGCATGTCCGGATCGACCTCAAGCGGCCCGCGCCCGCGCTCCTCAACAACCTGGCCCGGCTCGGGATGTACATGGTCTCGCCCCAGGCGCTCGCCGACGGCGACTGGAAGACCAAGGGCGTCGGCACCGGCCCCTGGAAGTACGACGCCAAGGCGTCGGTGAAGGGACTGCGCACCGTCGTCACCGCCTTCGACCGGTACTACGACAAGAAGTCCGTCGGCCCCTCGCGTGTCGAGGTCACCCAGATCAACGACCCCGACAGCCTCTACAACGCGCTGCGCGCCGGACAGATCGACGTCGCCTGGACCACCCCGGCGCTGGCCGACCGGGCGGAGAAGGAGGGGCTCGCCTCCACCTGGTTCCCGTCGGTGCTCTGGCACCTCCAGATGTACGACATGAAGGGCGTCTTCAAGGACAAGAAGTTCCGCCAGGCCGTCTGCCACGCCATGAATCCGCAGGACTACGTGGACGCGGCGCTCGGCGGCAAGGGCGAGGTGCCCGCCCAGCGCTTCACCGAGGGCCAGTCCGGATTCGACCCCGCGCTCAAGGGCTATCCGTACGACGTCGACAAGGCCAAGCAGCTGATGGGCGAACTCGGCGGCGGCAAGCGCAAGTTCACCCTGATCAGCTACGACACCCAGCGCACCATCGCCGAGCTGTTCCGCAGCCAGATGTCGGCCATCGGCGTCGAGGTGGAGCTGGAGACACCCAACTTCCCGCAGTTCCTCAGCGTGTACCAGAGCGGCAAGTACCCCGCCGCCATCCTCTCCGACGGCGCCCGCTCCGGCCCCTACGACTACTACGTCCGCAAGTTCGCGCCGGACGCGTCGAGCAACCCGCAGCGCGTCGAGTACCCCCGGCTGGAGGCCGCCGTGCAGGACGGGCTGGACGCGAAGACGCCGGAGCAGCAGGAGGCCGCCTGGCGCGAGCTGTCCTCGGTCGTCGACGAAGAGGCCCTGGACTGCGGTTACTTCGACTACTCCGGCTTCTGGGCCTACAACCCCAAGAACGTCGACAACATCGTCTCGACCGAGCACGAGGTGGCGGTCTTCCGCTACAAGGAGGCCCGCGTCGGGGACTGACCCCGCCCGCGCCCACCCCACCCCTCGCCATCCCTCGCTACCCCTCGCTATCCCTCGCCACCCCTCGTTCCAGCGCCCCCCGCGCGGACGCCCTCACCCCTCGCCCCCGCCGATCCCGCGGGGCGGGCCGTGTCCCGCGCGCCGCCGTCCCACCCCCCGCGGCCCCCGTTCCCGTACCCCATGGAGACAGCCACCCATGAGCAGTTCGCCCTCCCCGCACGCCCACCCCGACCTGGTGCTGGTCAACGGCCGGATCACCACGATGTCCGACGCGCCCCTGGACGCCGAGGTGGCGGCCCTGGCCGTCACCGGGGACCGGATCTCCGCCACCGGCTCCAGCGAGGAGATCAGCCGCCTCGCCGGTCCCGGCACCACCGTGGTCGACCTGCGCGGGCGGCGGGTCGTCCCCGGCCTGATCGACTCCCACGTCCATGTCGTCCGGGCCGGCCGCACCTGGCGGGACGAGGTCCGCTGGGAGGACGAGCGCTCCCTCGCCAGCGGTCTCGCCGCCATCGGCGCCCGCGCCGCCGACCGCCCGAAGGGCAGCTGGATCCGCGTCATCGGCGGCTGGCACCCCGCGCAGTTCCCGGAGAACCGGGGCCCCAGCCGGGCCGAACTGGACGCCGCCGCGCCCGACCACCCCGTGTATGTGCAGTTCCTGTACGACTGGGCCGTCCTCAACACCGCCGCCATGCGCGAACTCGGTGTCGACCACGCCCTGGTGCGCGAGCTGACCGGACAGGGCTTCTCCGCCACGGCGTTCGAGACCGGCCCGGACGGCGAGCTGACCGGCAAGGTCAACGGCACCCCGCTCATGGAGTGGTTCTACCGGCGGATGCCCGCCCCCGGCTTCGAGGAGCAGGTCGCCTCCACCGCCGAGATGTCCCGCGCCCTGAACCGGCTCGGCATCACCGGCGCCATCGACGGCGGCGGCTTCAACAGCGGCCCCGCCGCCTACCCCGCGATCCGCGAGACCTGGCGGCGCGGCGAACTCACCCTACGCACCCGGCTCGCCGTGCACGCCGAACGCGCCGGGACCGAGACCGCCGACCTCGCCGGATACCAGCGCTTCACCCCGCTCGACGTCGGTGACGGACTGCTGCGGGTGATCGGCGTCGGCGAGGTGATCCTGTACGCCACCGTCGACAAGATCGCCCACCCGGTGGAGATCGACGACGACATCCGCGCCCGGTTCCGCGAGATCTTCGGCGAACTCGCCCGCAACCGCTGGACCGTGCACACCCACGCCCACCAGCACGCCACCATCGACGCGGTGCTCACCGCCTGGGAGGAGGCGCACGCCGAGCACGACATCGCCCCGCTGCGCTGGGCGCTCGTGCACGCCGAGCCGCTCACCGCGGCCGACGTCGAGCGGATCGCCGCGCTCGGCGCCGGGGTCCTCGCCCAGGGCCTGTACCGCTTCCAGGGCGAGGAGGCGCTGGCGATCTGGGGCGAGAAGACCGTCGCCGAGGCGCCGCCGCTACGGACCCTGCTGGAGCGCGGGGTGCCGACCGGTCTCGGCTCGGACGCGATGCGGGTGGCGTCGTACAACCCGTGGGCCACGATCGCCTGGTTCCTCGACGGACTCACCGTCCAGGGCACCCCGACCCTCGCCCCGCACCATCTGCTCAGCCGTGCGGAGGCGCTGCGCGGCTACACCGCCTCGGGCGCCTGGTTCAGCTTCGAGGAGGACGAGCGGGGCCGGCTGGAGCCGGGGCTCCTCGCCGACCTGGCCGTGCTCAGCGACGACTACCTGACGGTCGAGCAGGAGCTGATCCCGCGCATCGAGTCCGTCCTCACCGTCGTCGGCGGACGGGTCGTGCACACCGCCGCGCCCTTCGCCGAACTGCCCGTCACCTCCTTCGACCCCCAGGGAGTCAGCCGTGCCTGAGACCACCACCGCCCCGGGGCCGACCGCGCACGAGGCGGGGCCCACCCTGCTGATCCGCGACGCGACCGTGCTCACCATGGACCCGGCCCTCGGGGACTTCGAGCGGGCGGACGTCCTGGTCACCGGGGACCGGATCACCGCCGTCGGCCCGGACCTGTCCGCGCCCGGCGCCGAGACCGTCGACGCCCGCGGCATGATCGCCCTGCCCGGTCTCATCGACACCCACATGCACGCCTGGCAGACCCCGCTGAAGGGCAAGTACGCGGACGGCTGGACCTTCGACGACTACCAGAACCGGGTCTTCCGGCTGCGCGAGAACTTCACCCCCGACGACATCCACGACGCCACCTTCGCGGGCTCCGTGCAGATGCTCGACAGCGGGGTGACCGGCGTCCTCGACTTCTGCCACAACGTGATGTCCCCGCAGGCCGCCGAGGCCGGACTCCGGGCACACGCGGCCACCGGGCAGCGGGTGCTGTGGGCGTACGGCATGCTCGGCAGCTTCGACGCCCCGCCCGCGGACCACGCCTGGCGGCTGGAGCACGTACGGGAGCTGAGCGCGCACGTCGGCGACAGCGGGCTGCTGCGCCTCGGCCTCGCCCTGTCCTCCCTGGAGTACGGCGATCTGGAGCGCACCGCCACCGAGGTGGAGCTGGCCCGTGAACTGGGCCTGCGGATGACGGTCCACCAGAACCCGGCGGGCCAGATCCGCGCCCTGCACGAACGGGGGCTGCTGGACGAGGACATCCTGCCCGCGCACGCCAACGCGGCCGACGACGAGGAACTGGAGCTGCTGGCCGCCTGCGGCGGCGGGATCTCCTTCACCCCCGAGGGCGAGTTCGGCGGCGGCCGGTCCATGACCGTCCTCAACCGCGCCCACCGCGCCGGCGTCTGCTCCAGCCTCGGCATCGACACCCACGCCCGGGTCGCCATCGACCTGTTCGCGGCGATGCGCCTGACATATCTGCTGATGCGCAACGTCGACGCCGCCGAGGAGCGGGAGGCCGGCCGCTATCCGCTGGCCCGCCGCCCGGGTCTGCCGCTGATCGAGCCCCGCCACATGCTGGAGTACGCCACCGTCAACGCGGCCCGCTCGCTGGGACTCGGCGACGAACTGGGCCGGCTCGCGCCCGGCTGCTACGCCGATCTCATCCTGGTGGACACCGAGCCCTACGGCAGGGCCCTCGGCGACCCGGCCGCCCACGTGGTGCTCCAGACGCACCCCGGCGACGTCGACACCGTCGTCGTGGGCGGCAAGGTACGCAAGCGCGGCGGCCGTCTCACGGACCTGGACCCGGTGGCGGCGGGCCGGGCGACGCGCCGGGTGCGGTCCCGGGTCCTGGACGACGGCTCGGCCGAGACGAGCGCCAGGCCATGACCAAGTTCGTCGTCCAGCGGCTGCTCTCCGCGCTGCCCACCCTCTTCCTGGTCTCGGCGTTCGTGTTCACCCTCGTCCATCTGACGCCCACCGACCCGGTGGCGCAGATCCTGGGCGAGGGTGCCCCGGCCGCCGACAAGGCCGCCCTCAGCGCCCAGCTCGGTCTGGACCGGCCGGTCGCCGAGCAGTACGCGAGCTGGCTGGGCGGCGCCGTCACCGCCGATCTCGGCTCGTCCCTCTACACCGGGACCCCGGTCTCCGAGTCCCTGTCCACCGGGATCGGCATCACCCTGTCGCTGGCCGTGGCGGGCATGGCGCTGGCGCTGCTGGCGGGCGTGCCGCTGGGCATCCTGGGCGCGCTGCGCCCGGGTTCGGCGGCCGACCGGCTGCTGACCGTGCTGGTCGCGCTCGGCCTCGCGGTGCCCAGCTTCTGGCTGGCGCTGCTGCTGGTGCTGGTCTTCGCGGTGCAGCTCGGCTGGCTGCCGGTGGTCGGCTACACCCCGTTCCTGGAGGATCCGGGCGCCTGGTTCACCGGGATGATCCTGCCGGCCGTGGCGCTCGGCTCCCACACGGCCGCGGTCATCGCCCGGCAGACCCGCAGCGCGATGATCGACGCCCTGGACTCGCCGTTCGTGCAGACCCTGCTGGCCCGCGGCATCCGCAGACGGCGGATCGTGCTGCGGTACGCGGTCAAGAACGCGATGGTCCCGGTGCTCGCGGTCATCGCCATCCAGATGTCGGTGCTGGTGGCCGCCAGCTTCGTCATCGAACGCATCTTCGCGGTCCCGGGCCTCGGGACGCTCCTCATCGACAGCGTCGTACGCGCCGACTATCCGGTGCTCCAGGGCTCCATCGTCCTGGTGGCGGTCATCGTGCTGCTGGTCAATCTGGCGGCCGACCTGCTGTACGGCGTGATCAACCCGAAGGTGAGACCCCAGTGAGCGAGACCTCCCCGGGCGCGGTCACCGGCGCCCCCGCCCTCGCCGCCGACGCGCGGGCCGCACTTCCCGGCGGCCCCGGCGGCCCCGGCGCCCCTGGCGGCCCTGGTGGTCCCGGCGGTGCCGAGTCGGCGTCGCCCCGGCAGCGGGGCCGGGCCCTGCGCCGGGTGCTGGGCCGGCCCCTCACCCTGTTCTGCCTCACCCTGCTGGCCCTCCAGGCGCTGATCGCCCTGGCCGCGCCGCTGCTCGCGCCGTACGACCCACTGCACCCCGAGGTCCAGGACAAGCTCCAGGGCCCCAGCGGCGACCACTGGCTCGGCACCGACGACCTCGGCCGCGACACCCTCTCGCGACTGCTCTACGGCACCCGCACCGCGCTGCTCGCCAGCACCCAGAGCGTCGCCATCGGTCTGGTGCTCGGCGTCTGCGTCGGCCTCTTCGTGGGCTACCGGGGCGGCTGGTGGGACCGGATCGGCATGCGCGTCGCCGACGTCATGCAGTCCATCCCCGCACTGCTGCTGGCCCTCGCCCTGGTCGCCGTCCTCGGCAACGGCCTCGGCAACGCGATGCTCGCCGTCGGCCTGGTCTTCGCCGTCAGCTTCATGCGCATCACCCGCGCCGTCGTCCTCGCCGAGCGGGAGCGGCTCTACGTCGACGCCGCCCGGGTCCTGGGACTGCGCCGCTCGGCCATCATGTTCCGGCAGGTGCTGCCGAACGTGTCCGCGCCGCTCATCGTGCAGGCGTCCATCGCGGCGGGCACCGCCCTGCTCATCGAGGCGACCCTCAGCTTCCTCGGGGTCGGCGTCGACTCGTCCCAGGTGAGCTGGGGCGCCATGCTCGACGCCTCCCGCCAGCACGTGGTGGACCATCCGCTGCTGGCGATCCTGCCGGGCGCGGCGCTCACCCTGAGCGTGCTGGTGTTCAACCTGCTCGGCGACGGTCTGCGCGACGCGGCCTCGCCCCGCAGGGGCGGCCCGTCGGGTCCGCGCCCGAAGGGCGGCTCCGGGCGGAGCGGCCCGGCGGCGGCCCCGGCCGACCACATCCCCTCCCTCCCGGAGGATGTGCTGCTCAGCGTCGAGGGCCTGACGGTCGCCGACCCGCAGGGCTCCGAACTCGCCTCCGGGGTCACCTTCCACATCCGGCGCGGCGAGACCTTCGGCCTGGTGGGCGAGTCGGGCTGCGGCAAGTCCATCACCGCGTCCGCGATCCTCGGCCTGCTGCCCCGGGGCGTCACCGTCACCTCCGGCACGGTCCGGCTCGGGGACACCGAACTCACCGGGCTGCGCGGCGAGAACCTGCGCAAGGTGCGCGGGCTGCGGGTGGGCATGGTCTTCCAGGACCCGATCTCCGCCCTGTCGCCCGTCCACACGGTGGGCCGTCAGCTCACCGACGCCATCCGCGCCCACCGCGACGTCTCCCTCCAGGAGGCCACCGAGCGGGCGGCCGAACTCCTCGACCTGGTCGGCGTGGACCGGCCGCGCGAGCGGCTGAAGGACTATCCGCACCAGTTCTCCGGCGGCATGGCCCAGCGGGTCGTCATCGCGGGCGCCCTCGCCTGCGACCCGGAACTCCTCATCGCCGACGAGCCGACCACCGCCCTGGACGTCACCATCCAGGCCCAGGTGCTCGATCTGCTGGCCTCGCTGCGGGAACGGCTCTCCATGTCCCTGCTGATCATCACCCACGACCTGGGGGTGGTGGCCGACAGCTGCGACCGGATCGCCGTCATGTACGCCGGTCAGATCGTGGAACAGCGCACGGTCGAGGACGCGTTCGCCCGGCCCCGGCATCCGTACACCGAGGCCCTGCTGGCGGCCGTGCCGCACGCCGGGGCCGACGGCGAGCCGCTGCCGACCATCCCCGGCCGGGTGCCGCCCGCCTGGGACTGGCCGGCCGGCTGCCGCTTCCATCCCCGCTGCCGGTACGCCACCGACCTCTGCCGCACCGGCGCCGTCGCCCTCGACGAACGCGGCGCGCGCTGCGTCCGCGGCGGCGAACTCCAGCTGGTGGGTGCCCGATGAGCGCCGCCGAGCAGACCGCCGCGGCGTCGGCCGGGGCCCCGCTGCTCTCCGTGGAGCACCTGAGTGTCGCCTACCGGCTGGGCCGGAGCATGTCCGGCAAGGCCAAGACCTTCACCGCCGTACGGGACGTCAGTTTCACCATCGGCGCGGGCCGCACCCTCGGTCTGGTCGGTGAGTCCGGCTCCGGCAAGAGCAGCATCGGACGGGCCGTGCTGCGGCTCGCGCCCGTCTCCGCGGGCCGGATCGTCTTCGACGGCCAGGACATCAGCGGCTTCGGCAACCGTACGCCGCTCGCCTTCCACCGGGACGTGCAGGTCGTCTTCCAGGACCCGCTGTCCTCCCTCAACCCCCGGCAGTCCGTCGCCGACACCCTCGGCCAGGCGCTCACCCGGCACCGCCCCATGGGCCGGGCCGAACGGGAGCGGGAGACCGCGGCGGCGCTGGACCGCGTAGGACTCGCCCCGCACCAGGCCGACCGCTACCCGCACGAACTCTCCGGCGGCCAGCGCCAGCGCGTCGCCATCGCGCGGGCCCTGGCCCCGCGCCCCCGGCTGATCGTCTGCGACGAGCCGGTCTCCGCGCTGGACGTCTCCACCCAGAGCCAGGTCATCAACCTGCTCCAGGAACTCCAGCGCGACCTGGGCGTCAGCTATCTCTTCATCGCCCACGACCTGGAGGTCGTACGGCATGTGAGCGACGAGATCGGCGTACTGCGCCTCGGTGAACTCCTGGAGTACGGCCCCGCCACCGAGGTCTACGACTCCCCGACGCACCCCTACACCCGGACCCTGCTGGCCTCCACCCTCGTCGCCGACCCCGCCAAGCAGGCGGCGCGTACCGCCGAACGGCGGGCCCTGCGCGCCCGAACGGCGGCACCGACGCCTGGCTGACCCCCTCTTCCTGGCACATCTGCACCCTCGCCCCTCCCCTCCCTTCCCTCCTCTTCCCGTCTCTCCCCTCTCCTTCCCTTCCCTTCCATGAAAGGCAGAACGATGAACGACACCCCCGTGGAGCGCCTCGGCTGGCTCGGTACCGGCGCCATGGGCTCGGTGATGGCCGCGGCCCTGATCAAGGGCGGCGCCGATCTGACGGTGTGGAACCGTACGACCGCGAAGACCGCGCCGCTGGCCGACCAGGGCGCGGCCGTGGCCGGGTCGATCGCTGAGCTGACCAAGGCATCCGTCGTCTTCGTGATGGTCTCCACCAGCGCCGACCTGCTCTCCGTGGTCACCGGTGAGCAGGGGCTGCTCGGCGGTGAGCGCCGCCCCGAGGTCATCGTGGACTGCTCGACCGTCTCCGCGGAGGCGTCCGCCGAGGTGCGCGCGGCGTGCGCGGAGGCCGGGGTCGGCTTCCTCGCCGCCCCGATCAGCGGCAACCCGCACATGGTCGCCGACGGCCGGA
This sequence comes from Streptomyces sp. NPDC091377, assembly GCF_044757045.1. Classification (NCBI taxonomy): domain Bacteria; kingdom Bacillati; phylum Actinomycetota; class Actinomycetes; order Kitasatosporales; family Streptomycetaceae; genus Streptomyces; species Streptomyces sp. NPDC091377. The sequence goes on along the minus strand of NZ_JBIVUE010000004.1, from coordinate 52,125 downwards.
GCGCGATCGTCGCCTCCGGTCCGGGTGAGACCTTCGACCGGGTCGCCCGCTGGCTGCGGGTCATCTCGCCGACCGTGGTGCACGCCGGGCCCGGTGAGCAGAGCCGGCTGGTGAAGATCTGTCACAACCTGTTCCTCGGCATGATCACCCAGGCCCTCGCCGAGGTGACCACGCTGGCCGAGAAGGGCGGGGTGACCCCGGCGGCGTTCATCGACTTCATCAACGGCTCCGTGCTCGGCTCCACCTTCATCCGCCACAAGGGCCGCGCGATGGTCGAGCGCGACTACACGCCCACCTTCAACAACAAGATGCTCCGCAAGGACTTCGACCTCGGCCTCGGCGCGGCCCGCTCGCTGGAGGTGCCGATGCCGGTGAGCGCGGCCGTGCACCAACTCATCCAGACCACCATCGGCCACGGCTTCGCCGAGCAGGACTACGCGGCGCTGTACGAGGTGGAAGCGAGGGCGGCGGGGCTGCGGGGCGCGGAGTCCGACGCGTGATCCGGGCGGGCGTCCTGGCGCGCGTCCGGCCCTGATCCGGTGCCGGTCCCGTACCGGTCCAGTGCCGGTCCGCCGTACCGGTCCGGGTGCGGCGGCCTCCCCTGATCGGCCGGGCGGCCACGTCCCACCACGTGCCGCCCGGCTCCTCTCCCCCGGCCGCGCCCCCCGGCCCCGTACCCACGCCCCGGCCCCGTCCCCGGGCCCCTGACCAGTACGCCGGCCCGCTCCTCCCGCACCGACACCGCCGTGCGTGTGCCCGTCGCCCTGTCCTGTCGCCCGGCACGCGTACGGCGGCTTTCGCGTGCCCGGCCCCGGCACCCGGCACCGGTCACCCGCCCCGCCCCACCCCACCGCGCTCCACTCACCTCACCTCACCTCGCAGAAGGCACGTACCCATGAACCTGACCGAAGCCCTGAAGCACTGCCCCACCGGCCTCCTGATCGACGGTGACTGGCGGGCCGCCGACGACGGCCGCACCCTCGTCGTCCACGATCCCGCCACCACCGAACCGCTGGCCGAGGTCGCCTCCGCCGGTGAGCCGGACGCGGTGGCGGCCGTGGCGGCTGCCGCCCGCGCCCAGCCCGGCTGGGCGGCGACCCCCGCACGCGAGCGCTCCGTCGTCCTGCGCCGCGCCTGGGAGCTGATGACCGAGCGGGCCGAGTACTTCGCCACCCTGATCAGCGCCGAGAACGGCAAGGCCCTGCCGGACGCGCGCGCCGAAGTGGCGTACGCGGCCGAGTTCCTGCGCTGGTACGCGGAGGAGGCCGTACGGCTGGAGGGAACGGTGAGCCGGGCCCCGGCGGGCGGCTACCGCATCCTGGTGGACCGGGTGCCGATCGGCGTGGCCGTCCTGGTCACCCCCTGGAACTACCCGGCGGCCATGGCCACCCGGAAGATCGGCCCGGCGCTCGCCGCGGGCTGCGCCGTGGTGCTCAAGCCCGCGAGCGACACCCCGCTGACCGCGCTGGCCATCGGCGCGCTGATGGCGGAGGCGGGTGTGCCCGACGGGGTGGTCAACGTCCTGCCCGCGGACCGTTCCGGAGCGGTCGTCTCCACGCTCCTCGCCCAGCAGGCCGTACGCAAACTGTCCTTCACGGGCTCCACCGAGGTGGGCCGGATCCTGCTGCGGACCGCCGCCGACCGGGTCCTGAACACCTCGATGGAGCTGGGCGGCAACGCGCCCTTCCTGGTGCTCGCGGACGCGGACCTGGACGCGGCGGTGGAGGGGGCGATGCTGGCCAAGATGCGCAACGGCGGCGAGGCGTGCACGGCCGCCAACCGCTTCTACGTGCACGAGTCCCTGGCCGACGCGTTCGGCGCCCGGCTCGCCGCCGCGATGGCCGCGCTGCGGATGGGCCCCGGGCTGGCCCCGGACACGGAGGTCGGGCCGCTGGTCAACGCGGAGGCGGTGGCCAAGGTGGACGAACTGGTGACGGACGCGGTGGAGCGCGGGGCGCGGGTGCTGACCGGCGGCTACGCCCCCGAGCGCCTCGGCCACTACTACACGCCGACCGTCCTGGACCGGGTCGCGCCGGGCTCGGCGCTGCTGGCGGAGGAGATCTTCGGTCCGGTGGCGCCGCTGGTCCGGTTCGACGACGAGGACGAGGCGGTCGCCCTCGCCAACGCCACCGAGTACGGCCTGGTGTCGTACCTCTACACCCGTGATCTGCGCCGGGGCCTGGCCCTCGCGGACCGGCTGGAGTCCGGCATGGTCGGCCTCAACCGCGGTCTGGTCTCCGATCCGGCGGCCCCCTTCGGCGGTGTGAAGGAGAGCGGCATCGGCCGCGAGGGCGGGCACGAGGGGGTGCTGGAGTACACGGAGGCGAAGTACATCGCGACGGGGTGGTAGGCCCCGTACGCCACGGGGGCGGGGCGGCCCGGCGGGTGTAGGTTCTCCAGGGGCGATCACCGGACGCCGGACGATCACCGCAGGTGGCACAGGCGTGGAGGCGGAGGAGGACCCGTGGCGGCACGCGCGAAGGAATTCCCGCCGGACAGCCCGTGGCAGCCGCTGCGGAACTTCGGGCTCACCCGGCAGGAGGGCGCCGCGGAGGCCATCGCGGACCGGGTGCAGGAGCTGATCCTCGCCCGTGACCTGCCGGACGGCGCCCGGCTGCCCTCCGAGCGCGATCTGGCGGCGCTGCTGTCCACCAGCCGTCCTACGGTCAGTCAGGCCGTCCGCATCCTGGTCATCAAGGGGCTGGTGGAGTCCCGGCGCGGCTCGGGGGTGTACGTACGGCTGCGTCCGGAGGCGACGCTCGCGGCCTCGATGGGGCTGATGCTGGAGATGGAGCCGGGCTCGGTGGGCCAACTCGCCGAGGTGCGGCTCACGTTGGAGACCTCGGCCGTGGTGCGGGCCGTCGAACGGGCCACGCCCGAGGAACTCGACCGCGCCGAGGAGGCGTTGCGGGCGTTCGCCGACAGCGGCGGCGACACGGCGAGTTGGATGAGCGCGGACACCCGCTTCCACGCGACGCTCGTCAGCGCCGCGCACAACACCTATCTGGCGTCGATGTTCGACAGTGTGCACACCACGCTGATCAACCACGAGTACCGCACCTGGATCGACAACGGCACGGTCCCCGACTGGCTGGCCTCCGAGCGGATCCCCGCCCTGACCGCGATCCACGCGCCGATCCTGGACGCCGTGCGCCGTCGGGACGTGGAGGCGGCCCTGTACGCGGTGCGTCACCACCATGAGGTGATGCGGGCCAACCTGGAGCGGGCCGGCTGAGGCCGAGGGCGTCTCGGGGGGGGGAGAAGCCCGCCGGTGCGGACCGGCGGGCTCAGGGGGCGTGGCTCTCGCGGTCAGTCGGCGTCGAAGTTGTTCTTCCGCCCCTTGCGCACATAGGCGACGGTGTCCGCGATGTGGTTGCGGCTGTGGATCGACCGCTGCTTGGCCACATGGCCGAACATCTGGATGCCGAAGCCGCCGTCGAGGTCGTCGGTGATCCGCTTGCGCCACGGTCTGCGGACGATCTGGGTGGTCAGCCGCCGGGTGACACGCGGCCGGCTCATGATGTGGGCGGCGATGGTGCGGGCGCGGTCCAGCAGGTCCTCGCGCGGCAGCACCTCGTTGACCATGCCCCACTCCAGCGCCTGCCGCGCGCTGATGGCCTCGCCGGTGAGCAGCGCGTACGCGGCCCGCTTGACGCCGAGCAGTTCCTGGAAGCAGCTGTGGATGCCGTCGCCGGGCACGGAGCTGATGTCGAAGTGCAGGTCGAAGAGGGTGGCGTCGTCCGCGCACAGGGTGATGTCGCACATCAGCACGATCTCGGAGTGGAACCCGGAGCCGTTCATGATGCCGATGGTCGGTATCTCCAGGTCGTTGACGAGGGAGCTGACGTTGATCCGCCCGTCCTTGTAGGCGTACTCGTACGCCCAGTGGGGCATGTCGGCGTCCTCCAGGGCGAAGCCCTCCGGGTCGGCGTCCATCATGAACTCGTCGCCGGTGCCGGTGAGGATGAGCACCTCGTTCTCGGGATCGGCCCCGATCACCTTGAGCATCTGGCCGAGGGCGCGGTGGTTCTCCACGCTGAGCTGGACGGGCCCGCCGAGGGTGTGCGCGCGGGCGACGATCACTCCGTCGGTGCGTTCGAGGACGAAGAAGTCCTTGAACCGCTCCCGGTACTCCTCGAACGACGGCGGGGCGATGAACTCCTGCAACGACACGGGTGCCTCCTGGGGTGCGGGTACGAGCAATTGGCATAGCCAATGATCGGAGTGTGCGAAGAGAGGGGACCGTAAGTCAACCCCTTACCCCCCTGTGAGCCCTCCGCAAGCGCACCCATTGACACCTTCGGTGGACCGGTTCTCTAATGTGGCTAGGCCACATCAAGGGGTCAAGGAGGATCCGCGCGATGCTGATGCCCACGGTCCGGCGGTTCTCGGACACGGGAAGCCGATGGACGGTAGAGGACCCCGACACACTGGCCGACCGGATCCGCGCCCACGCACGGCACATGACCTCGGCGGCCGGCCGAGCGGCCCGCGAGGCGGAGGGAGTCGGGGCCGGGGCCGAGGAGGACCGTCGCGCGAGCGCGTTCCTGGGGGCGGCGCTCTCGTCGGCGGAGCAGGTGGCGGCGATCTTCACGACCGCCCGCCCCGGCCGGGACCGCCTGGTCTGCTCCCCGGCCCACTACGTCATCGGCCCCTACGCCGCCGCCGTGGCGGTGGGCCTGCTGGACCGCTCGGCCCTCACGGAGTACGGCACCGACGGCTCACCGGTCGAGGCGATCGGCTCGGAGCGCTCCCCGGTCGTGGACTACACCTGCGGCTCCCCCGGCCAGGGCCTCTCGGCGGCGGCGGGCTACGCCCTCGCGGATCGCATCCACGGCCGTGACGCCCGCACCTTCACCCTGATGTGCGAGGAGGAGACGGCGGAGGGCCAGGTGTGGGAGGCGGCCCGCTTCACGGCCGACCACGGTCTGTGCAATGTGACCGTCGTCCTCGATGCCCCGTCGGCCCCGGCCGCCCCGACCGCCGGGACCACCCCGGATCCCCTGGCCGCCCCATGGCGCAGCTTCGGCTGGCGCACGGCGCAGGTGGACGGCCACGACCCCACGGCGGTGCGGGAGGCACTGGCGGCGGCACTGCGGGAGACCGACGGCCCCACGGCGGTCATCTGCCGCACCTCGCCCGGACGACGGCCGGAGGACGGACGACACGCAGGAGACGGGCGGCAGCCAGGGGACGGTCATGCTTGAGCCCCCCTTCGCGACCCGCCCCGACCCCTACCCGGAGGGCTTCCTCCAGGTGGCGCGGGAACGCCGCGAGATCCTCTGCCTGACCGCCCATCTCGACCTGCCCACCGTCCAGCGGGCGCTGCCCGGGCGCTACATCCGGACCGGCATGGCGGAGGCCCACATGATGGGCCTGGCCGGTGCCCTGGCCCGCGCGGGCCACCTCCCGTACGTCCACACGTACGGCACCTTCGCCACCCGCAGGCCGTACGACCAGATCGCCCACGCCATCGCGTACCCGGGGCTCCCGGTCCGTGTCATCGGCTTCATGCCGGGCCTCTCCACCCCCGAGGGCCCGGCCCGCCAGGCCACGGACGACCTCGCCCTGATGCGGGCGCTGCCGAACATGACGGTGATCGACGTGGGCGAGGCGACCGAGGCCGCCCAGGTGGCCCGCGCGATCGTCGACCTGCCGGGCCCGGTCTACGTCCGTCTCCCCCGGGCCGATCTCCCCGTCCTGTTCGGGGAGCCCCGCCCGCTCTCCCTGGCCACCGCCCGGATCCTCACGGAGGGCGAGGACGCCGCCGTCCTCGCCTGCGGCACGATGGTCAGGACGGCCCTGCTCACGGCGGCGGCCCTGCGGACGGCGGGCGTGCGCACCACGGTCGTGGAGGTGCTGACCCTCAAACCCCTGGACTCCGCGACCGTCCGCCGTGTCGCCGCCCGCTGCCGCACGGTCGTCACGGCCGAGAACCACTCGGTCATCGGCGGTCTGGGCTCGGCGACCGCGGAAGCGCTGGCGGAGGCGGGCTCCGGAACCCCTCTCCACCGCTTCGGCGTCCAGGACACCTTCGCGGAGTCGTCGCGGCACACCGGCCATCTCACCGCCAAGTACGGACTGTCCGCACGGCATCTGACGCACACCGTCTGGCGTGCCCTGGGCCGCCTCGACCCGCCGCCGACGGTGGAACCGTAGGGCCGGCGGGTCGGGGCGAGCCGGTCGGGGCGAGCGGGTCGGTCCGGTCAGTCCCCCTGGGCCCAGGCGGCGACCGGCAGGGACAGATAGACGCCGAAGTCCTCAAGGCCGGTGGCGGCGCGGACGGCCTCCCAGAGTCCGTCCACCCGTTCCTGCCGGTTGGCGGCCCGGCTCTCGAACCACTTGGACCGCACCTCGATCACGACGTCCAACCCGCTGCGGTCCAGCGGCCCCAGGGCGCGGAAGCGAAGCTCGACGTCGCCGGGCTGGAGGTCGCCGTCGTACGGCTCCTCCGGGCACTCCACCGCCTCGGACACGAGGTGCGGCAGCACCGCGCCCAGGTCACGGAGGACCGGTTCCGGGACAGCGGCTGCGTAGGTGACATCGACAAGCGGCATGGGATCACTCTGTCTCAGGGGTGGTGGAACTTCACCTCGGGGTGGGCGGCGGTGGGCCCCGACAGCACGGGCTGCGGCTTGCCCTTCAGGTGCTCGTCGAAGAAGGCGGCGACGTAGGTGCGGGTGAGGGCGACCGCCCGTTGCGCGGGCAGGGGCGGCTGCGGCAGCCCGAAGTGCTGGGTGATGAGCGGACCGTCGGAGAAGGTGAAGTGTTCCGCCCCGGCGACCGTGAGCCAGCGCTTCCAGCCGTCCAGGGTGGGCCACATCCGGTCCCAGGTGGTGTCGATACCGCCCGGCCGGTGCACCTCGTCGTCGGTGCCGAGCATCATGAACGGCCGTCCGCCGAGACCTTCGGCGGGCAGGTCCTCCCAGAAACTGCCGTCCATGTTGATGCCCGCGTCCACCCGCCGGTCGCCCGCCATCGCCGTGGCGGCGCTCGCCCCGCCGATGGAGTGGCCGGCCATGCCCACCCGCCTCCTGTCGATGATGCCCGCGTGCCGCCAGACGGGGTCGTCCCCGGTCAGCCGGTCCAGGACGTACGACACGTCGTCGGCGCGGGTCGCGGTCACGACGGCGCCCTTCGTCTCGTCCGCCTCCAACGCGGTGCAGGCGACACAGGTCAGGGTCCGCCCGCCGGGCACGGAGATGCCGTAGGACTCGTAGGCGTGGTCGAGCGAGGCGACGACGTACCCGCGGCTCGCGAGGTCCTCGGCGAGGTTGGTCAGGGTGTACCGGGACACGCTGAAGCCCGGGGAGAGCACGACCAGCGGGTACTTCCCCTTCGCGGGGCGGGCGCCGACCCGGCCGTGGGAGCGGGTGGCGCTCAGTTCCTCGGGGGGCACGTTCCCGTCGATGCCCTGTCCCTCCACCAGGAGCCTGGCCTCCTCGACCGTGGAGTACCGCGCCGTACGGCCGTCGCCGGCCCGGGCCGCCGGATAGTGGAGGGTGACCATCAGTTCGCGGCCGTCGGCGGTCGGCACCCAGGGGTCGGTGCGGGAACGGTCGGTGAGATGCATCGTCTTGCGGCCGACGGGGAGCGGGCCGGTGGGGCGTGGCAGGTGCAGGATGTCGGCCGGGACGGCCGTGGTCGCCGATGAGGTGGTGGCTGTCGTCCGCTCCGTGGTGGCCGTGGCCGTTCCGGCGAGCGGCAGCACGAGGGCGACACTGAGCGCGGCGGCCGTGGCCGCCCGGGTGATTTCTGCCATGGGGGAACGGTAGTTGAGCCCCCGCGCGGGGGCGTCAGACCTCAGAGGTATGTCGTGTACTCCGGTGGGCGTGGCCCCGGCGAAGGCCCTCTCCTCCGGTGGTCGCGACCCCGGCGAAGGCCCTCGCAAGGCACCCGCGAGGCACTTGCGAGGCACCCTCAAGGCATCCGTCAGCCGGTCCGTTCGCGGAGCGCCGCTCGGGCCGGGAGGGTGACGGAGAGCAGGGCGAGGCCCACCGCCGCCGCGACGAAGGACCCGTAGACGAGCGGGGGCACGTGCGGGGCCTCGCCGGTCAGGCCGCGCGTCATCGGGGTCAGGGTGGCCGCGGCGATGGCGGTACCGAGGGCGACACCGGCCACCGCCACCAGCAGCCCCTCCCAACGCAGCATCGCCCTCACCTGGCGCCTGGTGGCACCGACGAGGCGGAGCATGCCGAGTTCGCGGCGGCGGTCCAGGACGGTCATCACCAGGGTGTTGGCGGCGGCGACCGCGGCGAAGCCGCCGAGGACCCCGGCCATCGTGTAGTTGGCCCAGGCGTTGAGCGCGCCGTCGGTGGTCCGCTCGACCGCGTACCCGGACGCGTCGGTGACCTCGCCCAGCGGAGCGAGGGCCTCCGCGTCTCCACCGCGTACCAGCAGTGTGCTGACGAAACCGGAGGTGACGTGGGCGGTCAGGGACGCCCGGTCCATGGTCACGGCCGCGAGGCCGAGCCCGCGCGCGTACACGGCGACGACCTCGGGGCTGGTCCTGGTGCCGTCCGGGAGATACAGCGGCAGTCTGTCGCCGACCTCGACCCTCGCCGAGGCGGCGAGGGACTTGTCGATGGCGACACGGCCCTTGCCGATCCGGTCGAGGGCGCCACTGCGCACGTCGAGGTCCTGCACCCGCGCGAGCTGGGCGCCGGAGCCGGAGACGCCCTGGGTCGCGGCGCCCTGCAACCATCGGTCGCCGCCCGACCCGACGGGCACGAGCACCTGGGTGTCCAGCAGCCCCACGGCCGCGTCGACGCCGGGCGCGCGGGCGGCCCGGTCGACGGCCTCGCCGGGCAGCCCCGCGGCGTGGGTGACGACATGGTCCGCGGTGACGCCGGCCCGCAACTGCCGGGCGGCGACATGGCGTTCGCTGGTGTGCAGGAAGGTGAGCGTCGAGGCGAAGGCCATGGCCAGCACGATCGGGGTGATCGCCGAGGCCAGCCGGCGGGCGTTCGTGCGGGAGTTGGCGGCGGCGAGCGCGGCCGGGGCGCCGTGGCCGCGCAGGGCGAGTCCGAGCACCGCCGCGCACAGCCGTGCCACCAGCGGGCCGAGCAGCGCGACGGCGAGCATGAACAGCATCACGACGCCGAGGGCGGCGTTGGCCGCGTCGTCCCCGGCCGAACGGGCGGCGACGACGGTGAGGAACCCTCCGCCGACGAGGGCGCCCACGCCCAGCAGGGTGCGGACGACCGCCGGGCGCAGCCGCTGCGTCGACGCCTCGGTGAGGGCCTGTCCCGGCTTGATCCTCGCGGTGCGGCGGCCGGCCGCCCAGCCGGCGGTGAGCGCGGTCAGCAGGCCCGTGCCGACGGCGACGACGAGCGGGATCCAGGAGAGGTGCAGTTCCACCGGTTCGGGGATGGCCCCGCGGTCCTTCAACTGCCCGAACCACCAGTGCGCGAGCCCGATCCCGGGCAGACAGCCGACCGGCCCGGCGAGCGGTGCGACGAGCAGTGCCTCGGCGGCGACCGCGCGGCGGATCTGCCGCGGGGTGGCGCCGACGGCGCGCAGCAGCGCGAACTCCCGGGCGCGCTGGGCGACGGAGAGCGCGACCGTGCCGGACGCCGTGAAGACGGCGACCACGGCGGCGATCCCGCCGAAAGAGCCGCCCAGCCCGGTGAGCGTCTCCTTGGCGTACCCGAGCCCGCGGTCCTCCAGGGCGCCGCGGTCGTCGCCGGTGCGCACCTCGGCGCCGGAGCCGGTGAGCGCCTTCGCCACCTCGGCGGCGAGCGCGTCGGCGCTCACCCCGTCTCCCGGCAGTACGGCGATGGCGTCGGCCTTGCCCGGATGCCCGGCGAGCGCGGGGGACCGGGCGTCGGCGAACCAGCCGGTGGCGCCCTCGGCACCCTCGTCGCCCTCGGCACCCCCGGCGACCTCGCCGGCTCCGGGCTCCGCCAGTCCTGAGACGCGGAAGTCGGCCCGGCCCTCGGCGGTGTCGAGGGTGACGATGTCGCCGACGTCGGCGCGCGCGGCCCGTGCGGCGGCGGCGTCGAGCACGACCTCGCCGATTCGGGGCGCGGCCCCGGCGGTGAGCGCGGTGCCGGTGAAGACGTGCGAGCCCCAGCCGTGGCCGGTGAGCGCCCCGTCGCCCTGCCGCACGGGGAAGGTGACATCCGGTACGGCCGCCGCCACGCCGGGCGCGCGGGCCGCCCGGTCGGCCAGTGCGGCGTCCACGCGGGCGGTGTCCGGCACCGGGCCCACCGACTCGTAGCGGCTGTCGCCGCTGCCCACGACGAGGCGGGCGTGCTGGTCGGCCCCGACGACGACCGGCGCCTTCGCGTACCGCTGCGCCGGTACCGAGGCGCGGGCGCCGGTCTCCAGGAGGATCCCGCAGGCCGAGACGATCAGCGCCGACATCATCAGCGCGACGAACGTGCCCGCGAACGAGGCGGGTTTGAAGCGTACGGCCGCGCGCGCGAGGCCGTTGGGGGCGAGGCTCCTCATGCCGCGGCACCGGCCATCGCGCCCGCACGGGAGGTGAGGGCGGCCATGCGGGCCGTGATCTGCTCCGCCGAGCCGCGCTCCAGGCCGTCGGCGAAGGTGCCGTCGGCGAGGAACAGCACCCGGTCGGCCCAGACGGCGGCGGCCGGGTCGTGGGTGACCATGACGACGGTGGCGCCGAGGGTGTCCACCGCGTGCCGGAGCAGCCCGAGGATCTCGGCGGCGGTGACGGTGTCGAGGGCGCCGGTGGGCTCGTCGGCGAAGATCACGTCGGGGCGGGTGACCAGGGCGCGGGCGATGGCCACGCGCTGCTGCTGGCCGCCGGAGAGTTCACCGGGCCGACGCCCGGCCTTGCCGGCGAGTCCGACCCGGGCGAGCACGGTGGCCGCCCGGTGGCGGTCCTGGCGCTGCCCGGCGAGGCGCAGCGGCAGCAGCACGTTCTGCTCCACGGTCAGCGACGGCAGCAGGTTGAACGCCTGGAAGACGAAGCCGAGGCGGCTGCGGCGCAGTTCGGTGAGCTGGTTCTCGCGCATCCCGGTGATCTCCGTACCGCCGAGGCGAACGGAGCCGGCCGACGGCCGGTCGAGCCCGGCGGCGCACTGGAGGAAGGTGGACTTGCCCGAGCCGGAGGGGCCCATGACGGCGGTGAACGAGCCGCGCGGGAGGGCGAGGTCGACGCCCGCGAGCGCGTGCACGGCGCGGACGCCACGGCCGTACTGCCGTCGCACCCCGCGCAGTTCGACGGCGGGACCGGGTGTGCCGTCGGCGTCCGGCCGGTGGTCGTCCGTGTTCCGCCGTCTGCCGCCGCGCAGCCTCATGTCCGCCCTCTCGCGATCTCTTCGATCTCTTCGGTCTCTTCGGTCTCTTCGGTCTTCGATCACTGCGGATCGAACCGATGGCTCGAAGCTACGGATCACGGTCGCGGCTGACCATGGCGGCTGCCGGCGGATCAGGGGTGGGGATAACCCGAGGCCGGGACGGGTCGGCCCGTAACCTCCCTGCGGCCCTCTCGGAGGGGCGGCCCTCAGTCCTCCTTGTCGTTGGGCATCACCCGGGTCACCTTGCCCCGGTGGTCGGCCTCGATGTACCCGCTGAGCCGGTACTCGTTGGAGACATAGGCCGACATGCCCTTCGGGTCACCGAAGGTCGGATCGGCTCCCGACACGATGAGATACCGGGAGGTGATGTCCTTCACGTTCAGTTCCTTGTCCGCCCGCTCGAAGAGGGCGGGGACGGCGTCCCAGTCGAAGTCGTCGACGTCGAACGGGCTCTCCATGGACGTCACCGACCCGCTGATGATGCCCTTCTCGGCCCCTTCGCCGACCCGGTAACTCCAGGAGTCGTAGCGGACCTTGCTCCCGTCGACCATGACGTTGGCCGAGGCGTACTCCGGATAGATGACGAGGCTGCTCATCCGGTCCGTGCCGGTTTCCTTCTTCAGCGCGGCGACGGCGGTACGGATGCCCTCCGGGGTGAGCAGATCCGTCTCCCCCGAGTCACCGGAGTCACCGGAGTCACCCGAGTCCGCACCGGAGTCGCCGGAACCGGCGGGGGGCGGTTCGGCCGAGCCGGTCGGCTCCGCGTCGCGGGACCCGTCGCTCGCGGCCACCCCAGGTGACTCGGCACCGTCCTTCCCGGCGTTGTCGGCGCTCTCACCGCCATCGGGCAGCAGGGCCCACACCAGGACGCCGATGAGCACCGTGGTGACGAGCGACGACCCCACCGCGAGCAGGCGCGTCCGCTGCCGGATCCGCCGCTCGGGGTCGGCCCGGCCGTGGTCGAGGGATGTGGTGCCCGAAGCGGGCGGGGTCCCGGTACCAACGGTCGGGATCCCGGCACCACCGGTCGGGGTTCCGGCGCCACCGGTCGGGATCCCGGCACCGCTGGGCGGGACTCCGGCTCCACCGGTCGGGGTTCCGCCGCCACTGGGCGGGGCGAGATGGTAGGAGGTGGCTCCGCCCGCCCCGGGCTCTGGATACCCGGCGTGCCCGTCGTACCCGGCGTGCCCGTCGTATCCGGGGTATCCGGGGTATCCGGCCGTGGTCGCCGGGGGTGCCTCCGCCGCCGCCTCGGCGAGCATCGCGTCGAGGGCCGCGGCACCGGGCCGCCGCGCGGGATCCTTGACCAGCACGGCGACGAGCAGCGGACCGAGCACGCCCGCGCGCCGGGGCGGGGGCAACTCCTCCCGCAGCACGGCGGCGAGTGTGGCCAGCGTGGTGGCCCGGCGCAGCGGATGATGCCCTTCCACGGCGACGTACAGCATCATCGCGAGTGACCAGACGTCGGACTCGGGCCCGCCGTCACCCCCCGCGACCCGTTCCGGGGCCATGTAGTCGGGGGTGCCGATGACGGACCCGGTGGCGGTGAGCGCCGTGGACTCACGGATCGCGGCGATACCGAAGTCGGTGAGTACGGGGCGCCCGTCGGGCCGGAGCAGGACGTTGGCCGGCTTCACGTCCCGGTGCTGGATCCCCGCCGCGTGTGCGACGCGCAGCGCGCCGAGCACCTCGCGGCCGAGGCGGGCCGCCTCCCTCGGCTCCATCGGCCCCCGGGCGAGCCGGTCGGCGAGGGACCCGCCGGTGACGAGTTCCATCACCAGCCAGGGATAGGTGTGCTCGCCGCCGTCCACCACATGGTGGATGGTCACGACGTTGGGATGGTCGACGCGGGCCAGCGCCCGCGCCTCCCGCAGCACCCGGGCGCGCAGCAACTGCGCGGCGGCGGGGTCGTAGTCGGCGAGCCCCGGGTCCGGCGGGCGCACCTCCTTCAGCGCGACGGCCCGGTCGAGCACGAGATCCCGTGCCCGCCACACCGTGCCCATGCCACCGCCGCCGAGCCGCGCCTCAAGCTCGAACCGGCCATCGATCACCCGTCTGCCGGGCTCACCCTCGCTCATCGCCCGCAGCATACGAGACCCCACCGACAGCCCGGCCGGTCCCTCCCCTCCGGACCCGGACAACCGGCCCGAGGACAACCGGCCCGAGCGTGCCCAGCCCTACGGCGCTCAGTCCAGCGGCAGCACCCGGTAGGTGAGGGTGTAGCTGTAGTCGGTGCCCTTCTGTACCTTGGCCAGGTTGGTGGTGCCGACCCGGGTGTCGTTCAGCTCGAACGCGCCCAGCCGGTCGTCGGGGTCGATGTAGTCGGTGTCCTGCTCCCACAGTTCGACGGAGAGGACCGTGCCGCCCTCGAAGATGAACCGCTCGGGGTCGATGTGGTTGTAGTCGATGACACCGCGCTCCTTGCAGATGGACGTGGGCACCACGACCCCGCCGTCCAGCTTGAGGTACAGCTCGTCCTCGCCGCTCTCGGAGATGTTCACACAGCGCAGGGTCTGGAGCTGGATCTTGTACAGCTCGCCGGGGACCATCCGCGTGACGGAGTCGGCGGTCGGCTCGGCGGCCGACGCGACCGGCACGGTCAGCGCGAGCGCGGTGCCGAGGACGGCGCCGGCGGTGGCGATTCTGCGGAACGTGGTCGAAGACATGGGGTTCCCTCCCGTTGGACGATGGCCTGAGCGGTCCGGCGGGACCGTTCTCCCCGGGTCTCCCCGGGGGCGGCAACACCTTCGCCCGCCCGGCCGGGTGGGGAACAGAGCAGTCGACTGCTCCAACGCGCGCGGGGCACTACCCCACAGGAGGGCGGGGCCGGGCCGCGCGCCGCCGTGCCTTGGGCCCCGCCCGGCTGGCACGCTGCGCCCTGTGCGCGGGCGGCAGGGGAACGGCCGGGGGGCCGGGGGCCGGAGGCCGCCGCGTGGGGGGGTGGGGCGATGGCGGGGAACGGAAGCCTCGAAGGGAAGCGGACGGCGGGGGGTGGTGGTCCGGCGGCCGGCCGTATGCCGTTCACGGCACGCGGCGCGCTGCTCACCGAACTGGCGGAGGCATCGCGTCGGCCGAACTGCCGTGCCGCGCTGATCGTCGGTCCCCCTGGGGTGGGGAAGAGCCGTCTCGCCGAGGAGTTCCTGGCCCGCTCGGGCGGCCCTGACGGCCGTACGGCCCTGCGGGTGCAGGCGACGGAGGCCGCTCACGCGCTGCCCCTGTCCGCACTCGCCCCGCTCCTCCCGCACGGCACCGGCGCCGACGACCCGGCGGCGCTGCTCGCCGCCGCCCGGCGCCGCGCGGCGGAGCGGCGGGCCGCTTCGGGGCGGCCGACGCTGCTGGTGGTGGACGACATCCACCACCTCGACGACGCGTCGCTGGCGCTGCTCGCCCCGCTGCTCGCCGACGGCACGGTCTTCCTCACCGCGACCCTGCCCGACGGCGCCCCCTGGCCCGGTGTCCTGCGGGCGCTTTGGCGGGAGGACACCCTGTTCTGCCCGGCCCTGCCGCCGTTCACCGCCGACGAGACGGCCGACCTGCTCACGGCGACGCTGCGGGGTCCGGTCGCCTCGCCCGCCGCCCGGGCGCTGTGGGACGCGACGCGGGGCAACGCCCTGATGCTGCGGGAGTTGCTGCGGGCGGCGCTCGCCGACGGGTCCCTCCGGGAGGTGCGCGGGGTGTGGTGTCTGGGCCGTCCGCTGCCGTCCCGGCTGCCCGGCGGCTGGCCCGACTCCCGGCTCGACGCCCTGACCGAACCCCAGCGCGCGCTGCTGGAACTGCTCGCGGTGTGCGGCCCCGTGGGGCTGCGTGACGGTCTGGACCTGGTCGGCCCGGCGGTCCTGGCGGAACTGGAGGGGCGGGGGCTCGTGGTGTCCCGGGTCGAGGGGCGGCGGGAGCGGCTCGCGCTGGCCCACGCCTCGCACGCCGGGGCGGTACGGTCGAGGCTCCCCCGGCTTCGGGCGCGGGCGCTGCTGCTGGGCCAGGCCGCCCGGGTCCGCGCGTACGGGGCGCGGCGGTCGGAGGACACGGCGGCCCTGGCGCGCTGGGAGGTGGAGGCGACCGGTACGGCGGATCCGGAGCTGCTGGTGCGGGCGGCCGAACAGGCGCTGCACGCGGACGACGTGGACACCATGTGCGCGCTGGCGCGGGCCGCCCTCGTGCACGGCCCGCGCCCGCGTGCCGCGCTGATGCTGGGGGAGGCGCTGGGTCAGCGCGGTGCGTTCGCCGAGGGGATCGCCGTACTGGAGGACGGTTTCGCCGCGGCGGGCCCGGCCGAGGTGGCGTCGCTCGCCGTCACCCTGGCCGTCCACCACTTCTACGGCCCTGGCGACGCGGAGCGGGCGTTGGCCGTCCTCGCGGACGCGGCGCGGCGCGGGGGCCCGTCCGCGGTGGTGGCGGGCTGGGAGGCGACGCTCCTGACGGCGGCGGGCGCCCCCCGGCGGGCGGGCGAGGCACTGGCCCGCTGGCCGCACACGGCGGAAACCCCGTCGCCCGCCGGGGTCCTGCTGCTCCAGGCCCGCCTCAGGGTGCAGCTCGCGTCCGGGGCGGCGGAGGACGCGGTGGCATCGGGCCGTGCGGTGTGCGCGGCGCACCGGGCCGTGGCCGACCGTACGGAGGTGTTCTATCCGGGCCGCAGCGCCTACCTCCTGGCACAGGCGCTGCTGGAGGCGGGCCACCTGGAGGAGGCGGCGCGCTGTGCCCGGGAGGGTCTGGACGACTTGTTACGGGCCCCGGTACCGGCGTTGGTGACGTGGTTCGCGTGGGTCCGCGGCCGGATCGCGCTGGAGCGGGGGCACCCGGCCGAGGCGACCGGCCACTTCCGTGAGGCCCGCGCCCAGGCCCACCTGTACGGCCACCGGTACGCGGAGCAGCGCGCGCTGGCGGGGCTGGTGCTGGCCCAGGCGTACCGGGGCCGCACGGGTCCCGAGACCGGGGAACTGGCGCCCGGTGCGGCGGGCCCGCTACGGCAGTCGGACACCGTGCGCGCGTACGCCTGGTCGCTGCGCTGCACGGGCCGTCACCGCCAGGCGGCCGACCTGCTGCGTGAGGCCGCCGACCGGGCCCACGAACGGGGCGAGGTGGCGGCGGCCTTGACCCTCGCCCACGACCTGGTCCGCTGGGGCGACCTCCAGGCAGCCCAGGAACTCCCCCGGTGGACGGCGGACGCGCAGGGCCCCGCCGCGGCGGCCCGCCGGTCCCACGCGGAGGCACTCGCCCGCCACGACCCCGACGCGCTGACGGCCGCCGCGACCGCCTGGGAGAACCTCGGCGCACCGCTGTACGCGGCCGAGACCCTGGCCCAGGCGGCGCTCCTGTGGCGCCGCGCACCGGGCGCGCGGGCCGAGTCGGCGGGTCGCCGCGCCGCGACCCGCGCCCAACTCCTGGCGGCCCGCTGCGGCACAGCCACCACCCCGGCGCTCACCGCCCTGGCGGGCCCGCCCGCACTGACCGCGCGCGAACAGGAGATAGCCCACCTCGCCGCCCACGGCCGCACCAGCCGCCAGATCGCCACGGACTGCGGCCTGTCCGTCCGCACGGTCGACAACACCCTGGGCCGCGCCTACCGCAAACTGGGCGTCACCAACCGCACAGCCCTGGCAGCCGTACTAGCAACACCGCCCGGCATCCCGGCATGAGGACCCGACGAACACGCGCCAGGCCACGGTGCCGACCACGAGCCCGGGTCGGGCCACGTCTTTCGAATCACGCACCTGGACAACACGCCTGCGAAGGGCGACTTCGACGCACTCCCCGCCGTCACCTGTGCTGTAACTACTCTTGAACCAGGCCGGTTCGGACTCAACACTCACGTCTCTCCCCGCAGGACCGGGTCGGGCCACGTCCTTCGAAGCACGCACCTGGACGACATGCGGACGGACAGCGACCTCGACACACTCGCCACCAGAGCCTGTGCTGTAGCTGCTCTTGAACCAAGCCAGTTCGGGCTCAACACTCATGTCTCTCCCCACAGCATCTCTACCTCACGGCAAAGCCGACGAACACGGCCCAGGCCACACCCTCGACCACGAGAGCAGGTCCAGCCACGTCCTTCGAGTCACGCACGTGGACACCTTGAGCACGAATGGCCACCTCAACGCACTCGCCCCCGTCGCCCGCGCTGTAACTGCTCTTGAACCAGATCAGTTGGGACTCAAGACTCACATCTCTCCCCACAGCGCCTGTACCTCCCGGCAAAGCCGACGAAAGCGACCCAGGCCACACCCTCGACCGTCAGACCAGGGCGGGCTACGTCCTTCGAATCACGCACGTGGACGGCTTGCGGGCAGACAGCGACCTCGACACACTGCCCGCCATCTCCGGCGCTGTAACTGCTCTTGAACCAGGCAAGCTCATCACTCTCGTACCTGGCACGGTCCACGTTCATCCCTCTCCCAGCAGTTCCTCAACCAGGGCAAGGGACTCCTGTGGAGTGATCGCCTGTGCACGAAGCGTCCCGTAGGTTGCCTCCAGCGCCCTCACCCTTGGTCGGTCGGTGTGCAGCCGACTATCGCTCTGCACCTCTGTGTAGGCGATCCTCCGCCCATCCTTCGTTTCCATCAAGGTGAAGGGACCCGCCAGCCCCGCGTGTTCACCGCGACGCATAGGCATCACCTGGATGTCGACGTTGCGCGCCTGGCCAACAAGGAGGATCTGCTCCAGCTGCCCCCGCCAGACATGCTCATCACCGATACGCCTGTGAAGTACCGCTTCCTCGATCACAAAGCTCATGTGCACTAGCGGGGGCCGTGTCAGGATTGCCTGCCTCGCCATCCGCGCCGCGACCCGCTCCTCGATCAACTCCTCGTCAAGCGATGGCCGCCACATCCGAAACACGGCCCTGGCATACGCCTGTGTCTGCAACAGCCCATTGACCGTCAACGTGTCGTACACATGCAACCCCACCGCCTCCCCCTCCAACCGCGCCGCGTCTCGAAAGAACGGCGGAAACTGAGCCCTCGCCACCTCCTCCTTCATCTCCGTCAGCACCCCACCCGCGTCCAGCGCCTCATCCGCCTGGTCGATGAACCTCGGCGGCGGCACCCGGCGCCCCTGTTCGTACGCGGCGATCGTGGAGGCCGAGTAGCCCATCATCGAGGCGAACGCGGGCCGCTCCAGCCCCGCGCGTAACCGGAACCGCTTCAGCTGGCGTCCGAAGACGCGCAGGATCCCCGACCCCGCCCCCGCCTCGCGGTCCTCTTCCGTACCGGGCTCGTCCTCGGCCGGTTCCGCCAGCTCGCTCATGTCCCGCATCGCCTCCTCACCGGCCAACGTGTCCCCGCGTCGACCGTCACGCTCCGCCCCGCGTACAACGCCGCTCCCACCACGTACAGCGACGACCCGTGTGCGCGGCGTATCTCGTCACGGTAGAACCAGCACGTCAACGTGGACCACGTGAACCACGAAACTTCCCACGTACCGGCGGCAGCCCCCCGCGTCCAGCCGGAGCAACTGCACGAGTTCGCGATGCGCTTCACCTCGTCCGCACGGGGCGCGCGTCTCGCCCGTAGGCTCGTCGGCCATCGGCTGGACGCCTGGGGCCACCCGTACCTCGGTCACGTCAACGAGACACTGACGCTGATCACTTCGGAGCTGACCGGGAACGCCGTACGGCACGGGCATGTCCCCGGGCGGGACTTCCATCTGCGGCTCACCGAGCGCGGCGGCAGTACCCACGTCCTGCGGGTCGAGGTCACCGATACCCGCACCGAACGCCTACCGCGGCTCGCGCCGCAGGAGCCGGCGGTGGACAAGGAGTCGGGGTGGGGGCTGGTCCTCGTGGCGCGGCTGGCGTCCCGTTGGGCGGTCGAACCGCGCGCCGAGGGGCCGGGCAAGACGGTGTGGGCGGAGTTGCGCGTGCCGCAGGACATCCCCGTTCCGCCGGCCGCCGGCGCCTGACGGGACGCAGGAGACAAGGCAGGCAGGGGCGCCGATCCGCTACCCCCGGTCGAGCCCCGCCAGTTCGACCGCGATGGCCCCCTTCAGCAGCTCCCGGGCACGGTCGACAGGGAGTCCCCCGCTGAGCCAGCGCATACTCAGCCCCTCCAGCAGCGCCGTGAGCCGCTCGGCGGCGGAGGTCAGCGTCACGGCGGGCGCCCGGGGATGCACCCGGCCCAGCAGCGCGGCCACTTCCCGCACCCAGACCAGCGTGGCCCTGGCGAGATCCTCACGCAGCGCCGCGTCGAAAACGGCCGTCGACCGCAGCTCACCCCACGCCGCGCTGTTCTCCCGCACCTCTTCCTTCTCCTGGAGTTCCAGAAGAAGGGTGTGTTCCAGTTCCTCGCGCGGGCTCAGGGGAGGCGCGTCCGGGTCACGGGCGGTCGTGTAGCGCTCCGCCCGGTCGTTGATGAACTCCAGCGTGTGGCGCAGGATCCCGGTGCGGTCCTTGAAGTGGTAGTAGATCAGCCCGGTGGAGACACCCGCCTCGGCCGCGAGTTCCTCCACCCGCAGGCCGCGGACACCGCGCCGGGCGATCACCCGCGCTGCCGCTTCGAGAATCTGGGTGCTGCGGGACGCCATGCCGAGCAACCCTACCGGGCCGACGACACCCGCCCCCCTCCACGAACCTCCCCGGCCCTCCCCGGCCCTCCACGACCCTCCCCGACCTCCCCGGACACGGCTTGACTGAATTTTCAGTCAGTGCCAGAGTGCGGAGTCCGGCACCCCTCACGGGCACACCCAGGCACACCCCCGCCCACCCCCACCTCCCCACCTCCCGGAGCACCCCGTGTCCCCCTTCCTCCCCTCCCGCCGTAGCGCCCTCCAGGCCCTCACCGGTCTCGGCGCACTGGTCGTCGGCACGGCGGCCTGTGGTCCGAGCGGCTCACCGACCTCCGGGACGCCGGGAACCGCCGACGCAACCACCGAAGGAACCGGCCCGCACCCCCCGGCAGCCCAGCCGAAGCGCCGCTTCGGGGCGGAGTGGGACAGCCACGCGCGGACCTTCATGTCGTGGCCGGCCCTGGAGTCGGTGTGGGGCGAGGACCTGCCCTCCGTCCGTCAGGACATCGCCCGGGTCGCCCGTGCCGTCGCGGACTACGAGTACGTCGTCATGCTCGCCGGCCCCGGCCAGCGGAAGGCCGCCCAACGGGCCTGCGGCTCACAGGTGGAGGTCGCCCCCCTCGCCGTCGACGACCTGTGGGCCCGCGACACGGTCCCGGTGTTCGTCGAGGAGGACGGCGAGGTCGTAGGCGTCGACTTCCACTTCAACGGCTGGGGCCGCAAGCAGGAGCACACGCACGACGCCCGGGTCGCCCGGACCCTCCTGTCCGAGTACGGCATCCCGCGCCGGCAGGCCCCGCTGGTCTCCGAGGGCGGCTCCTTCGAGACCGACGGCGAAGGCACCCTGCTGATCACCGAGAGTTCGATCGTCAACCGGAACCGCAACCCCGGCAGGAGCAGGGACGCCATCGAGGCCGACCTCAAGCGAACCCTGGGAACGGACAAGGTCGTCTGGCTGAAGGGCGTACGCGGCCAGGACATCACGGACGCCCACGTGGACAGTCTCGTACGGTTCACCGCCCCGGGCGTGGTCCTGCTGGACCGGGCGTTCCCCGGTACGCCGCCGGACTCCTGGTCACGCGCCGCCGACCAGGCCAGGTCGGTACTGGACGAGGCGACCGACGCCCGTGGCCGACGCTTCGAGGTGATCGACCTGCCGCAGCCCGACGTCGACCGGATCACGGGTGAGGGCGACGAATTCGTCGGCACGTACGCCAACTTCTACGTCGCCAACGACTCCGTGTTCATGCCGCGCTTCGGCGACCGGAAGGCGGACGACCGGGCCCGGGGCATCCTCCAGGAGCACTTCCCGAGGCGCGACATCGTGCCGGTCGTGATCGACACCATCGCCTCCGGAGGCGGCGGCATCCACTGCGCCACCCATGACCAGCCCGGCGAGCCGATCGACTGACAGCGGCCGGCCGGATCGGCACCACCCCGGGATCCCGGCTCCCCGGAGGTGACTAGAGTCATTTCGTGGCCTTTGGAATGATCTGCGCCCTCGGTGCGGCGATCTGCTTCGGTACGGCGACCGTGTTGCAGGCGATGGGCGCCCGCCGGGCCGCGACCACCGGCGCGGGCGGGGACGCGGCCCTGCTCCTACGGGCGCTGCGGGACTGGCGGTACCTGGCGGGGCTGGCCCTGGACGGCCTCGGGTTCGTCCTCCAGATCGCGGCGCTGCGCTCCATCCCGATCTACGCGGTCGGCGCGGCGTTGGCGTCGAGTCTGGCGGTGACGGCGGTGGTCGCGGCGCGCCTGCTGAGGGTGCGGCTGAGCGGCGCGGAGTGGGCGGCGGTGGCCCTGCTCTGCGTCGGTCTGGCGCTGCTGGGCCTGGCGTCCGGCGCGCAGGGCGGCCGGCCGGGCTCGACGGCGCTGAAGTACGCGATGCTGGCGGCGGCCGTGGGAGTCCTGCTGCTGGGAACGGTCGGCGGACATCTCCGGGGCCGGAGCCGGGCGCTGCTGCTGGGCCTCGGCGCGGGCTTCGGCTTCGGCGTGGTGGAAGTGTCCGTACGGCTGATCGACGGCCTGACCCCGTCGGCCCTGTTCACCGACCCGGCCACCTACGCCCTGCTGCTCGGTGGCGGCGCCGCCTTCCTGCTGCTCACCTCGGCCCTGCAACGCGGCTCCGTCACCACGGCCACCGCCGGCATGGTGATCGGGGAGACGATCGGCCCCGGTCTGGTGGGCGTGGTGTGGCTGGGCGACCGCACCCGCGAGGGCCTGACCTGGCTGGCGGTACTGGGCTTCGCCCTGGCGCTGGCGGCGGCCCTGACCCTGACCCGCTTCGGCGAGCCCCCGCCCCCGGCTCCCACATCCCCCTGACATCCGCCGCACGGAACGGGCACCCCGCTCCGCCCCTCTTGTTGGGTGCGTGCTGTGACGCGGACGTGGACGGACACCCTGGACACCCTGGACGCCCTGGACGCCCTGGACGTCAAGGGCACCGAGGGTGACCATAGCGTGCGAAGGGCGTATGGCCGGATTCCGGCCGGATGGATTCCGGCCAGGCAGATGGGGAGCAGAGATGACGAGCGCGTATGCGGCCGAAGGGGCACGGGTGCCCCCGGCGGAGCCGGAGGACGCTGCCCGGCCGGTCGTCCCGCCCGGCGCCGAGCCCGCTCCGGTGATCCTCCTCGTGGAGGACGACGAGGTGATCCGTACGTCGGTCTCCTTGGCGCTGGGCCGCTACGGCTACGGCGTCCGGTCCGCCGCCGACGGCCTCACCGGCCTGGAACTGTTCCGCGAGCAGGCCCCCGACCTGCTGTTGCTGGATGTGATGCTGCCGGAGCTGGACGGTATCGGGCTGTGCCGGAAGGTACGCGAGACCAGTCAGGCCCCCATCCTGATGATGTCCGCCCGCGGCGACGCGCTGGACGTCGTGTCGGGCCTGGAGGCGGGCGCCGACGACTACGTGGTCAAACCCGTCGACACCCCCGTACTCGTGGCCCGTATCCGCGCCCTGCTGCGCCGCGCCACCTTCACCCCCGACCGGCCGGAGACCGACGGGCCGGAGACCGGCCGGCCGACCCCACCGCCGGCCGAGGGGGCGGCGGGCGGCCGGAACCAGCTGGTCTTCGGCGACCTGACGGTGGACACCAGCGGTCTGGAGGTCTTCCGGGCCGGCGAACGGATCGCCCTGGCCCCCACCGAACTGCGACTGCTGCTGGAGTTCGCGGCACACCCCGGCGTCGTCCTGGACCGGCAGAACCTCCTGCGCAACGTGTGGGACTACGGCTGGGACGGCGACAGCCGGGTCGTGGACCTCTGTGTGCAGCGACTCCGCAGGAAGATCGGCACGGACCGGATCGAGACCGTCCGGGGCTTCGGCTACAAGCTGCGGCGCTGACCACGATGGACGCACCCCGCATGAAAACGGACATGAGCGCACGGACGAAAACGGACATGAGCGCACGGAGCCGGGCGGCCACCTTCTGGCGCAGCCTGAGCAACTGGAGATCCCTGCGCTGGAAATTCGCCACGCTGGTGGTCGCGGCGTCCTGCGCCGGGGCGCTGGCCGTGGGCCTTCTCGTCCACAGCGCCACCGTCGAACGGCACCAGCGCGAGGGCACGGCCCGCGCCTTTGATGCACTGGTTGCCTTGGTGGACAAATACAAGCGCACCGGCATCCATCCGCTGGACGAGTACCAGAAAAACGGCGGCCCACCCCCGCCGGACGTCGTGACGATGGCCGGCGAGCTGCCGCCCGAACTGCTCCGCCGGATGGAAAGGGAAAGGGACGCACCGGTCGTCTGGTACGACACCCGGGACGAGGACGACCCGTGGATGTGGGCCGCCCACCGCGTGGACGGCGAACTGTTCGCCGTGAACATCCACATGGGCTCGGAGAAGATGAACCTGGCCGCCCTGGACCGCACGATGGTCAAGGTGTCGGCGGCGACCCTCGCCGTGATCGTCCCCCTCTGCCTCCTCGCCGCCGAGCTGCTCAATCGCCGTCTCCGCGGGGTGGCGCGCACCGCCCGGCGCATCGCGGACGGCGAGCTGGACGCCCGTACCGGCGTCGGCGGACGGCGCGGCGACGAGATCACCGAGATCGCGGGAGCGGTCGACACGATGGCGCACGCCCTCCAGGGGCGGCTCCTCGCCGAGCAGCGGTTCACCGCCGATGTGGCCCATGAGCTGCGCACCCCGGTGATGGGCCTGGTCACCTCCACCGAACTCCTCCCCGAGGGCCAGGCCACCGATCTCGTACGCGACCGGGTCCGCGTGCTGCGCGGACTGGTGGAGGATCTGCTGGAGATCTCCCGGCTGGACGCGGGCGCCGAGGCGGCCGACGCCCGTCCCGTGCCGGTCGGCAGCGTCGTGGAGGCGGCGGTGGCCCGCACCGGACAGCCCACCCGCACCGTCGTCGTCCACAACCAGCGGATCTCGACCGACCCGCGCCGCCTGGACCGCATCATCGCCAACCTGGTGCTCAACGCGCACCGCCACGGCCGTACGCCCGTCGAGGTCCGGGTGGACGGCACGACCGTCGTCGTACGCGACCACGGCCCCGGCTTCCCCGAACACCTCCTGGTGGACGGCCCCCAGCGGTTCCGCACCGGCGCCCCGGAGCGCGGGCACGGTCACGGACTGGGCCTGACCATCGCCCTGGGGCACGCCCAGGTCATCGGAGCCACGCTGCGCCTGACCAACGCGGACGAGGACGGCGGCGGCGCGATCGCCACCCTCCGCCTGCCCTCACCGCCCCCGTCCGGTCTGCCCTCACCCTCCCCGTCCGGCCCCTGATACACAACGGACACACCGGTGCCGCCCGACGGACGCCCGACCGAGCGGCACCCGACGAGCCGTCTCCGCCCTACGGAGATCCCCCCTCCGCAAGGTGAGTGACACGTGCATTCCCGCACGTCAGTCCTCGGAGGCAGCCATGCCCGTCCCCTCAACGACCACCACCCCTGCCCCGGCCCCGCCCGCCGGGTTCCGACCCCCGGCACGGCTGCTGGTGGTCTGGGGCGCGGTCACGGCCCTGCTCCTCACCGCCCTCGGCGGCTGGACGCTCACGACACCTACCGCGCGACCGGCAGGCGGCGGTACGGGCGGCCCGCCCGCCGAAGCCCCATCGGCCGAAGACCCATCGGCCGGAGACCGGTCCGCAAAGGACCCGTCCGCCGAAGACCCGCCCTCCGGAGACCCGTCCGCCGAAGACCCGCCCTCCGGAGACCCGCCCGCCGGAAGAACCGGTTCCCTGTCCCTGCCCTGGCCGAAGGAGGGCCAGGCGAGCGTGACGTTCACGAAGAGCGGCAGGTCCGGGACGAGCGGCGCGCAGCACCCCGTACCGATAGCCAGCGTCACCAAGGTGATGACCGCGCATGTGATCCTCAAGGGCCACCCCTTGAAGCAGGGGAGCCCCGGCCCCCTGATCACGGTCGACCAGCGGGCCGAGGACGAGTCGTTCTCGTCCGTGGAGTCGACGGTCCCCGTCGAGGAGGGCCGCGAGTACAGCCAGCGGCAGTTGCTGGAGATGCTCCTGCTGTCCAGCGGCAACAACATCGCCCGGCTGCTGGCCCGTTGGGACGCGGGCAGCGAGGACGCGTTCACCGGGAAGATGAACGCCGTCGCGGCGGATCTCGGGATGAAGCGCACCACCTACACCGGCGCGAGCGGCATCGAGCCCACGACCACCAGCACGTCCGGGGACCAGGTGCGGCTGGCCCGCGAGGTCATGCGCGACCCGGCGTTCCGGTCGATCGTGGCCACCGCCGAAGTCACCGTCGGAGGAGGCGTGGGCACTCTCACCCACACCAACAAGCTCCTGGGCACGTCCGGCATCATCGGCGTGAAGACCGGTTCGAGCACCCCGGCGGGCGGGGCCCTGATGTGGGCGGCGAGGACGACCCGGTCCGCGGCCACGGACACCGACGACGACCTGATCCTCGGCGTCGTCCTGCACCAGAACCCGGACACGCCCCCCGCCCAGGGCCTCCAGGCGGCCTACGACGCCACGGAACGCCTGGTCGGCGCGGCACAGCGGGTCGACCGCCACCGATGACACCGAAACGCCGCGTCCCCGTCCCCTGGCCGGCCGTGGCGAGCGCGCTGTACGCGGCAGCCCTGCTGGCCCACCCCCTGATCCCCAACACCCCCGGCAACCTGGGCAGCCTCGTGGAGACGTTCCTGCCCTGGTCGGCGGTGGCGATCCTCCCCCTGCTCGCACACGCCCTGCTCCGCCGCTCCGCGCCGGCCCTGTTCGCCGTGCTGCTCCCCACCCTGGCGTGGCTGACCCTGTTCGGAACCACGCTCACCGACAAGGCGGAGCCGGGCGGCGATCTGACGGTCGTCAGCCACAACGTGGGCGCGGACAACCCGGACCCCGCGGCCACCGCCCGCGCCCTCGCGGCGACGGGCGCCCAGATCATCGCGGTCCAGGAACTCTCCGACGCGACACGTGACGCGTTCCGGCGCGCACTCCCGGCCCGCTACCGCCACCACACCGTCCAGGGCGGAGTGGGGCTGTGGAGCACCTACCGGATGACGGCCGCGGAACCGGTGGACATCATGCCGTGGCCCCGCGCCCTGCGCGCCACCCTCACCACCCCGAAGGGCCCCGTCACCGTCTACGTCGCCCACCTCGCCTCGGTCCGCGTCACCCCGGGCTCCGGCTTCACCACGACCGCCCGCGACACCGCGGCCGACCTCCTGGCCGACGCGATCGACCAGGACCCCTCGGCCCGCACCCTCGTCCTCGGCGACTTCAACGGCACGACGACCGACCGCGGTCTGTCCCCCCTCTTCCACGACACGACCTCCGCCCACCGGGCGGCAGGCGCCGGCTTCGGCTTCACCTGGCCCGCCGCCTTCCCCCTGACCCGCATCGACCACATCCTGACCCGCGGCCTGCGCCCCACCTCCGCCACCACCCTCCCCACCACCGGCAGCGACCACCTCCCGGTGACAGCGTCCTTCACCTTCTGACCACCGGACACGATCCGGGAGGCCCACCGAGACGGACTTCGACGATCTGCCGCCTGGAGTTCTCCTACGACATCCGGTACGACCCGCTCGGCCGCCGCACCGAGAAGTACGGCCTCGACCAGGCCGGCCACGCCATCGACGCCGTCCGCTTCACCTGGGACGGCACCCGCCTCGCGGAGCAGACCACGAGCGCCACCGGCACCACGCTCACCTGGGAACACGACGGACACCGGCCCCTGATCCAGTACGAGCGCAAACCGCTCCCCGACGGCACCACGGCCGTCCACCCCGACGCCGACGCGCACACACCCTCGTCCCCGGGCTGCCGGACAGCGGGGAGGGGGACCTCCAGGTGTTCTGGTGTGGCTTCGAACGGCACGGTGAGAGCCGCCACGAACCCCATGGGGAACTGCGGTGGCGGCACGCGGACAGCACCGGCCCCTGGCTGACCGAGGAACCGGCCCCGGAGGTCGTCGGCCGGGAAGAACTCGTACCGACCCCCTGTGCGCTGTATCCGGAGGAACTGGTCGAGCGCCCCTACCTGATGACCCTCGGCCCGGCTCTCCAGCAGCGCATCGCGGCCGGGGAAGGCCCCGACTCCGAGGGCGACCGCTACATCTCCGAGCTGTCCACCGCTCCCGGCCGCATCCGCTCATGCTCTTCAGCCAGTGATCACCCGGCACCCACCAGGAGATCAGGACCCCTCCCCGGCCCCTGCTCAGCCGGTTCAAGGATGGCGACGCACACCGAAGAACGGCCGGAACCGACCCCACGGCCCAGCCGCCCGACGGCCCCGGTGACCAGGGGTGGTCGGGTGTGCCGGAGTGTTCCTGGCGTGCTCTCGTCGGCCGCTCGCCGCGGTCCGTCCACCGCTTCACCGGTCGATTGTCAGTGATCGCCGCTAACGTTCCGCTTGTTGTCGCACCGATGCCGGGAATTCCCGGCTGAACTGTGCATTCTTCTTGCTGTCCGGAAGCGTGAGGCGGGGATCGTGGGCTGGCTGTCGGCGGGTGACGGGTATGAAGTCACCCTGATAGAAGGACGGGTGGCAGCACGTGCCACCTCGGGAAGGGCGGCGGGACGGCAGTTGAAATCGCTGCCGCGCGCCCTCAAGGACCACCCGGAGGTGGACCGGCTGCGGCGGTTCGCGGAGTGGCTGGATCGGCACGCCGCGGCATGTGTCGCTCAGGTGGACTCCTGGATGGTGTCGTCCCTGCCCGTGCCCACCGCCCTGCTGGCCAAGGTGTGGCCGGACGAGGCATGGCAGTCCGCCCTGCGCGACCTGGCCGTGGTCGGCGACGACGCCGACGAGGTCGGGCTCCTGCGGGGCACCACCGAGGACGGCGAGCTGCGGTTGGTGAACCTCGACGGCGAGACCGTCCGCCTCTCCCCCCGCACGGTGACCCTGCCGCACCCGGTCCTGCTGCCCGACCTGGACGACATCCGGGAGTTCGCCGCTGAGCTGGGCGTCGTCCAGCGCGTCGAGCAGATCCACCGGGCGACCTGGCAGCGGCCCGGCGACCTCGCTCCCGAGGCCACCGAGATACGCGAGTTCGCCGGGGGCTCCTTCCGCTCCCGCTTCGCCCTAGCCGCCCGCGCCAGTTCCCTGGGTTACCGCGTCTCCGGCGGCTACGCCACGGCCCGGGTGCGCGACGGCGCACGCACCGTCGAGGCGTCCGTATGGATCGGGGAGCCGTACTGGGAGGACACGGTGGAGACCGGCGGCCTCACCTGGAACACCCAGGAAGGCCGTGCCCTGCCGCTGCGCGAGGTGGGCCCGGTGGCCTGGTCGGAAGGGATGCGGATGGCCGCGGCGCTGTACGCCGGGCGTGACATCGAGGAGGGCAAGAACGCATGAGCGGGGGGACACAGGTGTCGTACGAGGACATGCTGGCGGCGGGCGCGGTCCTGCCGCCGGACACACGGGACGCGGGCGAGCGGGCGGTACCGCTGACGGCGCGCGGCTACCGCCACCCGGGGCTCGACGGCCGTGTGGTGGTACGGCTGGTCGCCGACGAGCTGGGCGCGGCGGAGGACCTCGCCGCCGGGTTCCTCGGTCTGGAGCAGGACGGCGAACCGGCCGTGGTGGGGCTGGGGCTGCGCCAGTCGCTGGGCTTCCCGGAGTGGGTGCTGGTGCACCACCCGGCGGACGGGCACCACGCGCTCGGGGTCGTACCGGACCTGGAGCGGGCGGCCCGGCAGGTGAAGTCCCGGCCCAAGGCCGCCATGGACGCCTACGTGGAACTCGGCGCGCGGCTGGCGGCCTCCGTCCCGCACTTCCTGCCGACCTTCTACGAGCAGGCGGGCCGGGTCTTCCTCGCCGAGGAGAACGCCACGTACGCGGCCCAGTTGTTCAGCCGGGCCCGCAAGGCCGAGGCGGAGCACGGGCTGGTCATCGAGGAGGACCGCCTCGACGCGGTGTTCCTCGAATTCGCCCTCTCAGGCGCGCTGCCGGTGAAGGTGCTGTCCGCCTACGGCAGGGAACTGGCCGCCCGGGTACCGGCCGAGGAGGCGCTGCGGCGCTTCACCCGGCTGTGTCTGCGCCGCACCGCGGGCGGTCTGCCGCCGTCCGCGCAGATGGCGGGCGACCTGCGCAAGCTGGCCCGCGCCGCGGGGCAGGACGCCGAACTCGCCGAGCAGGAGTACCTCTCCGAGCTGCTCGGTCTGCCCGCCACCCTGCGTGCCGCGGCCGGCTGGTGGAAGGGCCACCGGGCCGCGCTGGTGGCGCTGGCCGCCCGGGACCGGCGGGTGCGCGGCACCCTGCTGGACATGGTCCCGGCGGGCTACGACGACGAGATGCCCGCGCTGTGGCTGAAGGTGCTGGAGGACTCCGGCGCCACCGCGGGCCTGTGGGACGCCTCGCTGCCCGAGGAGGAGCGGCCCCGGGACGGCACGGCGGGCTGGCTGGGACGCTTCCTGGTCTTCCGCGAGCGGGCACGCTCCTGGCGTGGCTCGACCCGGATGCCCGAGCTGTACCCGCTGGTGGAGCGGGCCGCGGACCCTCTGCGGGCCGAACTCCGCGCGTCCGGCGGCGCGTTGCGGGTCACGCACGACATCGACCTGATCGACCTGCTGCTGTCCCTGGACGTCCCGGTGGCCGCCCCGGAGCGCGACGAGGCCCTGCCGCTGACGCACTGGGCGCCGGGCGAGGGCCACCGTGACCTGCTGTCCCTGGGCGCCGACGCCCGCTTCCACCCCGCCTTCCTGAAGGGCGCCGACCGGCTCGGCCAGCACGACGACGCGCTGCTGGCCATCCGACTGCTGGCCGTGTCGCCCGGCTGCCGTCCGCTGCTGGCCCGCTGGGTCGCGGACGTCGTCAGGCGTTTCACCGTGGTCGGTCTGCCCCAGTTGCCCGACGCGCTGGGCCGGCTGAAGTGGCTGCCCCCCGAGGCGCTGGCGCTCGCCGAGGACCAGGTGCGCGAGGCCGTCTCCACCGACCTCGCCCCCGTGCTGGCACGCACCCTGCGAGCCGGTCTCTTCGACGAACTCGGCTGGCCCGCCTGGGAGGAGGCGGTGGCCGACCTCGTGCCGAAGACCCAGGTGGAGGATCTGATCGTCGCCGACGCCTGGCCCCACCTCGTGGTCGCCGGCACGGCCCAGGCACGGGTGATCGGCGCCGAGGGCACCCTCCTCACCCACGACCTGCGCATCCCGTCGGGCGACCGCCGCGGCGACCCGGGCTTCCACCACGTCGACGGCGAACTCCTCGTCTACTGGAACAGCAAGGACGGCCTGCGCGGCTACTGGCACAGCCGGGCCGACCGCGTCCAGACACTGGAGGGCCCGCACGCCACCCGCGGCACCGAGATGGACTGGTACAAGGGCGACTTCCCGATCACCCTGCCGCTGCCCGGCGGCGGCCGGGCCACCGGCGGGGGTGTGGTCCACGCGGGCGACACCACCGTGCCCGAGGAGCGCCCGCTGCTCTTCGACGGATCCTCCTACTGGGTGTGGGACACGGACCCCGGGAACCACACGGC
This sequence comes from Streptomyces sp. NPDC091377, assembly GCF_044757045.1. Taxonomy (NCBI): domain Bacteria; kingdom Bacillati; phylum Actinomycetota; class Actinomycetes; order Kitasatosporales; family Streptomycetaceae; genus Streptomyces; species Streptomyces sp. NPDC091377. The sequence continues at coordinate 21,449 of NZ_JBIVUE010000004.1, read as the reverse complement.
ACGCGGCTGGTACGAGTACGACCCGGTCACCGGCGCCCGTGGCCGTATGAGCCGGCCGGCCTTCCTCGCCGACGCGCTGCGGGACGCCCCCGACGGCAGCGTCATCGCGGGCGGCAGGCTGCGCCCCTCCCCCACGACCGGCCCCGCCCCCGCCTCCGCGCCGGTGCGCGGGCTCGTCGGCCTGTACCGGCTGACGCTCCCGGACGGTTCCACCCGGGTCCAGGATCTCGCCGGGCACAGCCTCACGCTCCCGGCCGAGGCCGGACTCCCGTACACGCTGGTGATGTTCCCCGGCGCCGAGCGGCCCACCGCGGTCGTGCGCAACAGCTGGCAGCTCGACCTCGTGGACGCGGACGGCGTCGTCACCGCCTGGGCGAAGACCGACCGCACGGCGGGCTCCTTCGGCGAGGGCACCCTGCTGCTGCCGCCGGTGCAGTACTGGGAGTGCCTGACCCCGCGCGACCCGGAGGGCTCGGCGGGGCTGCGGCGCATCGACCGCGACACCGCCGCCGCCCTGCTGGAGGCCGCGGCCGACCAGGACGCCGAGGCGCTGCCCCGCGCTGCCCGCACCCTGCTGTCCGTCACCCACCCCGCCCTGCTCAAGGGCATCGCCGGAGTCGTGCGCTACGCGGCGGCCCAGCAGGGCGTCCTGGACGCGGCGGCGACCCGGCTGACCCAGGCCCTGGAGGGCGGCGCGGCGGACGAGGGGCCGGCCGGTCCTGCGGACAGTCTGCTGGTCGACGCGATGAGCGGGCTGGGTGCGTCGAGCCGCTACTGGTGGGGCCACGACGACCGGGCCGACACCGTCTTCCGCGCCCTGCGCCTGCTGAACCGCGCCACCGAGGCCACCGACACCGAATCGGACCTGGCCGACGGCCGGCTTCATCTCGACGGACCGGAACTGCCCGCCGGGCAGCTGGAGTTGGGCACCCTGATCGCCCGGGTGTCGGCCGTCGCCTACCGGGCCGCCGCCGGCACGACCACCGACGAGCACCGCGAGGCGCTGCGGGCACTGCTGGCCGGCCTCGACCGGTTGGGGATGGGCGGGTCCGCGGAGTCCGGCCGCTGGCGCGCGGTGACCCTGCACCTGGACGCGCACCGGCTGCGCAACGCCTCGGGCGACCGGCGGGAGGGCTCCTGGAACGGCCTGCTGCCGCTGGCCGACGGTGCGTTCATCGCGGTAACCGGGCACGGGGCCCTGGACGACGAAGGCTGCGACTTCGCCGGCCTCTTCCACGACCCCGCGGGCCGGTTCGCCGTGCCGGCGCCCTACCAGATGCTGTCCTGCGACCCACTCGACCAGGGCGAACACCCGGTCCGGCTCGGGGAGTTCCTGGCCCGGCTCGCCGAGCACGGCCCCGCGCCGTGGTTCCCGGAGGCCGCCGAGGAGTTCGCCCGCCTGACCGGCATCACCGAGACGATGGCCCGGCTCGTCGTCGCCGGTCTGCCGGAGGTCGACGCCTACAAGCGGACCTTCCTGACCACCGCGGCCCGTCACGCCATCGGGGTGAAGGCCGCTCCGGCGGCGGTCGCCAAGGACGAACTGCGCGGCATCGACGCCACCGTGCGCGCCGCGGTCGTGGGCGCCCTGCTGCCCGCCGACCCGGTCCGGCTGTGGACCGAGGGCCCGGACGTGGCCGCGGGTGCCGCCGTCTGGAACGCCCGGCTCGGCCGACGTACCGCCCTGCCCGAGGAGTTGCTCGGCGACGCCGTCCGCGCCCTCAAGGATCGGGCGTGGCCGGTACAAGAAGCCCTGCCCGCGCTGCTGGACCCGGCCGGTGCCCCGCAGCTCAGCCGGGATCTGGAGTGGGAGGTCAACGGCGACCGGGTACGGCCCGTCGGCACCGACCCGGCCGGATTCACCGCGGAGACCCTGGTCGGCGCGGTGAGACTCACCGCCTGGCTCGCCCACCGGCTGCCCGCGGGCGACCCGGTCCGCGCCGCGCTGCCGCCCGCGTTCACCGCCGTGCGCGCCCGGCTGGCGGCCCCCGGCCTCATGCTGGACCTCGGCCGCTACATCAACCTCCCCGCGTTCCGGAAGGCGGCGGGTGCGCCCACCGAGACCGGCCCGGGATTCGAGCGCTACGGCGCCGTCGTCCTCGCCACCCAAGACAACCAGCCCGCCCCGGGCATCCGCGTCGACCTCCTCGACGAGGCCGGCCAGGATCCCCACCTGCCCGCCACCCGCGTCGACGATCGCCCCTACCCGGCCGAGATCGCCCTGCGGCTGATGCGCGACCCCCGTTTCGCGGCCCTTCTCGCCGACCCCGGGGAGCCGAGCGCGGGCGACCGCGACCCGGCCGGCACCTGGTGGCCGCAGGACCCGGGCCGCTCCGTGCCCGACCTGGTCACCGAGGCGGCCAAGGAGTACGGCCTCGGCGAGGACGCGGCGACGCTGTATCTGATGCTGCTCGCCATGCCCGACCCGACCGACCGGTCCACCGCCCGGTGGACGGGGTGGAAGCCGGCCCGGCTCAAGGCGGCCCGTGCCGAACTGGCCGCCACCGATCTCGTGGTCGGGGCCACCCGGACCCGGGCCGGCCGCTCCCTCTTCCTGCCCGGCGGCTGGGCCGAACAGCCGGCGCCCCGGGTCCCGCTGGAGCGCTGGAAGCTGCCGCTGTTCGACGTGGTCCACGACGAACACGCCTCGCTCGGCGTGATCGTGCCGACGGAACCGGCCGCCGACCTGTACCGCAGGGCCTGGCAGCGGGTCCTCGACGGTGACGCGCCCCGGTTCGAGGAACTGAAGGTACGACGGGGCCGCCGCCGCTGACCGACCGAGGCGCCCTGCGTGCCCAGCCGTACCTGCCCAGCCGTACCTGACCAGCCAGACCTGCACAGCCACACCGACACAGCCGTGCCTGCACAGCCAGATCTCCCCAGCCGTGCCTGCACAGCCAGACCGGCATAGCCAGATCTCCCCAGCCCAGATCTCCAGCAAGGACATCCATGCCCCCGATCGACACGGCGACGGCCCTTCCGCCCCGGCAGACGCTGCCCGCCGAAGAGCGTCATGCCACCGAACTCGCCTTCCTCGCCGCCCACGACGACGGCCCGCGTCCACCCGGCTGGCTGCTGACGCCCCGCTCCGTCATCGCCTTCGTCTGCGGCAGCGCCGGCGATCCCCTCAAGCTGTCCGAACCTCACGGGACGCTCCCCGGCGAGCTGGTCATATCCCAGAAGTTCGTCGGTGAACGCGCCCTGGTGGAACGGTGTGTGGTCACACTCGCCGGAGAACGCGGCCTGCTGCTGGTCGGTGAGCCGGGTACGGCCAAGTCGATGCTCTCGGAGTTGCTGTCGGCGGCCGTCTGCGGCACCAGCGCGCTGACCGTGCAGGGCACCGCGGGCACCACCGAGGACGCCCTGCGCTACGGCTGGAACTACGCCCTGCTCCTGGCCCAAGGCCCCACGCCCCAGGCCCTGGTGGACTCACCGGTTCTCAGCGCGATGCGCTCCGGACAGGTGGCCCGTGTCGAGGAGATCACCCGCTGCCTGCCCGAGGTGCAGGACGCGCTCGTGTCGATCCTCTCCGACCGCCGGATGAGCGTGCCCGAACTGTCCGGCACGGACGGGGCACAGGTGGCCGCCGCTCCCGGGTTCACGGTCATCGCCACCGCCAACCTGCGCGACCGCGGGGTGTCGGAGATGTCCGCCGCGCTGAAGCGCCGCTTCAACTTCGAGACGGTGCACCCGATCTCGGACGTCGAGGCCGAGACCGCGCTCGTCAAGCGGCAGGCCGTCGCGGCCGTCGAGCGGGCGGGCGCCGCCTTCGACGTGGACGACGCGGTGCTCGACGTCCTGGTGACCGTGTTCCGGGACCTGCGGGCGGGGCGCTCGGCCGAGGGCTGGGACGTGGAGCGCCCCGGCACGGTGATGTCCACCGCGGAGGCGGTGCAGGTCGCCGTCTCCCTCGGCGTGTCCGCCGCCTATCTGCCCGCCGGGGACTCCCTCGACCTGGTCCCCGGACATCTCCTGGGCGTGGTCCGCAAGGACGATCCCGGCGACCACGCGCGTCTGCTGGGCTACTGGGACGGCCCCGTGCGCCGCCGCGCGGAGGACGGTTCGCCGACCTGGCGCCGCCTGTGGGACCTGCGGGAGAACCTTCGGTGACGCTCGCTCAGGACCCGAAAGAGACCTCTGCCCAGGACCCGGGTGTGACTCCGGTCGAGAACCTGGGTGTGACTCCGGTCAAGGACCCGGCTGGGACTCCGGTCGAGAACCCGGCTGGGACTCCGGTCGAGAACCCGGACGTGACCCACGTCCAAGACCCGCGGGTCGCGCTCGACGCCCTCGCCGGCTCCACGGTGCCGTACCTGCTGGGCATACGGCACCACAGCCCCGCGCTCGCCGCGGCCGTGCCCGCGCTGCTGGACGCGGCCGGTGCCGACGTGGTGTGCGTGGAACTGCCGGTCGACTTCCAGCCCTGGCTGGCCCACCTCGGCGCCCCCGGCACAGTCGCGCCGGTCGCGCTCGCGGGCGCCGGGCAGGGCGGGCGGCTCGGCTTCTACCCGTTCGCCGACTTCTCCCCCGAACTCGCCGCGGTCCGCTGGGCGCGGGAGCGGGGTGTCGAGGTGGTCTGCTGCGACCTGCCGATGACCGACCCGCACTGGGGCGGCGAGGCTCCGGACGCGGCCGGGGAACCACGCGAGGCACACGCCGCCCGGCCCGCGCCCACGTCCTTCGCGCAGGCACTCACCGCCGCCGGGACCGGCCGTGACGGTGACGACCTGTGGGACCGCAGCGTGGAGGTGCGGGCCCCGGGCTGCGCTCCCGAGGCGCTGCGCCGGGCCGCGCTGGGTGTCGGCTGGGCCCTGCGTCAGGACGCCGAGTCGTCCGGCGGGGTGTCCGCCGCGGACCTGGCCCGCGAGGCCCACATGCGGGACACGATCGCCCTCGCGGCGACGGGTGGACGCCGGGTCGCGGCGGTGATCGGCGCCTTCCACGCCCCGGCGCTGGCCGACACGACGGCCGGGCGGGAGCGGCCCCCGGGCGACGGCGCGACCGTGCCGGGGCCGCCGACTGCCGACGGGCGGGCGGGACGAGGCGCGGTATCGGCAGGAGCGGTATCGACGGGCGCGGTATCGACAGGTGCGGTATCGACGGGAGGGGCGCTCCCTGGTGGCCCCTCGCCCGTCGTCACCTCCCTGGTCCCGTACGCGTTCGATCTGCTGGACTCCCGGTCCGGCTATCCCGCCGGGATCCGCGATCCGCGCTGGCAGCAGGCGGTGTTCGGCGCCGGGGGCGACCCCGGTCTGCTGCACGACGCCGCGGCCGGGGCGATCACGAGGGTGTGCCGGGAGCTACGGGCGGCCGGGCACACGGCGGGGACGGGCGAGGCGCGGGAGACGCTGCGCGTGGCCTGCGACCTGGCCCGGTTGCGCGGGCTCCCGGCGCCGGGCCGGAGCGAGGTCCTCGAAGCCCTCACGGTCGTACTGGGTCAGGGCGAGCCGCTCGGCCGGGGCCGGGCTCTGGCGCGGGCCCTGGAAGTGGTCCTGGTCGGCACCGAGCGCGGCCGGGTCGCGCCGGGCACACCGCGCTCCGGGCTCGGCCCGTCCGTCGAGGCCGAACTCGCCGCCCTGCGACTGCCGGGCCCGGACGATCCCGCGCCGCGCGAGCTACGTCTCGACCCGCTGCGTTCAGCCCTCGACAACCGCCGGGAGATCCTCCTGCGGCGGCTGGAGGTGTGCGGGGTGGGGTACGGCGCGCCGGTGGCGGTGGCCGGTACGGGCGACGCCGCCGCGCTCTCCTCACGGTGGCGACTGGCGTGGGTCCCCTCGGTGCCGGTCCGGCTCGACCTGGCCGGGGTGCGCGGTGTGACCGCCGCGCTGGCGGCGGAGGGCACACTGCGGGAGACCTTCCGCAGGGAGTCGGCCGACGGCGGCCCCACCTGCGCGCTCGTCCTGACGGGGCTACGGGACGCCGCGCGCTGCGATCTGCCCGCGCTGGTCGCGCAGCGGCTGGACCAGGCCGCCGAGGTGCTGCCCGCGTCCGCGACGATCCCCGAGATCCTCACCGGACTGGATCTGCTGGAGGCGCTGCGCCGGGGACATCTGCCCGGCACGACTCCCGAGGGCAGACGGACGGCGGGTGCGCTCGCCGCGGACCTTCTGGAGTCGGCGGTACGGTCCCTGCCGGGGCTGGCGGGCAGCGACGACCCGGAGGAGGCGGCGGCGCTGGTCGCCCTGGCGGCGCGCGCCGGTGAACTGCGTCTGGGGCTGCGGATGGACCAGGCCCTGGCCGGCCTCGCGGACTCCGCGTCCCCTCTCGTCCAGGGCGCCGCGCTCGCCTGCCGGGTCCTGTTCGACCTGGAGGACGCCGAGACGCTGGGTGCCAGGGCCGCCGGTTGGATCGACACGGCGAGCGGTCCCGACGCACGGCGTACCCTGTCCCGTCGGCTCGTCGGACTGCTGACCGGGGCCGCGCCGCTGCTCCATTCGGCGCCGACCGCCCTCGACCCGCTGCTCGACCGGATCGAGTCGCTGGACGACCGGGGTTTCCTGGACCGGCTGCCGGCGCTGCGCGGTGGCTTCGACACGCTCACCCCGGCGGGCCGCGACCGGCTGCTGCACACCGTGACGGAACGGCTGGGCGACCGTCTCGACCTCGCGCTGGGCGCCTCCCCGCGGTTGCTGGCCCTGTGGACGGCGGCGGACGAGGCAGGCCGTGCGGCGGCGGACTCCCTACGGCCAACACCACCACCACCGCCGCACCGGCTCACCGAGCCATCTGCCCCCGAGGCGACGGCCCCCGGCCCAGCTGCCCCCAAGGCGACGGCCCGCGAGGCGACTGCCCCCGAGGCTGCCGACGCCACCGCCGCGGCGCCGCCGCGCGGGTCCGTCGCGGACGGGCCGCCCGACGGCGTAGCGCGGCTGTCGGCGACGGACCGGTGGCGGCTGCTCCTCGGCAGGGAACACGACCGGCTCCCGGCGGACGCCCGTCGGTACGCGCACGCGCTGGACGAGCTGTACGGCGCGGGTCGCGGGGAGGGCTCCTCGGACCTCGGCCGCGAAGGCGGTCGCGGCGGCGGACAGGACGCCTCTTTCCCGACCGCGCGCGAGTGGGCCGAGGAACTCCAGGCGCTGTTCGGCGCGGAGGTGCGTGAGGAGGTCCTGGCGCGCGCCGCCGACGCGGGACGCAGCGACGTACTGGCCGAACTCGACCCCGGGGCGGTGCGTCCGTCCGTCGATCTGCTGACGTCCGTGCTGTCGCTGGCGGGCGGGATGCCGGAGCAGCAACTCGCTCGGCTGCGCCCGCTGGTGCGCCGACTGGTCGACGAACTGGCCAAGGAACTGGCCACCCGGATGCGTCCGGCGCTGACCGGTCTCGCCACCCCTCGCCCGACCCGCCGTCCGGGCGGCCGGATCGACCTGCCCCGCACCCTGCGGGCCAACCTCGTGCACGCCCGCAAGAGGGCCGACGGCAGCACCCTGGTGGTTCCGGAACGGCCGGTGTTCAGCACCCGTTCGCGCAAGGAGGCGGACTGGCGGCTGATCCTGGTGGTCGACGTGTCCGGGTCCATGGAGGCTTCCGTGATCTGGTCGGCGCTCACCGCGGCCGTGCTCGGCGGCGTGCCCACGCTCAGCACGCACTTCCTGGCGTTCTCGACGGATGTGATCGATCTGTCGGACCGGGTGGACGACCCGTTGTCCCTGCTGCTGGAGGTGCGCGTGGGCGGCGGCACGCACATCGCGGCGGGTCTGGCCCACGCCCGCTCCCTGGTGACGGTGCCGAGCCGGACCCTCGTGGTGGTGGTGAGCGACTTCGAGGAGGGCTACCCGCTCGGCGGGCTGCTCGGCGAGGTACGGGCTCTCGCGAGTTCGGGGGTGCACCTGATGGGCTGCGCCGCGCTGGACGACAGCGGCAGCCCGCGCTACTCCGTGCCCGTCGCCCAGCAGTTGGTCGCGGCCGGCATGCCCGTCGCCGCCCTCAGTCCCCTCGCCCTCGCCCGCTGGGTGGGCGATCGCCTCCGCGGAGAGTCCCGATGAGCCCCGAACTGCCCCCGGTCGCGCCCGAGGTGACCGCCGCCGCCGTGGCGGGTCTGACCTCCCGGCTGCGCAAGAAACTGGACGCCGCCATAGAGACCTACGCGGCCGTTCCCGTCGTCGTGACGGGCGCGGAGCGGCGGGTGCGGTGCGGTGCGGACGCGGAGGTCGTCCTCACCCCCGGTCCTTCCGGAGCGGTCACGGACGCCGAACAGGCGGTGTGCAGCTGCCTGCTGGCGCCGAGGTGCGTCCACCGCGCAGCCGTGCTGAGCGCCTGCCCGGTGGCCGACGCGGACACGATGGCCGATGCGGACGCCGCACCAGACCCGCAGGACAGGTCGGGCAGGTCGGACAGGTCGGACGCGCAGGCGGCAGGGCCCCGCCCACACCCGGCGACCGGGGGGACGCCGGCCACCTCCCTCGCTGCCGTACCGGAACCGGGCGTCGACACCTCGTCACGGACGGACCTCACGGCACCGCAGCGGGCCGCCGCACGCGCCCTGTGGGCCGCCGCGGTGGCGGCGCTGGCCGCCGGGGTGCCCGCGGCGGGCGCGGTCGCGCAGGCGGAGTTGCTGCGGGCCTCGCACTCGGCGCGCCTGGCCGGGCTGTACCGCGCGGAGGGTGCGGCGCTGCGCGTGGTGCGGGGACTGCGGGGCGCGCGCTCCCGCCATGACGGCCACCGGCTGGCCGACCTGGTCGACAACCTGCGTGAACTCCTGCTGACCACGGCCCTGTTGACCGCGAAGGAGCCGGACCCGGCCTGGATCGGGTCCGCCCGCCGTGCCTACCGCCCGGAGGGCGCGCTGCGGGTGCACGGGGTGTGCCGGGAGCCGGTGATCTCGGCGACCGGATACGGCGGGGTGGTCACACATGTCATCTCCGACGACGGACGCTGGTTCAGCGTCGCGGACGTCAAACCGGGCGGTCCCGCCCGAGCGCGCGGTGCCGCGACGGCCCCTGTCGCGCTGGGCTCGGGCAGTCTCGATCACGCCCGGCTCTCGCGCGGTGGGCTGCTGATCTCGGGGGCGACCCTGTCGTCGGACGGCCGGCTGGGAGCGGGCAAGGGCGTCCGGGCCACGCCGGTCGCGGGCCGGTCCTGGACCTCGGGACCGTTGGCCGCCCTGTTCGCACGCCCTCTCTCCGAGGCCGTGGGCGACGGGCTCGGGAACGCTCCGGTGAGCGACCCCGAGCAGGCGCGGCAGCCGGCCGGTGAACTGATCGGCTGCGATCTGGTCATCGTAGGAGCGCTCAACGACCAGGTCTTCGCGAGGGAGTTGCTGCCCGGCCGTGCGGACAGTGACGGCCTGCTGATCCGGTTGCTGCCGGCCCATGGCCATCCCGACCTGGCGCACACCACGAACCTTCGCCGGTTGGCGTCCCGTCCCGGGCTGCGGCTGCGGGTCGTCGGCCGTCCGGATCCCGACCGCGCCGCCACGCTCCGGCCCCTGGCCGTGGGGCCGCTGCCGGACGGCGGCCCGACGACCCTGCGCCTGCCGGAGGAGTGGCTGGGCCATGCCGACCTGGGCTACGACCGCCTGGAAGGCGTCCATCTGCCGCCCGCCGACGCGCTGTCGGAGACGGCCGGACTCCCTGGCGTCCCGCCGGACCCGGTGGCGGAGGCACCGTTGTGGCGGCTGCGGCGGCTGGTCGAGGTCGCCGTGTCGGGTGGCCGCCGAGCCGTCGCCCAACCCGCGCGCGACGGCGACCGCGCCGGGACCGCGGCGGCCCTGCGCCGGGTCGGATTCCGCACGGCGGCAGACCTGTTGACGGAGCTGACCACGGAGGCGGACCGACGCGGCCGTGACGTCTTCGGCCGCACCGAGGAGGCCGACCCGGACGCATACGCCCGCGCCTGGCTCGCCGCAGCCGTCTACCTCACCGGCACCGAACGAGCCCTGATCCAGGCGACATGGCAGCCACCGGACACCCCAGGAGACGCCCCGGCGGCATGAAGCAGGGCGTCGGAGCGAGCCCAGCCGACCACCGAAGCCCCCCGGCGCCCCACCGACGCCCCACCGAAGCCCGACCGGCGCCCCACCGAGGCCAACAGCCCCCACACCACGAAGACAGCGACCGACCAGCCCGGAGCCGGAAAAGCCGCCCTCCTCACACGCTGATACACAACGGAGAGGCCGACGAGCCACGTCCGATACGCGGGAGAGGCCCTCCGGAGGGCCGCTGGGTCCAGGATCGATGGCTGAGGGGACGGCCGACCGCTGTCCCCGGGCACCAGTCCGCCGGGGCGACGGACGGCGGCAGACGCAAGGGGCACCACTCATGCACACGTTGACAGCCGGAAGGGCGACCGCCGCCCTGACGACGGGAATCGCGCTGGCCGCGGCGCTTTTGACCCCCTTACCGGCGCAGGCCGTCGTGGGCGGCACCGAGTCCACCCGCGCGTACTCGTTCATGGGCTCCTTCCAGCCGTCCTATCCCGCCGCGCCGCGACCGGACAAGCACGGCTGCGGGGTGGAGGTCCTGGCGCCGCAATGGGTCCTGACCGCCAGCCACTGCGCCGGCCGGAACCCGACGAACGCGAAGACGGGGGTACCGCGTGGCTGGAAGGTCCGGGTCGGGTCACTGAACACCGCGTCCGGAGGCGAGGTCGCCGAGGTCGACCACTACTACCGGCTGGCGACCAGTCGCGACGAGGGGGGATTCTGGGGCCGCGACCTCGCGTTGATGCACCTGCGGACCCCGGTTCGGGCCAAGCCGGTGCGGATCGCCTCGACCACACCGCCGGACAACACACCCGTCCGCATCATGGGCTGGGGCATGACCTGCGACGACTCCGGCGACGCGGCGTGTTTCCCCACGCGGCTGCGGGAGGCCGACACCGTCGTGCAGCCGATCTCGACGTGTCCGTCGGGCGGGCCCGGAGAGTTGTGTGTCGGGAGCAGCGACGGCAGTGTCGCCGCGTCCAACATGGACTCCGGTGGGCCTGCGCTCGTCCGCGAGGGCGACCAGTGGGCGGTGGCCGGTGTGGTCAGCGGCCCCGACGAACGCGGCAAGACCCTGTACACCGATGTCACCGCACACGCCGACTGGATCAACGGCATCATCTCGGGCACCGACGTACCGCCCGATGATCCGATCCCGAACGTGGAAGGCTCGGTGGATCTCAGCGGCTGCGTCGGCTCGGTGGTCCGAACCCCCGCCTCCCGGCCGCAGGACCCGGCGCTGTTGCTGACCAACGGTCACTGCGTGCAAGGACAGTGGCCCGCGCCCGGAACCGCGCTGGTGGACCAGCCGGCCGACCGGGAGGTGCCTGTCGCCGACCGTCAGGGCTATCCCCGAACCACCGCCCGTACGCAACGGCTGGTGTACGCGACGATCACCGGCACCGACATCGCGCTCTACCGACTGGACAAGACATACGCGCAGTTGAGGGCGGAAGGCGCGAAGATCTTCCGACTCACCTCCACCCCCGTCCGCGCGGGGGACCCCTTGACCGTGGCGTCCAGCGGCATCCGCTACGACTGCGCCGCCGAGGCCGTGGTGCCCCACCTGCGCGAGGGCGGCTACCAACTGGACAACTCCATCCGCTACGCAACGAGCGAAGCCTGCACCCCCTGGCACGGCGACTCCGGTTCGGCGCTGCTGGGCCCGGACGGCTCCACGGTCGTGGGAATCCACAACACCCACAACGCCGACGGTCAGCAATGCACCGACAACAACCCCTGTGAGGTGGGTCCGAACGGGGAAGTGTCCTCCACGAAGGGCCGGACCTATGGCCAGCAGGTTCATATGATCACGGCCTGTCTGGTCAAGGGATCCACCCTGGATCTGGCCCGCAAGGGCTGCACCCTCACCGGTGCCACGACCGGTCCCGACCACCGCGGGTCCGCCCCGGTTCACGAGCAGCGGAACGGGGCTGGGGAGCGTGCCTGATGTGCCGCCCCTCATCCACTAGGTGGCGGGAGTGATCCTGTACATCACGGTGCCGTGTGAGGGGACCGAGGCGCTGATGGTCCCGGTCGACGTGCTGATGTTCTTGGTCCAGAGGTCCTTGACCGTGTAGGAGGCGGCTCCGGGGACACCGGCGGCGGTGGCCGTGGTGGTGAGGGTCTGGGTGGTGTCGGTCTCGTTGGTGAGGCTCACGGCCCGGCTGCCGTCGTGGAGCGGCTTGCTCATGACGACGAGGCCGCCGCTGTTGGAGATCACGGTGCCCTGCTTGCCGAGGGGGTCCTGGTCGACGGCGATGACGTCGGTGTTCCTGAGGGTCTCCAGGCTCGCTGCGCTGACCTTGCTCAGGTCGGTGCTCATGAGCAAGGGGGCGGCCATCATGGACCAGAGGCTGAACTGTGTGCGGTACTCGGTGTCCGTCATGCGCCCCCGGCCGACCATCAGCATGTCCGGGTCGTTCCAGGCGCCCGGGCCGGCGTACTGTGCGAGGCGTTGGTTGAGGTGGGCCCTGTTGATGACCTTCTGCCAGTTGTCACCGGTGTCCGTGGTGGTCCGCCACAAGTCGCCCACTCTCGGCGTCCACTTCCAGGGCTTGTTCTCGCCCCCGTCGCAGATGCTGTAGACGATCGGGCGCCCGGTGGCCTTGAGCGCCTCCCCCATGGCCTTGAAGCGCGGATAGACGTCGATGCCGTCGTTGCCGCAGTTGTCGTACTTGAGGTAGTCCACCCCCCAGGAGGCGAACTGATCGGCGTCCTGCTGCTCGTGGTTGAAGGAAGCGGGAAGGCCGCCGCACGTCTTGATTCCGGCACTGGAGTAGATGCCGAACTTCATGCCCTTGGAGTGGACGTAGTCGGCGAGCGCCTTCATCCCGTTGGGGAAGCGGACAGGGTCGGGGGCCAGGTTTCCGGAGCTGTCCCGTTCCTGCGCCTGCCAGCAGTCGTCCAGGTTGACGTACTGGTAGCCGGCAGCCGTGAGACCTTGGGACACCATCAGGTCGGCGGTCCGCTTGACGTCTGCCTCGGTCAGGGTGCCCTTGCACAAGGTGACGTAGTAGTTGTTGTAGCCCATCGGCGGTGTCAGGGCCGGGCTGCTCTCGGCGGCAGCGGCGGCGTCGGCCGGGGAGGCCGTGGCAACGTCCGCTGCCACGCCTGCGGTGGCGGCCAGGGCGGTGCCGTAGGCGAGGAGGGACAGCGAGGTGGCCAGCGCCGCCGTTCTCTTTCTCGCGGCGCGAAGTCTGCGGTTCATGAAGTGCCTCCTTGGGGGCGCGTGGGGCGGACCCGGGCGGGCGTGGGACACAGCGGGTGCCGTCGTGCGCGTGGCGCGACGGTCGGCCGGATGTGAACTCGGGAGTCGCCCCCGGGGAGACCGCATGTCAGGCCGCCTTGTTGCCCGTTGGTGAGGTGGACCATCCAGGTGGCGGCACGTCATTCGTAATGACATGGACGGTTCTACCAGTCTCAACATTTTCCAACAAGACCCACACCGGTAACGCCAGCTTCATTTATGCCCAGAACACGCCTCAGCGTGCGGTCAGGCGCCCCACTCCCCCAGCAACCGCGATGTATGAATCTGTTGATACGTGGGTCTTTTTGGTCATGCTGGACGTCCCACCGCGGTGGACACCATGAGCCTGGCCCGGCCGGGCGCCGGACGTTGTTGCGCTTGTTTCCCAACGTCCGCTCTTGGTAGCCCAGTTGGACGCCCGCGTCGCGCAGCATCCGTCGTCAGCCGGGACCTCTCGGACTCCTCACGCACAATTTCGCAGGTCAGGAGCGCTTGGCCGCAGGTTCAAGAATCGCCACGCACTCCACGTGATGCGTCGTCGGAAAGGTGTCGGGCCGAGCGATACTCGGAAAAGGCCAGGTCAGAGCCCACTTTTGGGCTCGCGATTCCGCGATCTGGCGCCCAGAGCGTCAAACAAGCGTCACGACCAGTCGTGACATGGTGTGCTCCCCGGGTTCCCTGCCCTGGCCGGCGCCCGGTTGACGGTGCGCTGGGGCCGGGTGAGTTGCGCGCCGAAGTGACCGTTGGTGTCCCGTCGGGCATCGGACGGCTCAATGTCCTTCAATCCCGTCGCCCAGCAACTCCTCGGCCAGGCATCGCCTAACAAACGTGACAACTCGACTTACAGGACCGGGCGTTCCGTACGCCTGTGGCGTCGACCGCATCGGTAAAGTCCGCTCGTGACCTACATAGTGACCCTCACCCCGGAACAGATGGCCGACAACGAAGACGACTGGCTCATCTCTGAACGCTTCACCAAAGGGCTGCCCACTGGGCTCGACACGTCGGACACCGGTACCAGGTTGGTGTTCTTGGTCCGCGACAACCTGGCGCGTTCCGCGAACTCCGGCAGCGACGGGCTCGCCGAACACGGCCGCTTCATCACCTGGATGGGGTCAGTCCAGCGCATCAACACCGTGGGTCCGGTCGACAGAAGCGTCACCATCGAGCCCATGCGTAGATGTCCGGAGCCGGTTCCTCTGGACGGTCCCGACGGAATCCTCGCATCCTTGCCTTCGACACACCGACGTCATGTGGAGCGTGCTCTCTCAGAAAGCGCAGGCCACTGTGGCATGGAAACCTGGCAGACTTTGCAGGAGGCACTCCTAAGACGCCACCCCGAGTTGTCCCGGTACATCGACTGGTTGCTCGCCCAGCTCAACCCGCTCGACTTCAACGTCGAGGACGCAGCGGACCGTGCGTGGCAGGAGCAAAGAGACGCGGCTCAGACCCTTACTCGCGTGACCAATTTCCCGCACTCCGCACTGTCGGTCTGGGGGCGCCCCGCGTCCCGGGAAGAGCCATACCTGGCGGGACTCATTCCGGACCCGGTGGAAAACAGCCTGATCGACCACGACGTACGGGTTGGCCTGGGCGATCAAGTGCCCCGCTTCGACGACTGGCGGCAACGCGGTGACGTTCGATGCGACATCCACGTGCTAGAAGACTCCACAGGACGCCGTCTTGAGGTCGTCAACGTCAATGCCACTCCGGTGGAGAGCCGACTGGGCACAGACATGATCTACTACCACCACCCCACACACAGCTTCGTCCTCGTCCAGTACAAACGCTTGGAACCCCGGCGTAAGGAATACCGGGTGAACAAGCAACTCCTGGACCAGATGGACCGCTTGGAACAGGTTTCACAGCTCAGTACAAAGCCCGCCCGCTCCCATGAGTGGCGCCTCTCCGTGGACGCATGCTTCCTGAAGTTCGCACACTGGCGAAACGGGGCGGCTTCCAGCACCGAGCTGGCCCACGGCATGTACATCCCCCTCTCCTATGCCCGCATCCTCCTGGAGGACGACTGCACGCTCGGCCCCAAGGGTGGACGCATCTTCAGCTACGAGAGGGCAGTCAACTACCTCGTCGGATCGGAGTTCGCAGAGCTGGTGAAGCTCGGCCGAGTCGGCACGGTGGGGACCAGCGTCGAGCAGTTGAGGGACTTCGGGCTGCAGCGCGCCCGAGAGGGGTACAACGTCATGCTCGGATTCGAAACAAGCAACGAGACGCCCCGTGATCGGGCCGTACGCACCCGCAGTCGCAGCGCAAAGAAGAGGCCGAAGATGAACTCCTACTCCCCGCCGACGTCGCAGCAGCCGCAGTGAACGTTCACTCACTCTGAACCGGAACTTTCGTGCTGTCCTACACCGGTTACCGTCGGTTGTGCGCAAGATCGCCCTCAAGCACTCCTCCGAGGGACCGCTAGCCTCCCAATCCCCGCCCACCCGCTCTACGTTGACCGTCCCGACCGCACGCTGTCGAGGGGAGCCGTTGAAGTGAAATACGCAGTGTCCGCACCGCAGGCCACCCTGCTCCGCGAGATCGCGGCGGCTTCCGATGCCGTGCAAATCGCACCTGGCCGCGTACATACAGCATGGGCGCTGGAACAGCGTGGGCTGATCCAGAGGACCTGGCGTGGCAACAACCACGTCGCCGTGGTGACTGCGGACGGTCGCTTCTACCTCAAGCACGGCAAGCACCCTCGCCAGGTGCAGGCGGAGAAGGAGCGGCTAAAGGGCGATGCAGCCCAAGCTGCGCGGGCCCCGGCGGACGGGGCCGAGCTGATCTCCCGGCTGCAATCGACCTCTGGGAAGATCACGGTCCCTGATCCCGCGCCCCAGACCCGTGGCCGGTGGCGAGCCGCCTACTACGACGCGCTTCACCACGGGCACGTGCCTGAAGGCCACAAGTTGCGGTGGAATGGCCGCCAGCGGGGCGACTGCGTCTTCACGCTGGTCGACGAGGAGGCAGAGAAGGCGGCCCAGCCTCCTCCAGTGCCGGCCATTGATGTCCCCGAAGTTCTGGATCGACCTCATCCGCTTGTCCGTGCGACGCGCAAGGTTCTGGGGCGTTCTCAGGGCATGGTCGATACCCGCGGCAGGGCGGAGGTCATCCCGCTGTACGTGTCGCGTCCGCTCGTCAACCGCGCCCTTCGGATCATGCACGCGTTCCTGACCGAGGCCGAGAGCCGCGGCTACACCGCCGAGACTCAGACGGACCTGGAACGCGGCGAGGCCGTGCACACTGTGGCGATCGTGATCCGAGGCCACGCCTATCCCCTCGCCCTCACCGAGCGGACAACCAGAGTCCCGCACCAGCCCACCGCACAAGAAATCCGCCAGCAGGAAGGCAATCCGTGGACCCGACCGCCCAAGTACGACGAAGAGTTCAACGGTCGCCTCGCCCTCGGCTCACTCGCCAACAGCTGGAACTCCTACTCGTACAGCGACGGAGCGCGATGGACCCTGGAGTCCCGACTGGGTCTCCTCCTGCAAGATCTCGAACATCGCGCTGCGGAAGGCGAACGCCGGGAGCGGGAGCAGGAGCTCCTCGAAGCCGAGCGGCGACGCCGGTGGTACGCAGCCATCGCGCAGGCCCGTGAACAGCAGGTCGAGCAGCACCGCGCCGAGTTCCTCACCGCTCAGGTCGGAGCTTGGCAATGGGCTGCCGAGATACACGCGTTCTGCCAGACCGCCCGCGCCCGAACCGACAGCACACCGGTTCTGGGCGGGGAGGCACAGTGGCTTGAGTGGGCTGAGGCGTACGCGGCACGTCTCGACCCCCTGCAGCACCCTCTGAGCGCTCCGCCTGACCCTCCGGCGACGCGGGAGGTACTTCGCGAGATCGCGAGGGTCGATGGCTACGCCTACCCGTGGCCGTTCGACTCCGATGACCGTTGGGCTCTGTCCCAGGCCCAGTCGGGCGGCACGGGTCTGTGATGTGCGTCCTCGCCCTCCGCAAACGGCTTCGCCCCGTCCACTGGGGACGGGGCGAAGGAACGTTTATGCAGCGATAGTGAGCGGGGCTTCCATGCGCTCCCAGGCTCCGACGACAGCCTTGTGTGCGTCCGGTTGGAGGTGGGCGTAGCGCTGAGTGGTCTGGAAACTCTCGTGGCCAAGAAGGTGCTGGACCTCGTACAGCGAGACTCCCTTCTGAACCAGCCATGAGGCGCAGGTGTGACGCATGGAATGTGGCGGATAGTGCGGGACGAGCTGCTGCTCGCCGTCATCGTCGAAGTAGTAGGCGCCGTCCACGGCTGGCCACCAGGTCTGCCGTCGCCAGTTGCCGTCGCTCAGGAGGCGGCCGGCCCGGCCCTTGGTGAGGGTGGTGAACACCACGGCGTCACGGGCGAGTCGGTGGATGTGACGTTCAAGGGCCTCCAGAGCGCGCGGCGGAAGGGGCACTTCGCGGCGGCTCTTGGAGCTCTTCGGGTACTCCTTGATGCCGCTCTTGGTGTTGACCTCGACGACGAACAGGCGGGAGCGGCGCTGGTCGATGCGGTGCCGATGAAGGCCGGAGAGCTCGCCCCAGCGCAGCCCGGTGTAAAAGCCGAGCAGGCACATCGTGCGCCACACGGTGGGGAGTTCGTCCAGGATGCTCTGCGCCTGGTCGAGCGTGAACCACTGCGGCGGTTTGACTGCGATCTGGGGCAGATCGATGCTGCGGCAGGGGCTCACCGCGATGACGTCGTCGTCGACGGCCGCCCGCATGATGGAGGACGTCAGGTTGTAGGCCCGCTTGATGGCCGCGGCCCCGGCGCCCTTGTCAATCAATGAGCGGATCCAACTCTGCACATCCATGCGGGTGATGGCCCGCATTTCCCAGTCGGCCCAGTGGGGCATGACGTGGTTCTTGATACTCGACCCGTCACCCTGCAGCGTGTGGGGCTCGACGACGCGGGCGTCCCACCACCGATCGTGCCAGTCACGGAAGGAGGTTGCGCCCACGCGTGGGTCACGCAGGCCCCCGCGGGCAAACTGGGTCTCCATCTCGAGTCCCCAGGCGCGCGCCTGCGCCTTGAGCGGAAACGATTCGCTGAACCGGTCACCGAGGCGGTTGCGTACCGTCGCCTGCCAGTTCCCGGTCTTCAACTTGCGTAGGTACAGCCCAACTCCTCATGTCGGCACGAAAGGCCCTTCGGCGGGCCGGGTTCAGCGACGCGGCCTCGGTGCGGCGACCGCGCGGCTGGAGATGAAGTCGTCGAGGCCGGCGGCGGGGACGCGGATCCGCGAACGGCTCGTGCCCGTGCGCAGATCGACGACTGGAAGGTCGCCTGCGGCGATGAAGCGGTAGACGGTGCGGCGGTCGACGTCCAAGGCGGCAGCGACGGCGGGGATGGACAACAGGCGTGCAGGCATGGGTCAGTCCTTGGCAGGAGGGTGAATGGGTGCGGCGACGAGGCGGCCGCGACGCCAGTCCAGCCCGTGCTGGTAGCCGTAAGCCCTGTCGGGGCGGGGCGGGGCGGGGCACGTCACGGGACGGCAGGGCTCCTACGCACGGGATCCCTGCAGGAACGCTCTCGACGGCGAACCGGAGAGCGTGGGGAATTGGGTCCCGGATGGCGGCGCTCCGCTGAGCTGCCGGAGCGCCGCCCGGTTCATCGGTCAGTCGGCTCCGGCAGGCGAGCCGTCTGGGCAAGGCGCTCCCAGTCGATCTCTGTTGCTTCAAGACGGAAGCAGTACGGGTAGCGAAGGGCCAGCCAGGCCGGGGCCACTCCAGCGAGCTCGGCCACCGTAGCGACATCGACGCCCAGCCTCAGCCATCGCACCAGGGAAGATTCCCGCAGGATGTCGACGGGCTCCCCCAACCGCCAGGCCAGCAGCTCATCGTGAGGCAGCACAGCCTCTTGCGCCTGCTCCCACAGCCCCATATATGCATCTACCGAAAGTCGCCCACCACGCGCGCCGGGGAACAACAGATCATCCTTCTGGAGACCGGCATCGTTGATCCAGCCGCGCAGGAACATGGCGAACCCCGGTCGCAGCGGAACCACTCGAGCCCGCCCCCGATAGCCAGCCGTCAGCTCACCAGAATCACCCGAACGAAGGACAACATCACGAACACGCAGGGATCGCACTTCACTCGGACGGAGTGCCCCCTCGGCCAGGGTGACCAGGAAGGGGTAAACCGAGCGACTGCCGCCAGCCTGCTGGCGTACCCAATCCAATAGCGAGAGAACTTGCCTCTCGGAGAGTATCCATTCCTCATCCAATGCATCAACCAGCACAGCAGTGAACTCCTTGCGGAAATAGGGGATCTGTCGCACGAGGATCGCTCGACAACAACAACAATCGTCCACACGATCCCCGGTTTCGGTAACCGGGGATCTCGTGCTACAAAGGCAGGGGCCCGCCCATAAACCCCTTCGGGATTTGCCGCGTCGCTCCATACCGACGACACACACCCGCGGCTAACTCGCCTACACCTAGGTTCACTTGAAGCAGCCGAACTAATCCAGTCCGTTGCCGACTCAATACGTCTGCCGTCGGCGAACTACCCCTGGAAGCAGCATTCGCTGCACAAAATTCACTAAACCGGGACATACTGGCACCCTGGATGAATGAACAGAGCAGGTGCCTTCTAAGCGCTTGGCCGCAAGTTCGAGTCCTGCCGGGGCCGCCGCACGATCAGGTGACATCTGAACTGGCGCGCCCTGTGGGGCGGGTGGGAAGGATGTTGCTGTACCCAAGCCTTATCCGGAGGAATTCCGCCAGGACGTCGTGCGGGTCGCGAGGATCCGCGGGCCGGGTGTGACGGTCGAGCAGGTAGCCACCGACTTCGGAGTCCATCCGATGACGTTGTGGAAGTGGATGCGTGGCGCGGACATCGAAGGCGGAACCGAGTCAGGGTCACCGGTCAGAATAGTGCCGAGCTTCGGGAAGCGCGTCGGCCGATCAAGCTGCTGGAGCAGGAGAACGAGGTTTTGCGGCGGGCCGCGGCCTATCTGTTGCAGGCGCATCTGCCGGGAAAAGGATCTACCCGCTCGTGAAGGAGCTGGCCGGGGACGGGGTGCCCGTCACGGTTGCGTGTCGTGTGCTGAAGCTCGCCAGACAGCCCTACTACCGCTGGCTGGACCAGCCGGTGAGCGATGCCGTGCTGGAGGAGGCGTATCGCGCGAGCTGCTGTTCGACGCGATGACGGACCGGACTGCCTGGCGGATCTGCCGGGACAACCGATGGTGGAGCGTGTTCGGCAAGAAGTGCGGCAAGGGAAAGAAGGCCAGCCCGCCCGTGCACGACGACCTGGTCCGCCGTGACTTCACCGCGGCCTGCGCGAACCGCCTTTGGCTCGCCGACATCACCGAGCAGGCCACCGGCGAAGGCAAGCTCTGCCTCTGCGCAATCAAGGACGTTTTCAGCAACAGGATCGTGGGTTACTCCATCGACGGGCGGGTGACGTCCCGCCTGGCGGTGACCGCTCTGGACAACGCCGTGGCCAGAGGTGGAAACGTCGACGGCTGAATTCTGCACAGCGATCGCGGATCTCAGTTGCTCGCGGAAGTTCGTCCGGGCCCTCGACCGCCACCGAATGGCCGGCTCGATAGGGAGGGTCCTTCTTCAGCCTGCTGCAGAAGAACGTCCTCGACCGCCGGACCTGGGCCACCCGCGAAGAACTGCGAATCGCGATCGTGACCTGGATCGAGCAGACCTACCACCGACGCCGCCGACAAGCCTCGCTCGGCCGGCTGACCCCCATCGAATTCGAGACCGTCATGACCACACCGGCCCTCCAGGCCGCGTGACCGAATCTGTCACCCGAACCTGTACCAGACCCATATACCTCATCGTCGGCCCCGGCTAGATCATCCTTAGAGTATGCCAACTGTGCGGGAACGTCGTGAATCTTCTCACTCAAATCAGCGACGGGCGACTGCGCGTCTCCTGCCGCAGTCGAGCCAGTTCCTCGCTTCCGGTGGCCGCCCCGGCAGTGCCGGCACGGCAGGCCCGTGCGACCCAGCCGCCCAGGGTGGTGGCCTTGATCCCCAGGTCCCTGGCGACCTAGGTCGTGTCCTCAAATGCTCTTGAGTGGTGGATCATGGTTGGGTGATACGTCGACATGAGCTGTCCGATGCCGAGTGGGAGTTCGTCCGGCCGCTTCTGCCCGTGTCGTCGCGGGGCAGGAAGCGGCTGGACGACCGGGTGGTGCTCAACGGGATCGTGTGGAAGTTCCGGACCGGTACGGCCTGGCGTGACGTGCCAGAGCGGTACGGTCCGTGGGCCACGCTGCACACCCGTTTCCGCCGGTGGGCCCTGGACGGCACGTTCGAGCGGATGC